>CAUZOB010000005.1:0-50487 GCA_963581185.1 Planctomycetota bacterium | reverse complement strand
GGCTGACAATTGATCAATCCGCCAGCTGCTGTTCGCCCCACAGCCGTAATGTTTCGACCACGACCTGGCAGGCCTCGAGCATTTCATCCAGGCAGGCCCATTCCAGCGGCGAATGCGGCGTGTGTTGGCCCGAGGAGAGATTGGGGGTGGGAAGTCCCAGTTCGGTCAGCTGGGAACCGTCGGTACCGCCGCGGACCGAGCTCAGCTTGACCGGGAACCCCAGGTTCTGGTGTGCCTGGCGAGCAAGTTCCACGGCCCGCGGCTCACTGTCCAGCCCGTCTGCCATGTTCCGATATTGTTTACGGACTGTCAGATCGAGCACGCTACCAGGAAATGACTCTTGCACCGACTGGGCAGCGAGCCGTATCAGCTCGGCTTGCGCGGCCAGCTTCTCCGTATCAAAATCGCGCAGGATGATCTTGATTGTGACTTCCGCGACGCCACCTTCAATCGAGTAGGGATGCAGGAAGCCGTCGCGACCGTCGCTCACCTCGGGGGCCAGCGTGTCCCGCGGCAACTGGTCGAGCAGGCTCCCGGCGGCTCGCAGGGCGTTGACCATGCGGTCCTTGGCAATCGAGGGATGAAGGTTGACTCCCCGAACCGTGACCGTGGCCAGATCAGCTGAAAACGTCTCCACGTCAATATCCCCTGCACCACCTCCATCGAGCGTATAGGCTGCCACAGATCCCAGCTTGTCAATGTCGACATGCTGCACACCCCGTCCAATTTCCTCGTCACAGGTAAACAGCACGCGCACCGGGCCATGCAGGATCTGCGGGTTCTCCGCCAGGTGGCTGACAGCTTCCATGATGATCGCAATACCTGCCTTGTCGTCACCCCCCAGCAAGGTGGTACCGTCGGTGGTGATCAGGGTGCGGCCAATCATCTCTTCCAATTCCGGGCACTCGGCGACGCGAATAACCTTGTCGGCAGCTCCAGAGAGCACGATGTCGCCCCCCTGGTAATCCTCGATTATCTGCGGTTTGACATCGACGGCCGGGGTTTCCGGGGAGGTATCAAGATGCGCATTGAGGGTAATGGTGGGGACCGCGTGGTCGCAGTTCGCTGGTAGCGTGGCCCAGATCAGCCCGTACTGGTCCTGCTCAATATCAGCCAGCCCGATCTGTTCGAGCTGGGTAACAAGTAACCGACCCATCTCCAGCTGGCCGCTGGAACTGGGATAGTCACTGGTCTCCTCATCGGATGTCGATTCAATGCAGACGTACTGGAGGAATCTCTCGAGCAGTCGTTCCCTGTTCATGACCCGGCTCCGTTGATCAAGTGGCTTCCATTCTTCGTCCGATGCAATACCCTAAGATCAAACCAGCCTGCCTGTTGTCATGCAACCCGTCGCCAGGACCTCGCCATGCCCAGTTCGATCCGGTACTTCATCTTCGATGTCGAGAGCATCGTGGACGGTGACCTGGTCGGCAAAGTTCGCTATCCAGGCGATCAACTGACGGCTGAGGAGGCCGTTGAGCGATACCGGGCAGAGTTACTGGAAGAGCGCGGCAACGACTTCATACCGTACACCTTCCATGTGCCAGTCTCAGTGGTGGTGGGCAAGGTCAACGAGGACCATGAACTGGAAGATGTGGCGGCACTCGACGCGCCCAACTTTCGACCACACATGGTCACGAGCGATTTCTGGCGGGGCTGGGAAGTCTACGAGTACCCCACGCTGGTGACCTTCAACGGACGGGGATTTGACATTCCCTTGCTGGAGTTGTCCGCCTTTCGCTTCGGCATCAATCTGAAGAAGTGGTTTGCGATTCACGCCCGCTCATACGATCAGCCGCGGCATCGCTATAACGTCTCAAGCCACCTGGACCTGATGGAAATTCTGACCAACCATGGCGCATCGCGGTTCAACGGAGGACTGAACCTGATCGCCAACCTGCTGGGCAAACCTGGGAAAATGGATGTCGATGGGAGCATGGTGCAACAGCTTTATCAGCAGGGCGAGCTGCAGAAAATCAACGATTACTGTCGCTGTGATGTGCTCGATACCTACTTTGCATTCCTCCGCACCGCCGTCCTGGTTGGCTGGATCACGCTCGATCGAGAGCAAAAGCTGGTTGAAAAGACCCGTCGCTGGCTGGACCAGCAGTCCCAGCAGCAGCCGGTATACCAGCACTATCTGGATAACTGGGGCGATTGGCAAAGTCCCTGGCCACTAGAAACGTCCTAGCGAGCGACCGCGCTCAAGCTCGCTTCCCGCGGTATCCGAAGAAAACTCTAGCGGATGATCGTATTTCTGGAGTTTGCACGATGCGCACAAGACGACTCTGCCTGATACTGGTTCTGTTTTCGATTGGCCTGGTCCTGTTCTTTCAGCAATTCCAGCTCGAGGGCCTGGACCAGCTGCAGCTGCGACGTCGTGGCGACAACCTGGTGCAGGCTGAATCGGTGCTGACCGAACGTTCCAGCGACCGGCTGCGGATTGCAACATTCAACCTGCAGGTGTTTGGCAGGACCAAGTCAAGTCACTTGCCGACGATGCAGGCACTGGCTCGTATCTGCCGCCAGTTCGATGTGATTGCGATCCAGGAGGTTGCCGGCCCCGGCCAGGACGCGCTGGCCCTGCTGGTCGAGGAGATGAACCGCTTTGGTCCGCAGTACAGTTACTTGTCCAGCAGACCGCTCGGTCGTTCCGCCTACAAGCAGCAGTACGCTTACATCTATAACCGGCAGCTACTGCACGCGGACCTGGCACGCTGCTGCGCTATCGAGGATCCCGACGACCTGTTTGAGCATCCACCCTTCGTCGGTTTCTTCCAGGTGCGCGAGGAACACTCCGAGACCCCGTTTAGCTTCACGCTGGTCAACGTCCGCATCGATGCGGAGAACCCTGACCGGGAACTGGAACTGCTGGACGAGGTCCATGCCCTCATCGCCAACGGCACACGAGCTGAGGATGACGTGATCGTGCTGGGGACTTTCCAGGCCGACAGTGAAACCCTCGACTCCATCCTGGGACCGGCCGGCCTGGCTAGCACACTCGACAAGGGCCAGTTCACCGACACCCGCCTGTCCCAACAAGTTGACAATATCATTGTTCACACAACTGCCACCGCTGAATTGAAAGGCAGGTCCGACAGCTTTCGCTTCATGCGCCGCTTCAACCTGTCACTGCAACAGGCACTAGCACTGTCAGATCACCTGCCAGTCTGGGCGGAATTCGAATTGTCAGAAGCGGCTGACGGACAAGAGTAATCTGGGGTGCGTGCTGCCCCTGCGGGCCTAAGCTGATCCAGCTCGCACGCTGGCCTCTGCGCTCTCAGCGTCTCTGCGGTGAGCTTCTTTGGATTCACCCGTGAATGGGCAGTCCGTCGGCCAGCTGCGCAGGCGATCAGCTAACCGCTGACCATATTCAGCGCGATCCGGTCCTCGAGGTTGGGTCGCATGATGGTCAGCAGCAACAGGGGCAAGTACCAGGCCATGTTGAGGCCCGGGTCCTGACCATGCCAGAACCGGGTCGCCACCATGACTGCTGCTGTACAGGCCAGCAAGGTACCCATGTTCTTTTGTGTCGGCCAGAGTACCAGCGTGCCACAGAGCGCCACGAATGCCGCCAGGATAGGCAGGCGGTAGACGGGATCCCAGCCGACGTTCCAGACACCCTCGATCCCTTCCATCCGCGGCCACATGATGCCGAACAACCGCTTCAGCTGAACGAAAAACTCCACAGAATTGGCTGTCTCCAACAGCAGCAGACCAGCCAGCACGGCCCAGCCGATCAGCAATCCGCTGATAAATCGCCAGAGGCCACGGCGCCAGTAGTAGCTGACCCAGAGCGGTACCAGGAAGAGTGGATAGTAAATACAGAGCGACAGCCCGATCAGTGTTCCTGAGAGCAACGGTCGGCGAAACAGGAAAATCGCCCAGACCAGCAGCGCGCCAGGAATGACATGGCTTGCCTGCCCCGCCATTTGGAACGTGTAGGGCAACATCAGGTAAAGCGTGGCTGCTCCGATCCCCATGCGAAAATTGTGGAAGTGGACGGCTGAGGTCAGCACCATACCAATCACAATCAGCAGGTGTCCTGCCAGCACAATGGCAATCACCAGTCGAATATCGACGTTCAGCTGTCGTGAACCAGCATCTCCACGACCGGTCAGCCAGAACTCAACCGGAATCACCGGCATCGTTTCCAGCAGCGCAAAGCCGGGAGCGTGCCGCTCGGCCATCTCCACACTCTCCAGCTGGCTGAGTGCCACTGGCGTCGAGCTGACGCGCTGCTGGTAAGCCTGTCCTGCCATGATCACATTCGCTGCCATCAGGGTGAACAGGCAGATCGACAGGAACACCAGCCCGCCAGCGGTCAGGTTCGGCTCAAGCAATGGCCGGCGGACCATGGTGGCATCGAGCAGCATACGGACGAGCAGCAAGGCTCCGACCCCCCAGAGGGCGAGAAAGCCGTAAAACTCCTGGTTCTGGCCGGTGACATAGTCTGGCAGGGCCGCGATTGCCTGTTCTCGTTGCCTCTCCTGCTCAGCTGAATCTTGATCCTCCGCTTCAGCCCCTGCCGGCAACTCGCTGGCCTGGTACGAGGCAGCGGCCAGTGCCTGGTCATGCCGTCCCTGGTTAATCAACAGCAGTCCTGGAGCGAGCAGGATCATCAGGACGATGTCGAGGTTTCGCGCGCTCCAGAAGCGATTGAACTTGAAGAACAGGCTGATCGTCAGAAACGACGAGAGCACGGCAAAAGTTGTCGGGTCAACTTTCTCGAACTGAAGAAAAATGTCGCTCATGCACTTTGCGCCACGCTGTGCGTGACTCATCCCCAACATAGTGACCGTCAAGAATCAGCCCCGCGCGGGGCCAGCAACGGCTACCTGCTAGGATAGTTAAGAGACCAGTTAGGTGCTACTCAGTTCCCACGGGCTGATCGCGCCACTGGCGTGAAACCTGGTCGATTGCCTCGTCGGCCCAGGGACTTTCCGGTGCCAGCACAAGGAAACTTCTCCAGTGCTGCAGGGCTTCCTCGTGGCGATCACATTTCTTAAGCAGGCGGGCCAGGTGGTAATGAGCGTCGGGGAAATCCGGGTGATGTCGCAGCGCACCCTGGAAAGCGGCCACTGCCAATTCCAGATCGCCCGTTTCAACCAGCAGGCAGCCAAGATTAGCACGTGCTTCGACGAAGTCCTCGTCCAGCTCAATCGCCATGTAGTAGCGTTCGCGAGCTGCCCCATGATCACCGACGCGAAACAGCAATTCGGCCAGTTGAAAACAGGTTTCGGCGTGAGGTCCAACTGCGACTAGCAATGAGCGGTACGCCTCGATCGCTTCTGGCAAGCGTCCCTGGTCTTCGAACGACGTCGCTTCTGCCAGCATGTCGTCAGGCGTCAGTGCGCGGTGAACCTGGCTCAGCAGGTCAAAGGAGAGTGTCGCTGGGAAGTCGTCATCTGGCGGCTGTTGTTCTTCTTCCGCTGGCTCATCCACCTGCAACTCCAGCGACGGCGGGCACGATTGATCGAGCGTATCAAAGTCAATTCGCAGCTGTCCGCCCGGTTCCACCAGCCCCGCTCCCTGGCGCAGCAGAATCTGGCGGCCCTCGACCATCACCGACAGTTGTGCCATTGGTCGTTCCACGCCGGGGACGAAGCGAGCCAGTTCATCCAGCCGTCGCTCGATTTCCGCGGGCGTCGCACCAGCTGCCAGCAGCTCCGCCAGCCGGCGGGCCGTTGCTACTTCCTGAAAATCAAAATAGGGCAGCCTGTGTACCTCGCGAGCCGGCACGATCAACTTGCGCCGATGCCAGCGACGGATCACGGCGATCGAGACATCGAGTAGTTCGGCCAGCATGGCTGGCGTGTAGAGCCGACGAATGTGTTGCTCGTCGTCGACCAGTCCGAGTCGCTGCCAGAGTTCCGTCTCACTGATCACCTCGACGCGTCCGGCAGCCACGGCTGACTCGATGGCCGGCCCCAGCAGCTGCTGTGCATTGGCTGGCGGCCAACTATCGGCGCCGATGATAACCAGGTCGACATCGGCAGATTCGATGAAGTCCGAATCGGCCAGCGCACCACCCTGGCGATGCACCAGTTGCTGGGCTTCACGGCGATTCAGTCCGCCGAGCTTGCCGATAAAACCTACTCGCTTGCCTTCCAGCGGGCTGGCGAGGTGAATACTGGACATGGACTTCCTTTCTGGCCGACCCACACTCCGGCAGACACGCCCCCCGTGGATCTCGTCTTCATCCTACCGCACCGAGAGGCTTGAGCAAGCGGCGTTACTCTCGTAGTTCCAGCAGGGCTGCCTTGGCCCTCAGCCGCAACTCGGTAGGCAAGTTGCTATCGATGACCCGTTCCAGTGCCTCGGCAAAACGGGAGACACCCGGACCGTGACCCGCGATGCGGGCATACTGCCGACCGGCCTCGATACCATTCTTGACCAGGAAGACGCGCTGCTGAAGGTGCTCTTCGGGAGTTGTCGTGCCCACCAGCGCCTGCTCATTGGAGAGATCAAGCATCTGCAGCAGAACTGGGATGGCGCGCTCGTCTCCATATCGTGCCAGGCCGGTCGCGGCGTTGAAGCGGATGCTCGGATTGGCGTCAATCAACAGTTGAGCCAGACGCTCCAATGAGGCTGCGTCACCGATCATGCCGAGTGCGTAAGCGGCGGCAGCAGGCAAGCGGTTGCGATGTTGCAGTGAAGGATTGGCTTCCCGAATACGACTCGCTTCGTCCAGTACATCGAACACCTGCTGATGCTCGCGCATGCGGTCGCTGCCTATCTGGACAGTCAACTTGGCCAGCGAGGCAATCGCCGCCAGCCGGACTTCCGCCTCAGCTGGATCTCGCTCCAGCCTGGCAGCTTTCACCAGGCTGGGAATTCCATCGACGAGCCGAAATTCTCCCAGACAGTGGCAAAGGAAGAAACGAAGCTTGATCCGCTCCGGTGACATCCTGGCGTTTTCCAGTTCGCTCTCCAGCACCTTGACCAGGTCCTGCGCCAGCGCACTGTCATCCTTGAGCAGGTCATTGTTGCGATCACGCAGCAAGTTTGAGAGCGTGAGTGCCTTTTGCCAGCTCCCCTTGTTCAACTTTTCCAGATCACGAACGAGATCATGAGGATCACTACCGACGTGAGCCAGCCAGCTGAATGTCAGCCAGACCATCACCACGATACCCACGATCAACATCGGGATCAGGAACAACTGCAGGATAAAGGCGCCGCTGGGAGGCTGTACTGGCGGCAGCGACGGCTGATCCGTACCGTCCGTCGGGCTGGCGGGAATCTCGATCGTTTCCGCGTCGCCACCCACGGCTTCAGCTGCATTGTCAGGTACATCAGGCATTGGCTGGGATCCCGCATCGGGAGGAATCCTGTAAAGTGTAGATTGGTGACTGGCGGCGTCAACCCGCGCCCTCTCGCGCTGTCGAAACGCTGCCTGGATGATCGTTATGAAGTTGCTCAAGTTGACCCTGGAAGACCCGGCTGCCAACCTGGCGCTGGATGAAGCTCTGCTGGATGAAGCAGATCAACAGCAGGGTCCAGCTGAATGGCTGCGGCTCTGGGAACCCTCACAACCGATGGTCGTGATCGGTCGCTCTTCAAAACTCGACCTGGAAGTCAACCTGGCCGAGTGCCAGCGGCAGCAGCTGCCGGTATTTCGACGATGCAGCGGCGGTGCTGCTGTGGTCGCCGGACCCGGCTGCCTGATGTACAGCCTCGTGCTCTCAATCGAAATCTACCCGCAATTGGTGATCCCCGGCGAAGCGCACCTGCTTGTGCTCCAGCGGCTGACAGCGGGACTCAGGAAACTGGGGTGCCCGGCGGGCCTGGATGGCACCAGCGACCTGGCCGTCGAGGGACGAAAGTTCTCGGGCAACAGCTTGCGTTCGAAACGGAGGCATATTCTCTACCACGGTACGCTGCTGTATGACTTTCCCCTGCCGCTGATCTCGCAGCTGCTGCGGATGCCACCTCGACAGCCCGACTATCGCGCCGGCCGCTCCCACTCTGATTTCGTGGTCAACCTGGACCTGGACGTGGCGAGCCTGCAGGGCATGCTGATCGAACAATGGCAGGCAGAGCCCAGCAGCGATGACTGGCCGCAGCAAAGAACCGAGCAGCTGGTGGGCGAGCGGTACGGGGAGCTAGGTGTTTGAGGAGAGGGGCCAGGCACAACCAGTTCCCAGCCATTGGCCGCTGACCACTTCAGACCAGTCCCCACTTTTTCCGCAGGAACCACTCGCCACCAACCAACACCACAAGCAGCATGAAGAAGCTCCAGGCATCCGCGGTGGTTTGCCCCAGCTGCCAGCGCGACTGAATCTCGACATCCAGTTCTGGCGGATCGTCATTCATTTTCTGCAGCAGGGAGGGAAGTTCGTTGGGTGCCACGATTCGACCGCCCGCTTCTTCTGTCCAGCGCACCAACCGTGCCAGCTGGGCCAGGTCCGCGGCCGCCTTGCTCTTCTCTGGCTTCTGATCGATAACTTCAAAACTGGCCTCCACCGGCCCGACCAGGGTGCCGGCGACCATCGCCTTGACCGTCAGGGTGTATTCCCCGGGCTCTTGGACCTTGGCGATCAGGCCCTGCCAATGATCGCCGTCAGGTGACACCTGCAGTGGCTGCCTGTCGCCACTCGGTCCCTGCCAGCTGACATCCCAGCTGGCGTCCGGGCTGGTTGCACCACTGGAGGAGGTCAATCCAACCATGACCGGCACATCCTCACCTGGCAGGAAGCGGCGCTGCTGCAAGCGAATCCAGGCATCATGGTGCTGTTGCTCATCACGATGCGCGAGCCAGAGCATCGACTGCCTCCAGAACCTGTGCAACTCTGTCTCAAATCCCTCGCGTCGCCATCGCCAGGTAGAGTCGCCGGCGAAAGCAAGCACTCTGCCGGCACCATAATCGCCAGCCACCAGCAGTGGATCGTTATTCGCACTGGCTACCAGTACCCGGCCGGTATTCTTGCTGATAATCCGGTTGGCACCCTGCAACGGCGGCAACTCGCTCCAGCGTTGTCGATTCTCCTGTGGGGTTGCCAGCATGCTGACTGCATGTGGCCGGATCGGCACCATGGCAATTTCACCGGTCACGTGAAAATCGGTTTGCAGTCGGGCAGCCAGGCCCAGTGGCTGGCGCTCAAAGGCCTGCATTTCAACAGGCAGCACGGCGGCCAGGGGCGTTTGGGCGTACTCACCGGGCCCAAAGCTGTGATAGCCGCCGACCATCATCAGGCCTGTTCCGTTTTCTACGGCGGTGGCGATCTGCTGCAGCTGCTCAGTACCAATCGCCCTGGCATTGAGGTTCTCAATAATGATCACATCGAATGGCTGGTCCTCCTCTATCGCGGCACGGGGATCGGGCCAACGTGCACGGCCGGCGATACCAATGAACTGTTCGACAACTTCCATGTAGGGAGACGACGCGATACTGCGCCGCAACTCCAGCTGCTCGCCAATCCGGCTCCCGTAGAGATAGTAGATCCGCAGTCCCCCTTCCATCACGTTCAGGAAAGCGGTCAGCTCGTTGTTCTCCCAGAGCAACTCACCATCCTGCTGTTCTGCCCTCATCCGTAGCGTGTACTGTCCAGCCTGTTGCGGTATGTAGGTCATCGCCACCGGTATCTGTTCATCATCGCGGTGGGCTGTGACCTGGCGGGTCTCGACAACGGTCTCGGTTCCCTGCCGATCGAGGACCACCATCTGGACTGTGATTGGCTGGTTCACATAGCCACGCACCTCAACCACGCTGCGCACCGCCAGCTGGTTCTTGACATAGACGGTGTACTGTTGTGCCAGCTGTTTGATCACGACATCTCTCGAATACTCGGGCGAGCCGCCATCTCCAAAGGGGACGGCGTAGAGCGGGACCCCAAGTCGCTGCATTTCCTGACCCAGCTTGCGCATCTCGATTGGTGGATCAAAAGTTGTCTGTGTACCGTCGCCCAGCAAGACGATAGCTGCCAGCCGCTGGTTGAGTTCTCTTTCGAGGGCCCGGAAGACTGTCGTGCTGATATCGGTACGCTCTCCCAGTGGTGGTCCAGGGACCTCCAGGCGGGTCCCATCCCAGGCGATGGGGTGAAGTTGATCGGAATAGCCGTAAATCTTGATTGTGAGTGACTGGTGCAGGGTCTGCAGCAGTGGCTCCACCCGCCTAAGAATATCCAGCTGGTGTTCCCAGCGAGAAACACCCGCCTCGGAACTGGGAAACTCCATGCTCTCTGTCTGGTCGATAAGAACGATCAAGACAGCCGATTGCGGTTTGCGAGACGAGCTGACATGCGTCGGCCTTAACATCGCCAGCAGCACGAGCACGATAATCAGCAGGCGCAGGCCGCGCAACAGCATGCGGCGTCGCCAGTTGAGTCCCGCGCCGTAACGGACGATCAGCAGCAGTCCCAGTAGTACGGCGCCCGCCAGGCCGACCACCAGGTAGCTATCGAAAACCGGATCGAGTGACCAGCTGTTCATGCCGTCTCCAGCGGGCTGGATTCCAGGGCCGTATCGGTTGCCATCGAATTGCGACCGTAAAAACGATTTGCCATCACGTATTCAAGTGCCAGCACAAGTGCCACCAGGCCGATCAGGAGTGGAAAGAACTCCTGTCCGAGCCGCTTGCGTCGAACCCCAAACTGGATCTCGCTACGGCTGCGGGCCAGCTGGTAGCGTTCTTCACCCAGCCGCTGGTCCAGCTGGGATGGGGCAATCCTCGCCAGCCGACTCTGGCTGGCATGGCCATTGACCGAAAAACCCCGCAACACCGGTTGCTCGCTTTCCGACTTGAGCCGGTAGCTGCCGAGCTGCTCGGTAAACCGGATGGTGACCTTCTGATTGACTGCCGTGACAGGTTGCGGCTCTCCCTCGGGAGCAAACAACTGGTAACTCTGTTCAAACTGACCCTCGTCGTTATCCAGCTCCGCGGTATCGCCCGCCAGGTAATTCAAGCTGGATTCACCACCGCTTACCAGCCACCGCAGGCCGCCGTTGATGAGCACGAAATAGGGCCAGGCGTTTTCTCCGCTCACCAGGTCATTCCATGGCTGCCGACCGGCAATCTGGTAAGCCTCCGAAATCGGTGTGGTCATGGTCAGCGCCCGTCCCGACCCCAGTTTCTGTTCCAGCAGGGCCGGATGGCTTGAGTTTGCATAAGTCAGTACGGGCAGGACACCGTTGTCTGCTGCCAGTTGCCAGTAGCGATAGACCGGAAAGTCCTGCCACGGCACGCTGGTCACAATCGAGCGAAAAGAGGAGAGGATTGGATGTTCCTGGTCGCCGGTGGAGAGAAAGGTACTCCCTTCAGCCCGCCACTGCCGAAGCAGCTGGCCGCCAACCAGTTGCCGGGCCTGTGGCAGCGCGAAGCTACCCTCCAGCTCGACGTTGTGTCCCAGAAATAAACCGACACCACCGCCCTGGTTAACGAAGTCGAGCAAGGACTGCCAGTCCGCCTCAGACAGCGGGTAGGGATTCAGCAGGCAGACGGCCGCATAATCCTCCAGCGGTTCACCCGCCAGCCAGTCGTCGCTGCCTGGCGGCTGGCGTGCCAGAGTGCATTCGTACTCAGCTTGGCCGATCTGACGAAGTGAATAGGGGGAGATCGCCTCCAGCAGGAACTTGGCCGGTACATTTTCCGGGGCGACCACCAGGACCCGCCAGGGATGTCGCACACGGACCGTAAAGTGGCGGACATTATCGACCGCGAGTGGATCGAGGCCCGAGAGGCGAACGGTCCCATGATGAACGCCGGGAGAGAGGCCTTGCAGCTGGAATTGCGCGCTGCTGCTGCCATTGGCAGCCAGCTCGATGTTCTGGCGGCCTCGCGGGCTGGCACTCGGTAGCTGCTGGACTCCATCCAGGTAGATCGGCAGGGATGGATCGGGTTGCTCAATCAGCAATTCAAGCTCACGTTGAGCTGCCGGGCCGAGGTTATCAATATCCACCTGCAACTTGAACACGCCGTTGGTAGTCAGCGTCTCTTCGGCCAGGCGGATCGACGAGAGTGCCACATTGGTTGGGTTTTGAACGCCGACATCAATCAGGTAAAGCAGTACATCCTGCTGGGACTCCAGCTGTTGCTTGAGTTGAGCTGATTCTGGCCAGGCACCTTCACTCAAGTCGGTAAAGACGTAGAGCTCCTTGCGCTCGAGGTTGCTGGCAGCAAGCAGGTCGAGTCCGTCGCGGATAACATCGGGCAACGGTCGCGGCACGGTCGACAGCTTGAGCCGCTCGATCGCCTTGCCAGCTGCCGCTACATCGATCGTGAATGCCTGCTGTCGCCCGGCACGTCCCATCACCGCCACATCGCTGTCACGCGGCAATTGAGTCACCAGCCAGCGAGCTGTCTGCTGGGCCTGTTCGAGGCGCGTGACGGTACCCTCGCGGTAGCCCATCCGCGAGGAGGAATCAATAATCAGGGCTGCCGCCACCGGAGCTTCCTGGTCCCCCAGCATGGCGCCCCCCTCACGATCAAGCGCTCGTCCGATCAGCACGACGTCACCGGTCGCCAGCAGCAGGGCTGCCAGCAGCAGCAAGCCAACCAGGATCGGCCCGCGGGCAGCCAGCCAGCCGGCGATACAGCCAGCCACGACGATCACCAGCAGCAGGCTGACCAGGCCGATCAATACCCAGCTGCCCCAGTGGTTGGCATCCACACTGGGCCGCGCCAGGGCAGCGGCCAGCAGCAGGATCAGCAACATTCGCAGCAGCAGTAGCAGCCAGTGTCGTAGTCGCAGGGTGCGGCGATTGGATTCCCGTCGCGAGATAACAAACTGCAGGGCCGGAAAAATCATCCGCTTGGGCTTTTGACGCATCATCAGATGCAGGATTATCGGCAACGCCACAAGGGCGCCACCGACAAGCAAAGATGCGTTCACAAATGCCATCGGTTACTGCTCTGCCTCGCCTGTAAATTCCGACTAGAAACGGGCGCGGCGACTGACCAGGTACTCAAGCAAGGCCTTGTCAAACCGCATGCTGGTATCGATTTCGACATAGTCGACACCACTCTCCTGGCAACTGCGTCGGTAATCCTCACGAAATCTCTCGACTTCATCAACATAATCCCGCCGGAAGCTGGTGGCGTCGATCGTCATCTTTTCCTCGGTTTCCGGATCGAGTAGCTCGACCATGCCATCAAATGGAAACTCAACTTCCGCTTCGTCCAAGACATGAAACACGATCACGTCATGGCCACCATGTCGCAATTGCCGGAGCGCCTTTTGGACCGGTTCGGGGTCGACGAGCAGATCGGAGAATAGCATCACCAGGCTGCGCTGCTTCAACATGGCAGCCAGCTGGGTCAGGCTGTTGGCAACATTGGTCTCGCCGGCCGGCTGCAGCTGGGTCAGCAGAGAAAGCACGTTCCCAAGGTGACTGCGTTTGCTACGGGGCGCCAGGCTATTGCGAATCTTCTCATCAAAGGTGATCAGCCCGACGGGATCCTGCTGGTGGATCATCAGGTAACAGAGCGAGGCGGCGAGGCAGATCGAATAGTCGAACTTGGTCAGCTCCTGCCGGTAGGTGTAGGACATCGACTGGCTCAGATCCATCACCAGGTAGCCGGTGATGTTCGTCTCCGCCTCGAATTTCTTGATGTAGTACTTGTCGGTCTTGGCGTACACCAGCCAGTCAATATCGGCTGGATCATCTCCCGCGGTGTACTTGCGGTGCTCGCTGAATTCGACCGAGAAGCCCTGGAAGGGGCTGGCATGCAAGCCGTGCAGGAATCCGCGGACGATGAACTGGGCGCGCAAGTCCAGCCGCTTGATCTGGTTGATCACTTCCGGCTTAAGATAGGATTCAACGGCCGGCATGGCTCGATCCAGGATGTTAATGAGCGAGCCAGCAGGGCTGGCTGGCACGCCACACGGTTACTGGGAAAACTTGGGAATCTTCGGTTCTGGAATTGTCTCCACCAGACGCTCGATCACGTCCTCGGTTGTCAATCCCTCGGCCTGGGCCTGGAAGTTGGTATTCACACGGTGTCGTAAGACCGGAATGGTGATTCGCTTGACATCCTCGATAGAGACCGAGAAGCGGCCATCCAGCGCCGCCAGCGCCTTGCCACCCTGGATCAGGAATTGACCGGCTCGTGGCCCTGCACCCCATTGGACAAGTTCCTGCACAAAGTCCGGAGCCGTTGGATCGTCTGGCCGAGTGGCCCGGACCAGGGCCGATACGTACTGCACGATGTACTCGCTGATCGCCACATTGCCGACCAGCTTTTGCAAGTTGACAATCGCCTTGGCTGAGAGCACCTTGTTGACCTCCACCTCTTCATTCCGCGAGGTGTTCATCAGGATCTGCTCCTCCTCAGCTGCACTCGGATATCCCACCTTGATATTGAACATGAAGCGATCGAGCTGGGCTTCGGGGAGCGGATAGGTCCCTTCCTGTTCGATCGGGTTCTGGGTCGCGATCGTGAAAAAGGGTGGCGAAAGTGGGTAGGTGACGCCACCAACGGTCACCTCCCGCTCCTGCATCGCCTGTAACAAGGCGGCCTGGGTCTTGGGAGGTGTCCGGTTGATTTCATCAGCCAGCACGATATTGCTGAAAATCGGGCCCTTCACAAAACGAAAATCGCGGCGGCCGGCGTCATCTTCTTCCAGCACGTTGGTGCCGATAATGTCACTGGGCATCAGGTCCGGCGTGAACTGGATTCGGTTGAAAGAGACATCCAGGATGCGGGACAGCGTGCTCACCATCAACGTCTTGGCCAGTCCCGGCACACCCTCCAGCAGGCAATGGCCACGGGTAAAAATCGCTGCAAACAGCTGCTCGATTACCTCATCCTGGCCAACGATCACTTTCTGCAGTTCCTGCCGCATGATCTGTCGGTGGTGACTGAATTCCTGCAGAATGTCACCAAGGCTTCGTTGTTTTGTTGACACGTCAAATTCCTCTGATGGCTGGCCAACCGAGTGGTCCCGCAACTGCCTTGATTCTAGCGGTGTCGCTTTCCAGCAGCAATTGAGGCAGACTGTCGTTGCCTGTGTCGGCGACCACCCCTAAATTAAGGAGTGGTAAGACTTTGGATCGCCTGCTGGAGACATTTGTGCCTGCCAGCAGGTGGCAGAAACGGTTCGCGGCGGCGATCCGGTTGTCAGGATCAGGAAAGATGACCCAGCCAGTCACCAGGGACGTGCTCTATTTATTCAGCCGCTGCAGGCGACTGCTGGTGTTTGTGGCCCTGCTGCTCGTGCTGATGGCCAGGCCAGCCGCAGCCCAAATCGACTCGGCCAGCGTCAAGCGGGCGATCGACCGGGGTACCGCCTTCCTGGTGGACCAGCAGCAGGAACGTGGAAACTGGTCAGAAAACGCAACCAATCCTGGCGGAGTGACGGCACTCTGTACGCTGGCCTTGCTGGAGAGTGGACTGACTGCCAGGCACCCGGCGGTCAGCAGGGCGCTGGCCTATCTCCGCTCATTCGAAACGCCCGGCACAACTTACAGTACCTCCCTGCACCTGATGGTGATGGCCAAGGCAGCTCCCCGTACGGAGCGGCTGAGGATCGCTCGATATGCCAAGTGGCTGGTCGACGCTCAGAACAAACGTTCGGGTGGATGGAGTTACCACTCGGGGCCCCCCACGGACGATCCTTCCAATAGCCAGTTCGCACTGCTGGCCCTGCACCAGGCCGAGCGAGTCGGTGTGACAATACCGCTGCAGACCTGGCGGCTGGCCCAGCAGTACTGGCAGGAACGCCAGCAACCGAGCGGTGCCTGGTCTTACAATCGCTTCGGGCTGGCCACCGGCAGCATGACCTGCGCCGGCATCGCCTCGCTGGTGATCACCTCGCAGCACGCTCGCCAGCCCTCCGCCTCGATCGTCAATGGCCAGGTGCAGTGCTGTGGTGATGTCTCCGCTGAGCTGGCTGTCGAGAAGGGGCTCGACTGGCTCGGACTGGCTTTTTCTGTGCAAAAGAACCCGGGCAGCTCGTCCTATTTTCTCTACTACATGTATGGCATGGAACGCGTCGGGCGGATGACCGGCCAGCGATTCCTTGGCCGCTTCGACTGGTACCGCCAGGGTGCAGACAGTCTGGTGAAGCGGCAGGACAAGCTGGATGGGTCCTGGCGAGCCCAGGGTAATGCGCTGGTCAACTCAGCCTTCGCGCTGCTGTTCCTCTCCAAGGGGCGGCGGCCGGTGGTGATTTCCAAGCTCCGTTATGGCGACCCCCAGTCAGCCAACTGGAACAAGCACCCCAGTGGCATTCACAATCTGACTCGCTTCGTGGAAGCTCGCTGGCAACAGGACCTGACCTGGCAGACCACCGACATCCAGGTCGCACAGCTGACAGACCTGATGGAGAGCCCGGTGCTGTTTATTAGCGGCTACCAATCTTTGCAATTGGATGAGCAAGAGAAGACCAACCTGCGTAATTATGTAAACCAGGGTGGATTCCTGCTGGTGGAATCCTGCTGCGGTGATGCCGCTTTTGACAGTGAATTCAGGCTGCTGATGAAAGAGATGTTCCCAGAAAGCCCGCTCACAACGCTGCCGCCGGATCATGCCATCTGGTTTGCCCAGGATGACGTCGATCCGAAATTCGTGGGACGTGTGGAAGGGATCCAGTCGTGCTGCCGGACCAGCGTGGTCTACCTGCCCGATAATCTCTCCTGCTACTGGGACCTTTACCAGCATGGCCGACGAAGTGAGTATCCTGAGCAGGTGCAGCAGCAACTGGATGCCCACATCAAGTTCGGTGGCAACGTGATTGCCTACGCAACCAACCGGGAACTCAAGCGCAAGCTCGACAGGCCACTGGCAACGTTCCAGGAAACCGACGTCGACTCGCCGCTGCGAGGAACGCTGTTTGTGCCCAAGCTGTCGCATGGCGGCGGCGGGAACGACGCGCCCAATTCTCTGACGAACCTGCTGGGAGTGATGCGGCTGCAGCTGGAAATGCGGGTCAGCACCAAGCAGCAACTGGTGCAGCCGACCGACAAGCTGACCGACTACCCGCTGCTGTTCCTGCATGGCCGGCGCGATTTTCAATTGAATGAGCAGCAACGGCAGGCGCTGGGAACGTATATCCGCCGGGGTGGCTTTGTCTTTGCCGATGCGATCTGTGCCAGCGAGGAGTTTGCCAGCGCCTTTCGCAGGGAGATGAAGGAGATCTTTCCGGATCAATCGCTGGTCAATGTCGCCGCCGGCCATCCCTTGCTACGTGACGACTTTGGTGGCTATGACGTCACCAAACTGACACTTCGCGATCCAGCCTTCCGCGATGCGGAAACGGGAGCACCGCGTGCAACGCTGGTCGTCCCGCTGCTGGAAGGGCTGACCCTGGATGGCCGCCTGGCCGTCATTTTTTCACCGCATGACCTGAGCTGTGCGTTGGAGAACCAGACCTCGCCCGAGTGCAAGGGATACTCCCGCGAGGATGCCACCCGGCTGGGATCAAACATCATTCTGTTTGGGCTGCAGCAATAGAACACCTGCCACCGGGGTCGCTGGTTCATGTCAGAGATTCGTCCTGATCGTCATCGCTGGCTGCTGGCCCTGGTCGTCATTACCCTGCTTGTCCGTGGCGGTAGCCTGGTTGTTTTTCGAGATCGACTGCTGGTCGATGTGGACCAGTACAAGCAACTGGCAGAAACACTGCGCAGTGACCACCAGCTGGGTCGGGCCGGGCCAGCTGGCGTGGAACCGACCGCCTTTCGTCCTCCGCTTTACCCGATCCTGCTGGCCCTGACATCGCCGACCGGCACAGTCTCTGCCTGGCAGGTTGGCCTCTTGCACCTGCTGCTGGGTGTCGCCAGCGTGCTGCTGGTCTTGAAACTGGCCGAGGGGGTGACCGGCAGCAGATGCTATGGCCTGGCCGCACTGCTGCTGGCCGTTGACCCGATCCTGGTCTACTGGTCCGCCCACATTATGACCGAAACAGTGGCGACGCTGCTGGCCTGCCTGTTGCTGTTAGTCCTGCAGCGCAGCCGCGGCGGGCGTTGTCCGCGGATGATGATGCTGGCGGGTGGCCTGGTGGGACTGGCGATCCTCTGCAGACCAACTTTCCTGGCCTTCGCCGGACTCGCCTGGCTGCTGGTCGCTGTCCGCAGGCAGTGGCGAGCGCTGGGACTTTACAGCCTCGCTGCCTGCCTGGTAATTATGCCCTGGCTGATCAGGAACAGCCTGGTCCTGGGGCGGCCCGTGCCAACCACCAGCCACGGAGGATATACCCTGCTGCTGGGTAACAACCCGCACTTTTACGACTACCTGCGGACCGCAGAATGGGGCTCCCGCTGGGATCCAACAGACTTCGACAATCACCTCAGCCAAAACTTTCATGCGATCGACAGCGGAACCAGCTTCTGGAAGAATCCCAGGCCCGGCCCTGCTCGTGACGAGCTGGCTCGCGACCGCTTTGCTTATCAGCTGGCGCTGGAGTCGATTGCGGCAGAACCGTCGATGTTTGCCTGGTCCTGCCTGGTCCGGCTGGGAAGGCTCTGGAGTCCTTTCCCCCACCGCCTGGATGACGAGGAGGGAACGCCCCGGCGACTGCTGCGATACCTGGTGGCCGGCTGGTACCTGCTGATTCTGGGACTGGCTGCCTGGAGCTGCTGGCAGCAGCGATCCGACTGGCGATCCGACCGCTGGTGCTGGGGGCTGCTGCTCTGCTTCTCATTCTCCATCGTGCACACTTTTTACTGGAGCACCCTGCGCATGAGAGCTCCCTTGATGCCGGTCGTGGCCTTGCTGGCAGCACGCCTGCTGGCGCAACGCTGGCAGCCCGAAGCGGCTGGCTCTCAGGACGAGCAGGCTGCGGACTGAGCTAGTGCAGTTGGCCGCCAGTTGCTGGTCCCAGCAGGGCTGCCATGTCGTCGAACGTACCTTGTCGTCAGAGGCCGTTCAGCCCTATAATCCGCCCCGCATATGTGCGCCCGGCGTGCGCGAATAGCACGCCGGAGACCACCCCTTTTTGCGCTGGATGGCATGGACGCCAGACCTCACATACCCGGGCAGACCAGGGATGATTGTCGACATCGACACCGCTCCAGGCGGACGTCGACCTGGTCGCGCGCGCTGTTGGCGGGACTGGCTGCAATCATCCTGCCGGCCACTGCGCGGGCCGAAGTTGAATTGCCTCTGCTGGCAACCGGCTCGGCCATCGAAATCCAGGCGGATAACGGCATCCGCTGGTACCAGGGTGGCTACCAGGTCTGGCAGCTTGATAATTGCCAGGTCCGCCAGGCCGACATGCTAGCGCGGGGCAGGCAGGCGATCGTCTGGGTCGACCACGGCGAACCGGGCTCCGGTGAAGCCGACCGGGTGCTGGTCTACCTCGAGGGCCCAGGGCTGACAATCACCCACGAGTCGGCCGACCGCCCGACAGTATTCGAAGGCAGCGACTGGTACGGCCAGCTGCGAACCACGGCAGGCATCCGCTGGCAGGTGGCGAACGAACAGCGGCTGGATGGCAATCCGGCAGCGATCTACGAGCGTGCCCGGGCTGCACGAGGTGGCCGGCGAGACCGTGTAGTCAGGCCCGCCCAGCTGCTGCAGCCAGTCAATGACCCGGCACCGGTCGTAGAGGGAACCCAGCTTTCCGTCGGTAAACGGAAGGTCCGCATCAATGGACGCAGCAACGTCAACTGGGACTTCAAACTGGAACCGCCGATCCAGCCCGGAGGTGAAGCTGTCGTGATCGCCAAGAATGGCATCAAGCTGACCATCGAGGGACTGGAACTGGAAGGTGTGGAGCCGCTGGGGCGGGTGATCATCGAAACGGACAGTATGGTGATGTGGACCACCGATCCCAACTCGATCGACGAGGGCTACCAGGAAGATGTCCCGCTGGAAATGTACCTGGAAGGGAATATCGTCTTTCGGCAGGCTGATCGAGTGATCTATGCCGACCGCATGTACTACAACGCCAACAATGATTTCGGCATGGTCTTGAATGCCGAAGTGCTGACGCCAATCGCGGAATACGATGGCCTCTTGCGACTCAAGGCAGACGTTCTACAGCAGGTCGATCAGCAGCACTTTCGGGCCTACGGAGCTGCCATCACGTCAAGCCGGATGGGTGTTCCAAGTTACTGGTTCCAGGCCGAGGAAGTCACGCTGGAAGACAGGCAGCAGGTCCGGCAGGATCCGCTGACTGGCCAGGTCCTGCGGCATCCTGGCACAAACGAACCGATCGTCGAACACCGGATGATGGCGACAAGCCGCGATAATTTCATCTACCTCGGCGGCGTGCCAATCTTCTACTGGCCGGTGATGGCGACCGACCTGACCAGTCCCAGCTATTACGTCGATCGCCTCAAGATCAAGAGCGATAGCGTGTATGGCATGCAGGTACTGGCAGACCTGGATGCCTACCAATTATTCGGCATCGATGATGCCCCCGAGGGGACACGCTGGCTGATCTCCACGGATGTCCTCAGCAAGCGTGGATTTGCACTCGGTACACAGTACAGCTACGACGTGGAAGGGATGTTCCGCTTGCCGGGGCCGGCGCGTGGCTGGCTGGATGCCTGGGGACTGCAGGACGACGGACTGGACAACCTGGGCGCCGATCGACGGGCGCTGGTCCCGGAAAAGGACTTTCGCGGACGCGTGCTCTGGGCACATCGCCAGTTACTCGGTAACGGAATGCAGCTGACGGCGGAAATTGGTCTGATCACAGACCGGAATTTTCTCGAGCAGTTTTACGAGCAGGAATGGGATGAACGACGGGACCAGAGGACAGGCATCGAGTTGAAGCGGCTGGTGGAGAATTCCAGCTGGAGCGTGGCTGCCGATATCCGCTTGAATGACTTCTTCACCCAGACCGAATGGCTGCCCCGCTTTGACCATTACATGCTGGGGCAATCGATCCTCGGCAACCGCCTGACATGGCATGAACATACCCGCCTTGGATTTGGTCGCGTCCGCACACCGACACCCCCTGAACAGGCAGTGGAAGCGGCCAAGTTTGACTTGTTGGCCGGCGAGCAGGGTGACCCGAATGGGCTGGTCCTCGGCAGCCGACAGGAAATCAGCATGCCGACTCGCTGGAAGATGTTCAAGCTGGCGCCTTACCTGCTTGGTGACGCGAGCTACTATGGCAACGATATCCATGGCCAGTCGATGACCCGGCTGCTCGGCCAGGCCGGTGTCAGAGCCAGCCTGCCGATGTGGCAGGCCAGGCCGGAAATTCAGAGCGAATTGCTGAACCTGAATGGCCTGGCACACAAGGTCAGCTGGTATGCGGATCTGTACGTTGCCGAGGCGAACCAGAATATGGACCAGTTGCCTCGCTACGATCCACTGGATGACGACGCTACCGAGCACTTTCGGCGACGTTTCTTCTTTGACACATTCGCCGGCTCCGCAGGTGGCAACGTGCACCCCAAGTGGGACGAACGTTTTTTCGCGCTGCGGCGCAACATGCAGGGTTCCGTCTCGGCGGGCTCAGCGGAAATTGCCGATGACATGATTGCCGCCAAGGTTGGCGTACATCAGCGCTGGCAAACCAAGCGAGGAGTGGCGGGGCAGGAACGAATCATCGACTGGATGGTACTCGATATCGAAGGCACACTGTTTCCCAATGCCAACCGCGATAACTTTGGCCAGCACCTGGGACTGCTCGATTACGACTTCCGCTGGCACCTCGGTGATCGGCTGACCCTGCTCTCTGACGGTTACGCCGATTTCTTTGGTGATGGCCTGAGAATGGTGACCGTGGGAGGCCTGATCAGCCGTCCGGAACGTGGCCGACTGTACGTCGGATTCCGCTATATCGAGGGTCCGATCGAGAGCACCGTTGTACATGCTTCACTCAGCTACCGACTGGGGGAGAAGTGGGCAGGCATTGCCGGCACATCCTTCGACCTGGGCGATACCGGCAACATCGGCCAACGGCTGGACGTCGTCAAGATCGGTGAGTCCGCCTTGCTTCGCTTCGGTATCAATATGGACCAGAGCCGAGACAATCTGGGAGTGCATCTCTCGATTGAGCCGCGGTTCCTGGCGAGTCGACGTTTCTCAAGGTCGAGTGGAATCGACCTGCCGCCGGTCGGCGCCTACGGGCTTGAATGACGTGAGACGCCCCCGCTCGCTTCAGGGTCACTTCCTTCACGGGTGCATCTAATAAAAAGCTCACCGCAGAGACGCAGAGAGCGCAGAGAGCGCAGAGGCCAGCCTAGCCGGTCCAGCCGGTCCAGTCAGCCTGTAAGCTGTGGAACTTGCCAATCCGATGCAGTTCGCGCAATAGCTGGTCGGCCGTCTGGTAACGACGGTCCGGGTCCTTCTCCAGCATCCGCATGACAGCATCCTGGAAGGAATCCTCGATCGACAGCTGAAAGTCCTTGGGCGCCGCCGGTACCGTTTCGCGCGCGTTCTGGACCAGCTCGGGCAGCGACTTCCCCTCGACCGGTGCTCGACCTGTCAGCAGAGCGTAGAGAGTGGCACCCAGTCCATAGATATCGGATCGAGTATCGACATCCTCTGTTCCGCGAGTTCGCTCGGGAGACATGTAGGGGATCTCGCCAATCATCTGGCCAGGCCGGGTGATCTGGACCGCCAGTGATCCTTCCAGTGCCTTGGCTAGCATCAAGTCACCTAACAGGCAGGCCCGGTCAGATTCTCGCCGCAGGATGTTGTTGGGAGTCAGGTTGCGATGAATGATCTGATGCTTGGAAGCTTCGTGCAGCCCGCGGCCAATCTGGACTGCCACACGCCAGGCCTCACGCCAATCGAGCATGCCGTCCACACCGATCCGCTGGATCACCTCGGTCAGGCTCTCACCCTCGACCAGCTGCATCGCGACCCAGCAGTAGGGGCCGCTTCGTCCGGCATTGTAGATCTCCACAATGTGATCATGCTTGATCGGCATCATCGTCTTCATGGCACGGACAAAGCGAGCATGTTCGTCCTCCGACGTGGCAAAACCGGGAGGCATGACCTTGATCGCACAGGGCCTGTCCCTCTCGAGCTCCATTCCCTTGTAGACGATACCGGTGTTTCCCATGGCGAGGATCTCATCGAGTCGAAAGCCATGAAGCTCCTTGCCCGCCAATTCCGTCAGTCCAGCTGCGTCTGCTGGCGATACCGCCGCCGGCGTATCGCTGGCAGGCGGGCCCATCGTCTCTCCTTCACGCGCAACAGCTCCAGCCTCGCCAATTTCATATCGCAACCGTGTGCTGCCAACCAGTATCTCGTCGCCAGGCTGCAAGTCCGCCTGCTCAATCGGCTGACCAGCCACCAGCGTGCCGGAGCTGCTGCCAGCATCTGACACAGTGGTCTTGTCACCATCGACGATCACGCGACAGTGGATTCGCGACATCCGAGCGTCATCGATCTGTGTGTCGCTGTCAGATCCACGGCCTATGACAAGCACAGCACCGTCTTCCAATTCGTATGTGGTCCCTGTGGCGGGACCAGCAATGGCGACCAGGCGTCGATTCATCTGTCACTCCAACTCGATTCACACCGCGATAAGGACCTCACAACCAGTAGTTCTAGGTTATCCCGCAATGCTAACTTTATCCAGAGCATGGGAGAGTGAGTCGGTGGTGATGCGGAGATGATGCTGCGCAGCTGGAGTTCTCCCGCGAGCTCTGTGGTGTTCTCGCCAGAGTTGACCCCAGGAGGAAGGCTGCCGGTGGCAGATCAGGAGCAGATCAGGAGCAGCCCAGGCTATTACCGCAATTGTGACAGAGGTAACAGTTTCCACTGCGGACAGTGAGTGAACCGCAGTTGTCACAACTGGGGGCATCACTCTGGAAACGGGCGAACTGGTTGGTGCGGGTCTCGTCAGGCCGAAGCGTTGCACCTGCTCGCTCGAGTACAGCAAAGTCGACATCCTTGTTTGCCGCTGGCTGGTTCCCATTGCCGTTGCCATTGCCGTTGCCATTGCCGTTGCCATCCCCGGCTGATTCGCCGTCGGCAGAATCCTCGGGCGATTCTCTGACTTCAGCCTGGGTAATGCCGTTGGTAGCTTCCCTGTAACCTGGCAGGAAGGCCATGCCCAAGTAGCGGAAGATGTAATCGACGATACTCTTGGCAATCCGTATATCCGGGTTGGTGGTATAGCCCATCGGTTCGAAACGGGAATGCGTGAACTTGTTGACCAGTACTTCCAGTGGCACACCGTATTGCAGGCTCAGGGAGATCGCAGTGCCGAAGCTATCCATCAAGCCGCCAATCGTACTGCCTTCCTTGGCCATCGTGATAAACAGCTCGCCAGGTCGTCCATCAGGATACTGGCCGACGTTGATATAACCCTCGTGGCCTGAGATGTTGAACTTGTGCGTCAAGGACTGGCGTGTGTCGGGCAGTCGTTCTCGGATAGGACGAGGCTCGACAATCTCCTCGGCATCCTCGTTACCACTTTCCGCCTGGGTATTGAGAGGCTGGCTCTGTTTCGAACCGTCGCGGTAGATAGCGAGTGCCTTGAGGCCCAGTTTCCAGCCCCAATGGTATGCCTCAGCAATTTCCGCTGGGGTCGTATCCGCAGGCATATTGACCGTCTTGGAAATCGCTCCAGAGAGGAAGGGCTGAGCTGCAGCCATCATCTTGACGTGTGATTTCCAGGCAATACTGCGTTCGCCATTGGCTGGCCTGAAAGCGCAATCAAAGACTGGCAGGTGTTTCGGGTCCAGTTCGGGGGCACCCTCGATCGTATCGTGCTGTTCGATATGGCTGATCATGCGATCAATCTGGGCGGCATCATAGCCGAGGACATCAAGTGCCTCGCGGACACTGTTATTGATGATCTTGAGCATCCCGCCGCCGGCAAGTTGCTTGTACTTGACCAGCGCAATATCGGGTTCGATACCGGTCGTATCGCAATCCATCATAAAGCTGATGGTGCCGGTCGGAGCCAGTACCGTGGCCTGGGCATTACGGTATCCATTCTGCCCACCCAGCTGGAGTACCTCTTCCCAGATGATCCTGGCAGCATCCTTAAGATATCCTGGCCCGGCGTCATTGATCTCCTCCACAGCAGCACGATGCATCTGCATCACGTTCTGGAAAGATTCCTTGTTCTCCTCGTATTTCTCGAAAGCCCCCACTGCGCCCGCCAACTCAGCACTGGTGCGGTTGGCCATGCCGTGAAGCATCGAGGTGATCGATCCGCAGAGTCCGTAACCGATCTCCGAATCGTAGGGAACGCCGCTGGTCATGATCAGGCTACCGAGATTGGAATATCCCAATCCGAGTGGCCGGAAGTAATGACTGTTAACGGCAATCGTCTCGGTCGGGTAACTGGCCCGGTCGACCAGGATCTCCTGGGCGATGAAGAACAGCCGGCAAGCCTTCTTGAAGGCGACAAAATCAAAAGTGTTGTCGTCCTGGCGGAACTTCATCAAGTTAATGCTGGCCAGGTTACAGGCCGTGTCGTCCAGGAACATGTATTCAGAACAGGGGTTGCTGGCGTTAATTCGCCCTGCCGTGGAACAGGTATTCCAGTCGTTGATGGTGGTGTCGTACTGCACACCCGGGTCACCACACTGCCAGGCACATTCGGCCATCCGGTTGAGCAGTTCGGTCGCCTGGAAGCTGGGCGCATCACCCTCGCCGTTACGTATCCAACGAGTCTTCCATTCGGTATCGTCTTCGACGGCCTGCATATAGTCATCGGTAACGCGGACCGAAAGATTGGCATTCTGGAACAGGATCGAACTGTAAGCTTCGCCGTTAAAGTTGGCCTCGTAGCCACCTTTTTCGATCAGGCAATGGGCCTTCTGCTCTTCCTTCCACTTGCACTCGATGAACTCAAGAATATCTGGATGCCAGACCTTGAGTGATTGCATTTTTGCTGCTCGACGTGTCTTGCCACCCGATTTGACGACAGCAGCGATCTGATCGTAAACCCGCATAAATGAGAGGGGACCGGATGGTCGACCGCCGCCCGATAGTTTTTCTCGTTCCGACCGAATGGTGGACAAATCGGTGCCGGTGCCGGACCCAAACTTGAACAACATCGCCTCGCTGGTCGCCAGGCGCATGATGTCTTCCATATTGTCATCAACCGCCTGGATGAAGCAGGCTGATGCCTGGGGGAATTCGTAGGGGTTGTCAGGCTGGTAGGCCCCTTCTGTTTCCGGGTCCCAGTGCCAGTTGCACTTGTCGCCCATTACCTCGTACTGGTGAAACAGGCCAACGTTAAACCAGACAGGCGAATTGAATGCACCGTGCTGATGCAGGCACAGCCAGGTCAAATCCCGGTAGAAATTTTCGCCGTCCTGCGGGGAAGCGAAGTAGCCGTCCTTCAGCCCCCAGTCCGCAATCGTTCGACTGACTCGATGAATCAACTGGCGGACACTGTTCTCTCGCTCGTCCGTATTGACTTCGCCATAGAAATACTTGCTGACAACGACGTTGGTCGCCAACTGGCTCCAGCTCGTCGGGATCTCGCAGTCTGTCTGTTCGAAAAGTAACTCGCCGTTTTCGTTCTTGATCTGAGCACTGCGAGTTTCCCACTCGACCGTGTCAAACGGATCTGCCGCCTCCGGCGGACAAAATGCCGACTCGATCTTCAATCCTGTGTTTGTCGCTGTGGCCACTTTTTCTGTCGCCTTATCCGAAGATTTCACACTTGCCATCCGCCAGTTCCTTCTGTTGACAGCGCTTCCCTACCATCGGGGAGATGCATACCCATAGTGTACAAATATATAGTGTCGAGGCTGCGGCGTCTCGTCCGTGAGCCGAACTCGTGGAATTCCTGTTTCCGTCGTGCTTTCTAGATGTGACTCGCTAGGAGTATGGCGGCTCCTTGGCCTCGAGATGTGCCTCTTCTCGTGCCGGTAGTTACCACTCCCCCCATATTGGTGGAGTTTTGGCTTCTACCACTATATGTTGTACCCATCGAACGTTCGACCTACAACATTTAGCGAGAAGGCTAAAGATACTCAATACCAGCCAATCGTCAAAATACCACCTTGCGAAAAGCTGTATCCCATTACTATCAAAGGGTTTAAGTACAAGTCCTGAATTGTGGAAAAGCTGGCGAGCAACAGTATGGGACGCATTTAAGTCCTTTGCCACACACGACTTGGGAGTTTTTCCTGTCGCCGAGCTACTGGCCAGACAGCTGCTGGAATTCCCAAAAAAAACTCTGCTGGGCCAAAAAAACATTCGCCGCTCTTAACACCGGCCAACGGATGGCTGGCCCTGGCGACAATCAGGCGTCCTTTGAGTCATCCGACTCATCGCCCTCGTCTTCGGCAGATTCTTCCGCTTCACCTTCTTCGGCGGCGGTTTCTTCAGCAGATTCTTCCGCTTCACCTTCTTCGGCGGCGGTTTCTTCAGCAGCTTCTTCCGCTTCACCTTCGTCGGCGGCGGTTTCTTCAGCAGCTTCTTCCGCTTCACCTTCGTCGGCGGCGGTTTCTTCAGCAGCTTCAGCTGCTTCTACTTCATCGACCTCGGCTGCTGTTTCGTTGCTGACCTCTTGATCATCAACCTGCTCAGCAGCTTCAACTTCGACGGTCTCTTCGGGTTCTACAGACGTTTTTTCATCGCCACTTGATTCGAGGCTACCTTCGATCGCATCGATACGGACCAGAGTGTACATCTGTCGATGGCCGTTTTTTCGCCGCGAATTCTTCCGGCGGCGCAGTTTCTGCACGATCAGCTTAGGGCCCTGTGCAACGCCGAGAACTTCAGCGGTCACACTGGCGCCTTCGACAGTTGGTTGACCGAGTTGAATGCCGTTATCGCCTGAGATAACGAGCACACGGTCAAAGGTAATCTGATCACCTGCGGACGCTTCGCGCAGGTCGATTTCAAGCCGTTGGCCTTGCTCGACTTTGATTTGCTGTCCGTTATCGTCGACGATCGCGTACATCGCGGCTTCCCTTACTGATCTTCCGGGCTATTGTAGCAACTTGTCACAGTAGCGAATGGTGGTGGCTTCGTCGAGGCCCGCGGAGGCTGATTTTTCCACAGTCAGGGGCCTCCACAGGGTCCTTTTAGCTAAAGGAAACTCGCTTTCCCTTGCCATCGAGGCAGTCGATTTCGAGGTATTCGGGATAGACATGGTCTTTCCCTTTGACCTTGATGGAAATTCGGCCTTCATCTTCGAGGCGGTCAAAGTCCGGTCGTTTCTTGTTAACCAGGTAGGCTTCCACATCGTAACTCACATTCACGGTGATCTTCTCGATCTTCGGCACCTGGGAGGCCAGCATGAGTTGCCTGACAACTTCAATCGACATTGACTCTACCGTCTTAACAACACCACGGCCGGAGCAGCTGGGGCAATCCTCATAGACAGCCCGCTTGAGGCTTGGCCGAATTCGCTGGCGCGTCATTTCCACCAGCCCGAAGGGGCTGGTGCGGAGGATCTTCGTCCGAGCTCGATCTCGTTTCATCGCATCCTTGAGTGTCTGCTCGACACCGCGGCGATGTTTTTCCTTGCGCATATCGATGAAGTCATTCACGATAACGCCACCGAGATCCCGTAGTCGCAGCTGGCGGGCGATTTCCCGGGCCGCCACCACATTCAGTCGATAGGCCGAATCCTCGGCATCTCCATCCGAGCGAAAGTTACCGCTATTCACATCGATGGCAACAAGTGCCTCGGTGGGATCGATCACGATCGATCCTCCCTCACTCAATCGCACTTCGCGCTTGTAGATGCCATCGATTTCATCTTCCAAGTTGTACTTGTGAAAGAGCGGCTCCTTGCCTTCATAGAGATGCAGGCGATTGGCATGTCGCGGCATCACCAACTGAAGGAACTCCTTGGCCCGCTTAAAGGCATCCTCCTGGTCGATATAGACGGCATCCACATCCGAGGTGAAGATATCCCGGATCGTGCGGATGATCATATCGCTCTCTTCGTAGATATCGGTACGGCCATCATTTTTTCGCAGGCGGCGAACGATGACTTTCCAGAGTCGGATCAGGTAGGCCATATCGCGCGAGAGTTCTTTCTTGGTCCGCTCGGCCCCGGCGGTACGAACGATAAATCCGAGGCCCTCGGGCGGATCCAATTCGCGCAATGTCTTACGCAACTTGCGTCGTAGATCATCATCATTGATCTTGCGAGAAACACCGACTCGACCGAGCGCCGGCATCAGTACCAGGTATCGGCCGGGAATACTCAAGTAGGTGGAGAGGGTGGGACCCTTGGTTCCGATACCTTCCTTGATGACTTGCACCAGCACGTGGTCGCCACGGGCCAGCAGTTCCTGGATTGGCGGTTTGACACGTGGCCGGCCACCGCGTGGCGGCCGTCGCCGGCCGGACGACTTGGCATTCGCCCGTTCTTCGGCTGCCAGTTCTTCTGGATCGTATCCACCCTGGCGAAAATACTGCGACTCAACATCGCTAATATGCAGGAAGCCATTACGGCCGACGCCAAAGTCGACGAAGGCGGCCTGGATACTGGGCTCCAGGTTAACCACCTTGCCCAGGTAGATATTACCGACCAGGTTATCCTGGCTGGCACGTTCCACATACAGTTCTTCGAGAACGCCGTCCTCAAGGATTGCCACGCGGCATTCCTCAGGCTGCGACACGTTGATCACCATCTCTTTTTTCATGATTTCACCCTTGTCCCGTACCAGCTGGTACGTCAAATAAGTTCATCCGTCCCGTGAGTGGGACCGATCGAGATCAGAACACCAGTTCTGGCGCGACCTTCCTTAGTTCTTCCTGCAGGTAGGCATCGATTTCTCTTGCAGAGTCCATATCAAGAGCTCGCTCGGCAATCAGCTCACATTGCTGAATCGATACCCGCCGGCAGATTTGTTTGATTTCTGGAATAGCGCTCGGTGCGACGCTCATGGTGCGCAAGCCGAGCCCCAACAATAGAGTTGTGTAAGCGGGATTGCTGCACATCTCGCCACAGACGCTGGCAATCACGTCCCCCATACGGGCAGCCTTCAAGGTGATATCGATCAATCGCAAGACGGCCGGATCGCTGGCCCGGTAAAGTGATGCGATATCCTTGTTCGTCCGGTCGACTGCCAGAGCATACTGGATCAGATCGTTGGTACCGATGCTGAGGAAGTCGACTTCGGCAACCAGCTTGTCAATCATCATGACTGCCGACGGCACTTCGACCATCATCCCTACCGGGATCTGGTCGGCGCAATCAAATCCCTGCTCACGAACATCTTCCATGGTGTCGGCCAGTAGCATCTTGGCCTGGCGGATTTCCTGCAGAGTGGCGATCAGCGGAAACATGATCTTGACTTCACCCAGCGCGCTGGCGCGGGCGATGGCTCGCAATTGGACACGAAAGAGGTCGAGGTTACGAAGCGAAAGGCGAATACTGCGGACGCCCAAGAAGGGATTGTTTTCTTCCTCGGTACGAGGCAGTTGGCCCATCTTGTCGGCACCCAGGTCGACAGTTCGAATCACAACCGGCCGCGGTCCCATCGCCTGGACGACGTCCGCATAGGCCCGGTAATGGTCCTCCTCGGTCGGCTCACGGTCGGCGCCAAGATAGAGGAATTCTGTGCGATACAAGCCGATTCCCTCGGCACCCCTACTGAGGCACAAATCGACCTCATGTGGGAACTCGATATTTGCCAGCAGTTGCACGCTGCTACCATCGAGTGTCTCGGCCGGTTCGTCCTTCAGTTCGGCCAACCGGGTTGCCAGGCTACGGTGCTCATCGATTTCCTGCTGGTAGCGTTCCAGCGTCTCCTGGTCGGGTTGCAGGATGACTTGGCCGTGGTCACCATCCACGATCACTCGATCACCGCCCGAGACATCTGTCAGGAACATTCCTGCTCCGACAATGGCCGGAATCTCCAGTCCCTTGGCGATAATTGCCGTATGGCTTCCTGGCCCCCCCATTTCGGTAACAAACGACAGTACGAACTCGGGGTTCATCTTGGCCGTTTCGTTGGGTGTCAGGTTATGTGCCAGCACGATGGCTGGTTGTTCCAGTTCAGTCAGTGATTCTCTGCGGCGGCCAAGCAGTTCACCCAGCAGGCTGCGTTCGAGATCAAAAACATCATGTGCCCGTTCAGCCAGGTATTCGTCATCGAGTTGCTGGAAGACCTTGGCATATCGCCGCAGCGTGCGACTGACAGCATATTCTGCTGAATGATGCTGCTGGCGGATGAGCGTCTCCAACTCATCGTAGAGCATCGGATCGCGCAACATTTGCAGGTGGGCAGAGAAGATCGCTCCATACTGGTCGCCCAGTTGCTGGGTCACCTGGTCGCGATTTCGACGAATCTTGCTGGCGACTGCTTCAATCGCTCGATCGAGCCGTTCCAGTTCATTCTGAACGGCGTCACGCAGGACGAACCGGTTGGGAATCCGGAACCCCTCGTTATCGATGACAAGTGCCTCGCCAATGGCAATGCCGGGCGAAACAGCTATCCCCTGTAAAACCTGCATTATCGTATTTCTTGCATCGCCGCGCCGTAACGCGTCGATAGCCTGGCGGAATCGATCGCCGGCCGGCGCACGTGCCTGCCGGTGAGATCAATCACCTGCCCGGATGAGCTGACAATGAGGAGCGCGATTTAAGCCGCTCCACTCGCTGCCCTGCTCATCACACCTATGTTTTTCCTTGTACTCACGTGCCGTTCAGGACACGGCACAATCATTTTGTAGGACTTCAACCAGCGCCTCGAGTGCCTGCTGGGCATCGCTGCCGCTGGCCCATATCGTCAATTCACTGCCCTGAGTGGCAGCCAGTGTGAGAATCGCCATGATGCTCTTGCCGTCAACACGCACCCCATCCTTCTCGACCTCGACGGTCGCTTCAAAGCGACAGGCGGTGCTGACAAACAAGTCGGCGGGTCGGGCATGCAACCCTTGCGGGTTGTTCACGACCACGCTCTGACTATGATTCACCTCAGCCATTTTCTCTCACACTCAAAATCGTATCACTGTCTCTTCGTTTCCGCTTGGTTTCCTGCGAATAACGGTACCCGCGGGGAACCCTTGCCGGCCTTATGACTAGCCGACACTCCTTTGAGGATTGCTAGCTGACGAACTGGTTGTTGTCAGCTTCCTCGAGCAACTGCGCGATATCCGCAGTCGTCTTGGATTGTTTGAGGAACCGGCAGAACGTCTCATCGCGAAGTTGTCGCGAGATATTCTCCAGCGCCCTCAAGTGGTCTCCCGGACGATCGGGAGGCGAGACCAGCAAGAAAAACAGCTGTACCCTGCGACCGTCCAGGCTATTGAAATCAACGCCCTCGGCACTGATACCGACGGTCCCTATCAACTGGTCCACACTGGCATGCTTGGTATGAGGAACTGCCACGCCCCGGCCAATCCCGGTGCTGCCAAGTTCTTCCCGCTTCAGCACTGCCTCAACAATGTTGCTTTGTTCGCTGGCGTCGACCGCACCAACCAATACGAGCGACGCGACGAGCTCTTCAATAACACCCTGTTTGTCGACTGCGGCCAAATCCGGTTTGATCGCCGCTTCACTGAGAAAATCCGCGAACTTCATAAGACAAGATTCCTTGAACTGTATGTCAGCCGCACATTCCGGTCGTCGCCGGGTTACTCCGGAGCCTGATCATCGTTGCCACGAGATCGCCGGCCAGCGGAATGTCGGTATGTTAACTGTCTCTCCTTGAAACGTCGCAACTGTTGTTTCACTCGCTTCTCTGCGCCCTCGGCAATCAGATCCGCTGCCGTGTTACAAGCCACAAAGTCGCCCGTCTGCTCCATGCTGGCCATGGCGAGCAGACGTCTTTATCCGCATAGACTCAGCACTCCTTCGATCAACAAGCCACGTTCGTCGAAGTGCGTCTGAAGGCGGGGACGAACCAGTTCAGCCTGCTGGACAAGGAAGCGGCCAAACGCCGCAGGATATACCGTGACAGGGTAAATGCCTTCGGCGGCAGCGTTGACTAGTGCAGTCTACCAACCGGTGGTCAGCCCGAAAAGGGTCTTGCCAGCCCAGAATACCGACCTGCTACTCAGGGCGATTCGATCGGTGCCAACACCATCAAAGGATGCGGGGCCTTGTCATAACGAACCAGGCCGTCCTTGAGCAACCGCCGCCAGCCCTGGATGTGAGGCAGCTCGCGGTCCGGAGACCGGTGGACCTGGTATTGCTGGGTTCGCCCTGTCATCCAGTGCAGGTTGGTATAGGCCAGCAGCCGTACATCCATCTGCTCATGACTAAGTCGTTCCACCAGCTCGGCACCCGCTTCGGACTCCAGCTCGCTGGGGCTATAGCCCCAGAGCATTCGGTAGAGCATCTCAGCGTCGGCCTTGCGCTGCTGCTCTAAAACCTGCTCGATCTGCTGGGCCGTTTCAGTTCCCCAGGCGAGTTCGGCCCGCAACTGAAGTAACTGGTCTTCCCAGAAGGCGTGCAGATCTGGATTGCTCCAGCACTGCACGATTGCATCGTATTCACCCAGAGCTGCCAGGCAGCGGGCCGCCAGGGCACGGACTACTGGTTTGCGATGGGTGTCAAATTGAGCACGCAGGGAGTCGCTGATCGATAACTCCTGGTCACTCCCCTCGATCAACTCGGTCACCGCCTGATGCTCGAGCGGTCGCTGGCCCGGCTGTTGTCTCGCCCAGGCCGGCAACAGGCTGGTCTTGCCGGTTATCACATCCTGCTCGCCGATCAGGGTATAGACCTGGTAGCCAGGCTCATCACTGATTCGCTGGACAGCACCCTTGGCTCCCTTTTGCAGCCAGCGGGCGGCGCCGATGCAGATGATCCGGACCACCGACAGCGACTCGACCTCTGCTGGATCTGAGCCCGGCGGCAAGTATCGCTCGACTTCCAGCAGAAGTGATGCGCCGGGACTTGGTAACTCCACTGTGCCAGTCGTACCTGCCACGGTGATCTGCAACTCACTGTCACGAGCACCGGCATTGGAAAGAATCAATCGGCCGCGATCGATCTGCAAAGCCGAGCCTGCCACGGAGATTGCAGGATTCAGCTGAAGCTGGCAATGCCCGAACAATGTCAGCCGCATTCGGTTGGATAGCGACAATTGAGGCTGGAAGGCTGGCAGCGAGCTGAGCTGCATTCCTTTCTCAAGCAATTTACCCTGCGCCATCCGTTGCCAGGTCTTGTCAGCGACGGAACGTACAAGCAGCAGGTCTGTCGCGGAATGGTTGGTTATCGAGATATTCCTGTTCTGAGCCAACGGTTGCTGCGCGTTCGGATCCGTGGGCTGACTGGAATGACTGGATCCAAGGGCCAGTGGGGCGGGCTGGCTATCATCTGTGTCGATGAAGGAACGGTCGTCCACCAGCATCGGAAAGAAGCTTCCAAGCAGCGGGTGGGTGGAGTCGAAGTGGCCGACCATTCGCAGGCCAACGAGGCCAAACAGCACGACCAGGATAGTGGCCGGGATGATTCGCTCACGCAATCGACTCCTGCCTGCCGCCAGGTAGGCGGGCTGGCGATCCAGCTCGCGGCGTTCCGCCAGCGTCAGGTTGTGAAGATCACGACGGCGAGCTTCCGATGTCGTGCTCTCCTCGACCACGACCTGGTTCAGTGTATTGACGCGATCCCGCAACTGGCTCGGCACTTCGACAGGCTCCGTCAGCACCATCGTCAGGATACGGTGGCATGAGGTGACTTCTGCAAGCTGTTCGTCTGATTCAAGGCAGACATGTTCAAACTCGGGCAGCTGGTCCGCTGAGAGGGCATTGTCGAGGTACTCTGCCACCGTGTTCGCATCCCGGCCCATGCCGGTGCCAACCACTGCCGGGGCTGAGAGGTCCAGCTTGCGTGTGGAAGTCAGGGCTCGATACACCAGCTCACTGGCAAACTCGCTCTCGCCAATCTTCTGACCAAGTTCCTCTGCGTCCTCTGGCTCGAGCACATCGTCGAGGTAAGCCAACATGGTTCGTAGTGTCAGTCGCATGAATAACTCTCTGAAGCCCCGCGGGCTGTGTGCTGGTCACCAGGAAATTCCTGGCTCACGGTTTCCCCTCCCCTTTCCCTTGTTAGTGTCAGCTGGTGGCACAATCCGTACAAAAAAGCGCACAGTTTTTCATTGACCAGCAGCGATTGCTATCATGGAGCAGGCCGAGAATGGCCAGGAAGGAGGCGGTCCATGTCGCTGTTTGAACAGTCCGAGCAGAACAATCTGAAGCGTGCCCAGCCATTGGCCGCCCGCATGCGCCCCCGCTCACTCGACGAAGTTGTCGGGCAACAGCACTTTCTTGGCCCTGGCCAGCTGCTGCGCAGGCTGGTCGAAGCTGACCGGCTCGGTTCCGTGATCTTTTACGGCCCACCTGGATCTGGCAAAACGACGCTGGCCCAATTGCTGGCCAAGGAAAGTCGCAGCCACTTTCGGCAGCTGAGTGCAGTCAGCAGTGGTGTGGCGCAGGTCCGCGAGCTGCTGAGTGAGGCGCGAGAGGAGCTGGCAGGTGGTGGGTTTCGAACCTTGCTGTTTATCGATGAAATCCACCGCTTCAATCGCGCCCAGCAAGACGCCCTGCTGCCTGATGTCGAGGAGGGGATTATCACGCTGGTCGGGGCAACCACCAGCAATCCATCTTTTACCGTCAATAGCGCGCTGGTCAGTCGCAGCCAGATCTTCCAGTTTCAGCCCTTGGATGTGCCGCAGATCGAGCTGCTGCTGGATCGTGCACTGGCGGACAGTGAGCGGGGGCTGGGGGCCTACGACGTCGAGTTGCAGGCCGATGCGCGACAGCATCTGGCCAGAGTCTGCGATGGCGATGCACGCCGTGCCCTGAACACCCTTGAAATCGGTGTCCTCTCCAGCCAAAGCTCGCCGCTGGTCTTCGACCTGGCACTGGCAATCGAATCGGTCCAGCGCAAGGCGATTCATTATGACGCCAGTGGTGACGAGCATTACGATACGATCAGCGCGCTGATAAAGAGTATTCGTGGTAGCGATCCGGATGCCGGGATTTACTGGCTGGCCAGCATGCTGGAAGCAGGAGAGGACATTCGTTTTCTCTGCCGGCGACTGGTGATCCTGGCCAGCGAGGATATTGGCAATGCCGACCCCCAGGCTCTGACGATTGCCGTGGCCGGTATGCAAGCCTGTGAAATGGTGGGGCTGCCGGAGTGTCAGCTGACACTGGCCCAGGTTGTGACCTACCTGGCATGTGCTCCCAAGTCCAATGCAGCGACGACGGCGATCGGCCAGGCCCGCCGGGATATTTCTGAAGGACGAACTCTACCTGTACCAACTCACTTGAGGGACTCCCATTATGGCGGCGCTCGCCAGCTGGGGCATGGCGAAGGCTATGTTTACGCTCACAACGAGGACGATGGGATTGCCAGCCAGGATTACCTCGGGGTTGAACGTGAATACTACCAGCCGGTACCGCGGGGCTTCGAAGCTGAGCTGATCGAACGACTGACGCTGATTCGCCAGCGGCTGAAAGCCGCTCGAGAACCGGAGCAGGAGAACGGATAGGGCGGGCTGACGCTCGTGCCGGTCCTGCAGACCTATCCTGATCCAGCTCTCGGCGCGTCTGTGATTCGTCTTTGTTGGATGCACCTTAGGCGGATATCGATCTAGCCCCAGTTACGGGAATTGCGTATTATCCCAGCCGATGTGCATGACGACGTGGGGTTTTAGAGGCCCATGATGAGCGCCAGCACGGTTGCCAGCGCGCCGAGCAGTCCCAGCAGGATCCACCAGCTGGGTCGACCCGACCACCCGGAGGAAGTCTGAACAACGTAGTCGCCGCAGAAAGGACATTTGGGAGCATCCTCATAGATTTCGGCCCCGCATTGCGGGCACGACACGAGGTCATTAAGCGGATCTTCCTCTTCCTCCAGGTCGACGTCGCTCCACCAGTCATCAAATTCCGTGTCAACAGCCACGTCACAAATCTTCCAGAAAACCAGACCGTACTGACTTGATCAAACAACACCTCGCCAAGCCACACTGACTGGCGAGCGGCATCATTTGCCAAGGAGAAGGAAAATGCAAACCATCAAGACCGCACTGCTTGTCGTCTTCATGATGGTGATACTCTACGGTGCCTACGTGATCCTGTACACGGCGGAGGCAACGCCGGACGGGTTTGCAGGCTTGCTTAATGAACCGGTCACCAGCCCGGAAACTCCTGCAGCCAGCAAATCAACCGGGGCCGGCGAGATCGCGCCACTGGTACTCGACAGCGAACCACCAACAACTGTGATGGCGGATGCACCGCTGGTTGAGACACCTGCCCAGCCGCTGCTGGACGAGCCACTCAGCGAGGAACCATTGTCGGCTGAGCTGCCGGGTGGTCTCGCTGGACAGCCTGAAGCCTTCACTACTGTGCTCCCAGCAGCCGAGACTCCAGCTGTTGCCGTACCGCCCGTGGGCCTGCAGAACCCGGGACTTCCGAGTACTCTGACCACCGAACGGGATTCCGCATTCCCTACGTCGCTCCCTGCCCCAGCGGTTGCTGACGACAGCACCACGACTGGGCCGGAGACTGCCGACCTGGTCAGTTTTCGCAAGGCCTGGGAGCTTGCCAAGAAGCAGGTTGAAAACGGCCAATTTCGTGAGGGCCTGTTGACCCTGTCGGTCTATCACGGCAACGAGAGTCTGCCGCTGGATTACAAGCACCAGCTGATAAATATTCTCGACTACCTGGCAGGCGAAGTAATCTACTCGCAACGGCACATGATCGAACCACCCTACACGGTCGGGCCGGGTGAGTCGCTACAGATGATCGCTCACCAGTACCGGATCCCGGTGCGACTGCTACAGAACATCAATGGCATTCGTGATCCGGTCGCCGTGGTACCGGGCAGCCAGCTGAAAGTAGTGCGCGGGCCATTCCGGGCAGTGGTCGATCTTTCGCAATCAGAAATCACCTTGTTTGCCGGCCAGTATTACGCCGGCCGCATCCCCTGCTCGTTCGGCGTCGACCCGACCCCTGAAACGGGACAGTACTCGGTGCTGGCTAAACAACAAAATCGATCGTACTACCTGAGCGATGGCAGCGTTCTGCCGGGTGGCGACCGGAGCAACCCTTACGGCCGCTTCTGGATGGACCTGGGGAACAACATCTGTCTGCACGGCCGTCCGGCAACTCCGCCGCTGGACCAAGACGGGCTGGGTTGCATTGGGATGGGCCAGGTTGATGCTGCCGATGTCTACGGCATTCTGACGGCCGGCTCGCAGGTGCGGATTCAGCGTTAGCGCTGTCCAGCGATAGTCGTTCAGCGATTCTTACCTGGCCGAGTCAATCGTTCGGCTGATGTTCACTGGCTTCGATACCAAAGTCACGAATAGTGAGCAGCGTGGTGAGTGGATAGCCGCGTGACTCAAATGCCTGGCGGCCACCTTCGAGTCGATCGATGATGGCGATCACACCCTGGACCTCGAGGCCAAAATCCTCGACCGCCTCGATTGCCCGCAAGGAACTTCCGCCGGTGGTGACCACGTCCTCGACGATGACAACTTTCTGACCGGGTTCCACCGGCCCTTCCACCATGCGTCCCTGGCCGTGCTGCTTCGTTTCCTTGCGCACGATGAAGGCTTTGAGCTGTTTGCCCTGGTATGCGGCCGTCATGATGACCGCGGCAGAAATCGGATCAGCACCAATTGCCATGCCACCCACGGCAGCTGGTAGATCATCCTGATCAAGCAGCTCCAGGATGCCAGCGCCGATCAAGCGAGCACCGTCGCTATCGAGCGTCACCTTGCGGCAGTCAAGGTAGAAGCTGGCCTTCCTGCCGGAAGCCAGCGTAAAGTCACCAAATTCAAGGGCCTGCCGGCCCATCAAGTCAATCAGCGCCTGCTTGTCGTACACCGGTTCCATCCCTGTAATGTTTACTGACTCAACGGCCTACTGGTCGCTAGGCATCTGTGCGAGCGCGAACTTCCCGCAATCCACGACTGAGGATATCACGCAGCAGCGGTGAATAATCCTCGTACTTGGCTTCATTCGGCGGGCCATCGGCAAACTGGTAGATCGCATCCCGCGGCTTAACACCGAGGCAGAGCAGCGTGGAGCTGACGGTGCCGCGGTCCTTGCTGTGCATCACCATGCTGGGGCGACCTGGTGCCGTGGCAGGCCGGGCAAAGACCTTGCTGGCCACCGCCAGGAATTTGACGGGAGAATCCAGAGTCTGCAGCGTCAATAATCGCCGCGCCAATTCAACTCGCTCGTCACGAGGATCGTTGACGTTGCGATTGGCAATGATACTCAGCCCTTCTTCAAGCTGGACAACATCGGGATCGTCGCCACCATGGACAACCCAGCCACTCTCGGCATCGGCGATGACGAAATTGACGCCCTCGTAACGGTGCGTCGCCAGTTCTTCCATGGCCAGGTGCATCGCTTCCTGCGCCGAACCACTCTTTAAGAGATCCTTACAGAGAGCCCCGCGGCTGCGTGGTGCAACTGGCGGAATCATCTTGCGACGGTTACTGGCACCGACAAACATGCCATGCTGGTTGACTCCCAGCCATGTACCACCACCCTGCTGGTCAATACCACTGAGAATTCGTGGTTTGCCTGACTGAATCGATGGAATACTGCTGGCACGGTCGTAATACTCTTCCCGGTTGGCGGCAACAAGAATAGGTGCTTCGGGAACAAGCTGATATTGAATAGCGAGAATACACATGCGACGTGATTAAATCCTTCCTCAAGGTCAGCTAGGCACAAATTTACCCGCCGACTAGAAACTCAGCCCTGCCGACTATTCCTCAATACGGCGACATAATGGCTGCAAGCAAACCTTTATTTCTACACCCGAAATCGCGCTCCCGACACCCCCTGATGGGGGGTTCTATGCAAGATTTCCTGCGGGGCAATTGCAACCTCTGCCGGACCGGCCGGGGCCCTGCCCTACTTGAGTAACGACTGAACGAAGCGTAATGTTTTGCTGGCACGCTTCGAGTGAGCGGTCGCGGGCGGCCCACGAATGCGAAATATCAGCGGAATGGGAGAAGTAGAGGATGTCGACATCAGCAAATCAAGCAGCAGTCCGGATTGCAATTATTGGAGCCGGTGCGGTCAGCGACTATCACCATGTACCTGGCATTCGGCTGGATCCACGGGCCGAGCTGGTGGCTGTCTGCGACAGCAGCGAGTCGTTACTTGAGCAGCGACGGAGCGATTGGTCGATTGACAAGTTGACCACCGATTACGAGCAGATCTGCCAGGACCCGGAGATTGATGCCGTCATCATTGCCACTCCAAATTTCACTCATTGTCCGATGGCGATTGCGGCAGCCAAAAACGGCAAGCACATCATGTGTGAAAAGCCACTGGGGCTGCATGCCGGCGAGGTTCAGCAGATGGTCGACGCAGCCGAGCAGGCTGGCGTGGTCCACATGACCGCCTTCACTTACCGCTTCGCCCCCTCGATGCGATACCTCAGGCAACTGGCCCACGGCGGCGAGCTGGGTGAGTTACGGCATTTCCGCAGCCAGCGTTTTCTCGATTGGCCTGAAACCAGCTGGGGCTGGAGGCAGTACAAGGAGACAGCCGGCGCGGGGGACCTGTTTGACATGACAATTCATCGCATCGACTTCGGCATGGACTTGATGGGGCCCATCGATCGGCTCTGCGGGGCTGCCAACCAGTTCACCAGTCGCCAGCAGACGGTTGACGGTGAAGCATGCCCGCCTTCGGACGTGGACGACTGGTCGGCGATTATCGGCGTCTTCCGTGACGGCGGTGTCGGCGTCTGGGAGGGAACCACGCTGGCCAAAGGCTATAACTTGAACGGCTTTGGCCACGAGTGGGCCGAGATAAATGGTAGCGAGGCTTCGGCGGTATATCGTCTGCACGAACCAAACACGCTGCTGATCGGGCGTCATGGCGGTGACCTGGAAGCTGTCGATGTGCCGAGCGAACTGCTTTCGCCGGCTGGCAGTCCACGAGATCCTGCCGACGGCGAACCTGCCACGGTCTTCCGCTACGACCTGGTCTGGGAATTTGTGTCCGCCATCGTCGAGGGTCGTGCCGCGGTCCCCAGCTTCGAGGAAGGCCGTCGCGCACAGGTAGTTGCCGACGCTGTGCTCGTTTCCGGACAGGAACGCAACTGGGTCGACCTCTCTAAACAACTTGGCTAGCAACGCCGGGCCGGTCTACCTTTACCTGCACCAGCGAGCTGCTTTCATGCAGCAATGCTGCGGTCTATATTGAAGCACTACTGCTCCCAGCCTTCACCGCCCCACCGACCATGGCCTCCCCCAGCACTTCCCAGTCATCCAGCTCACCCCGGCCTGCCGGCGATCCTGCCGCCACGGGTAACGACGTGATCAAGACCCTGACCGGCGTGCAGATCCTGGCGACTGGCAGCTTCGCTCCAGCGGAGATCGTCAGCAATGAAGACCTGGCGGAACTGGGATACGACGCCGAGTGGATTGTTCAGCGGAGTGGCATCAAGGCTCGTCGACGAGCCGCGTCGCATGAAGCGACCAGCGACATTGCGGCTGAAGCAGCCAGCAACTGCCTGCAAGCTGCCGGCGTGGCGGCCAGCGAAGTCGACCTGATCCTGCTGGCAACAATCACCCCCGACCAGCCAACCCCCTCCACTGCCTGCCACGTCCAGCGAATCCTGGGCTGCCAGGCGCCGGCCCTGGATATCGGTGCGGCCTGTGCCGGGTTCATGTACGCGATGGTGACCGGCATGCAGTTCATTCGCACGGGAACCTACCGCAAGGTCCTGGTCGTTGCCGCTGAACTGATGTCGCGGACGGTCGATCCATCAGACAAAAAAACGTTCCCGCTGTTTGGTGACGGTGCGGGTGCCGTGCTGCTCGGTCCCGGTTCTGACGAGCAGGGACTGCTGGCTTTCACACTTGGTGCCGATGGCAGCAAGGCGGACCTGCTGCAGATCATGGCCGGCGGTACTCGCCAGCCAGTCACCCGCGAGGTACTGGACAACAACGCCAACTTTCTTCACATGGATGGCCGGGCAGTTTTCAAGTGGGCAGTGCGTCACCTCAGGGACTCGGTCACGAAGGTGCTTGATTTCGCCGGCTTGAGCGCGGATGACCTGCAGATGGCTCTTTTCCACCAGGCCAATATCCGTATCATTGACGCCGCTGCGGACAACCTCGGTATCGACCGAGACCGAGTGGCGGTCAACCTCGACCGTTACGGCAACACCTCCGCCGCCAGCATCCCGCTGGTGCTGGACGAAGTCAATCGCGAGGGTCGGATCAACCCAGGCGACCTCGTCCTGATGTCGGGTTTCGGAGCTGGACTGGCCTGGGGTTCAGCGATTATCAGGTGGTAAGTTTCGATGAGCACTGTAAAACGACTGCCTCCGCGCAGTGAGATTGCCCTCTCCGACACCTGGGATCTCTCCAGCCTGATGTCGAGTGACGACGAGTGGGAGCAGGCACTGGAGGAATTCACTGGCCGCATCGACGACTTTGCAGCTTTCCAGGGCACCTTGGCTGAGAGTGCCCAAACTTTGCGAGCCTGCCTCGAACTGGATGACGAGTTAGATCGGCTGGCCGAAAGCCTCGGCGTCTATGCCTTCCTGAAGACCACCGAGGACCAGGCGGACAGTGAATACCAGGGGATGCTGTCCCGCTTCCAGAATGTCGCCTCCCGGGCCGCCCAGGCTGCCAGCTATATCCGGCCCGAGATCCTGGCAATCGATCCCGACACGATGGCAGCCCTGCTGGATGATCCTGAACTGGAATTCTATCGCCTCGCGCTGGAACGGATCATTCGCTATCGTCCCCACACCCTTGGCAAGGATGAGGAACGCCTGCTGGCGATGCAGAGTGAAATGTCGCAGGCAGCCTCCCAGGCTTTTCGCCAGTTGCACGATGCAGACTTGAAGTTCGGCTTGGTGACCAATGAAAAGGGTCAGCAGGTCGAGCTGGGAAACTCAACTTTCCTCGAATTGCTCAATTCACCCGACCGCGATGTGCGGCGGACCGCCTTCAGGCAGTACTACCAGCAATTCGCTGATCACCGCCACACGCTGGCAGCCACACTCTCTGGCTCAATCCAGAAAGATATCTACTACGCCCGTGCTCGTGGACACGAGAGCAGCCTGGCAGCTGCACTATTTCCCGACAATGTGCCCCAGTCGGTCTACGACAACTTGATCGGTGCCGTGCGGGACCAGCTGCCGGTACTTCACCAGTACTACGACCTGCGGCGGCGAACGATGCAGCTGGAGGAGATCCACCATTACGATACCTACGTTCCGATCCTCTCTGATCTGGAAGTGACGCGCAACTGGGATACCGCCGTGGACCTGGTGGTTGAGTCCCTGCAGCCACTCGGTAGCGAGTACACGCAGGCGCTCGAACTGGGATTACGGCAGCGCTGGTGTGACCGCTATCCGAATCGTGGCAAACAGAGTGGCGCGTTCAGCTGTGGGTCCTTCGACGGTGACCCCTATATCCTGATGAACTACAAGCCGGATGTGCTCAACGACACTTTCACCCTGACCCACGAAGCGGGTCATTCGATGCACTCTTACTACTCGTCAGCCAACCAGCCCTTCAGCTATTACAACTATGTGATCTTCGTGGCCGAGGTGGCGAGCACATTTAATGAGCAGCTGCTCTCAGAGCACATGCTGAGCCAGGCCAGCGATGACCGTGAACGGGCTTACCTGCTGAACCGGATGATCGATGATATTCGGGGCACCATCTTCCGGCAGACAATGTTCGCTGAGTTCGAGAAGATCACGCACGCGATGGCAGAAAATGGCCAGCCCCTGACAGTCGACTCCTTGCAATCCACCTACCGTGAATTGCTGGACGACTATTTCGGACCGGAATTCACAATTGACGACGAGTTGCCGCTGGAATGTTTCCGCATCCCCCATTTCTACCGGGCCTTCTATGTCTACAAGTACGCCACCGGCCTGTCGGCAGCGATCACGCTCAGTCGCCGCGTGCTGGGAGGTGGCCCCTCCGAACTGGCAGACTACCTCGGCTTCCTCAAGGGTGGCTGCAGCCAGGACCCACTGGATCTGCTCCGCGCCGCCGGCGTCGATATGGAACAGCCAACCGCGGTTGAGATTGCCCTGAATCACTTCGGTCAGCTGGTAAAACAGCTCGATGGTCTGCTGGCGGATTGAGTGGTGGTCCTGCCCAGCTCGCAGCATGGAGGCCGTCCGCTGGTTACCGTTTTTTCGCCGTGGTGATCCAGAGGAAGGGCGTGTCGGCTTCATCGACCCGCAGCTCGGCGGACATGCCGGCCTGCGACAGCAAGTGGTCGAGGATTTTCTTATAGAAGGTCTTGCCGGCTGGAATGGCAACCTGGACCTTGGACGGGTCGATGCGAAAGCGGATCAGCGAGTTATGGTCCATCAACAACGGTAATTCCAGTCGCGGCTTGAGTGCCTCGAGGGCATCGGCCAGCATGATGTCACGGATCTCCACGTTAAGGAACTTGAATAGCCTGGGGGCGATGGTTCCGGGCGCCTTTTCCGGCGGCCAGCCAATTGGCCACGATTCCTTGGCTTCGCTACTGGGCATGAGGACCAACCCCAGCTCGCCTCCCTGCGGCCGATTGGGGACCAGTACAAGTCCCAGCGGTCGCACGATTGCGGCCAGCGCAGTGCCACTGGTGAAACCCCGTAGTTCATCCAGCACCTGCTGGTTGCTGGCCAGGCTCTGTCGCGCCGTACCTGCCAGGCTGAGCCGCATATCCAGTTGCTGAGCTATCCGACGTACCGCGTCGCCGCTGTCCAGGCCCAGCGTGGCGAAAGCTACTTTACGAGAGAGTTGCTCGTGCAGCTTGACCAGTTGTTCGTCGGTCAAGCCAAAGGCACTTGTCCGCGTTGTCAGGGCCTCGATGCCATCCAGCTTGAGTTTGCGAACCCAGCTGATCAGCTGCGTTTTCTGCCCAAAGCGAAAAGTGCCGCCCTCCAGGTAGAGCTTGTTATCGGCAGAAATCAGACCGACGACCTGGTAGATCGGTCGGGCCTCAGTCCCGATGTTCTTCACGCCAGGTTCATCAGTCGCCCGCGCACCGCGAATCCGAATTTGGGAAATGCCACAGTCTTTGACAAAGTCGATCCACTTGCGGGCCCCCGTAATTGGAAAACCTGGAGCAGTAGCCAGTTCAAAATCGACGGTCGGTTCCGCTGCCTGCAGTGGGTAGCTGACGCTCAGCAACAACAGCAGAGTCAGCCATGAACGTCGTCGCATTGTCATCTCCTCCGTCCCCGTTTCAGCGCTGCCAGTTGCGAATCATCGAGATCGGCTCTCTCACCAGTGTTGCATCGGTTGTTTTCCAACGCCACAATAATCGGTTCGAAGCTGTTCTGGAAAGATAAACCGAAGGCCAAGGATCCGGTTTCTACTCTCCAGGAGCATGGTTGACACAAGCTGCAAAAAGACAAGGACTCAATAATGGCGCGACCCGTCACACTTTTTACCGGCCAGTGGGCTGATTTGCCGTTCGAAACCATCGCCCAGCAAACCAAGAGTTTTGGCTACGACGGTATTGAACTGGCCTGCTGGGGTGACCATTTTGAAGTTCAGCGAGCGATCAGCGAGGACGATTACTGCCAGCAGCACCGCGAAAAGCTCGACTCGCTGGAACTTGAATGCCATGCCATCAGTGCTCACCTGGTTGGCCAGGCGGTCCTGGATAATATCGATCAACGGCACCAGGCAATCCTGCCTGAAGAAGTCTGGGGTGACGGCGATCCGGCCGGCGTGAACGAACGAGCCATCGAGGAGCTCAAGGATACCGCCCGGGCGGCACAGAAATTCGATGTCAGCGTGGTCAATGGATTTACCGGTTCCAGCATCTGGCACTTGAATTACTCCTTTCCACCTGTTCCCGAGAAGATGATCCAGGCTGGCTTTGATCTGCTGGCCGAGCGGTTCAACCCGATCCTCGATGTGTTTGGTGAGTGCGGCGTGAAGTTCGCTCTCGAAGTCCATCCCACCGAGATTGCCTTTGACATCCACACTGCCGAGCGTGCACTGGAAGCACTCGGTCACCGCGAGGAGTTCGGCTTTAATTTTGACCCCAGCCATCTGCACTGGCAGGGAATTGATTCGGTTGAATTCATCCGGGCATTCCCGGATCGCATTTACCACGTCCATATCAAGGATGCGATCACCACGCTGAATGGCAGGTCGGGCATCCTGGCCAGCCACTTGAACTTTGGTGACGCCCGGCGTGGCTGGGATTTCCGCAGCCCGGGCCGTGGCGGTATCGACTTTGAAGAGATCATCCGCGCCCTGAACGACATCGACTACCAGGGTCCGCTGTCAATCGAATGGGAAGATTCGGGCATGGATCGCGAATTCGGAGCAACCGAGGCCTGCCTCTTTACCAAGCAACTGGACTTCACACCCAGTGAGCATGCCTTTGATTCGGCATTTTCGGACGACTAGTGTTCCCCACAGCCGTCAAGGACTTGCGTTCACTGCAACCTCACCCGAGTCCTATGGTCCCGTACCTCTTACGACTGTTTGGTGGCCGAGCGACCCGGCGGCTGATGCTGCTGCTGGTCGCCGCCACATGTTCGCTTTCGAGCGGCAGTCTGGTGGCCGACCTGCCGCTGCCGCAACGCGCTGACGCCGACAAGGAATTCCAGCAGCAGCTGCAGCAGCTGGCCTTGCGCTGTGATGAACTAAAGCTCGCCGAACAGGCTCGCTTGACACGACTCCTGATTGCCCCCCACCGCTCGGACCAAAACCGGCTGTACCTGCCCAGCCTGTCGCGAGGCCTGCGGCCGCCGGCCGGATCCCCAGCAGCTGCTCCCTTCTGGTACGAACGCCTGCAGACAGCCTGTCGTCAGCAGGCGGCACGGTTATTTACCATCGCCAGCCAACTGGTCCAGGACGAGCAGCCGGCTGCTGCTTACCGGATGCTGCACGAGATCCTCTACCTGGACCCCAATCACGCCCAGGCAGCTCGTATCCTCGATACCCGCACACTGCTCCGCAGCCCACGTGCCGAACGAGCTCGTAATGGACACCCCCAGCTGGGCTGGGCTGCTCAAGAATACTGGACAATCACCAGCCCGAACTTCACCATCGTCAGCGACCACTCGGCTCGTGCCGGAATCGACCTGGCTCGCCAGCTGGAACAACTTCATACCGCCTGGCGCCAACTGCTTTTTGACTACTGGTCTGACGGCGACGACCTCGCCGCCCGCTGGAAGGCGAAAGGAGTCAAGCGTAAGGCCCCCCAGCGACATCAGGTCGTCCTGTTTAAGGACCGCAAGAAATATGTCGAGACCCTGACTGCCGTGCAGGCCCGGATTGGCCTCTCCACCGGGTACTACCAGTACGACTCGCAGGTAGCCTTCTTTTACATGGCAGATCCAGCCCCCAGCTCAACCTGGCTGCATGAAGTAACTCACCAGCTCATGCAGGAATCCCGCCCGGTGATTGCTGAAGTTGGCCGGAATCAGAATTTCTGGATCGTCGAGGGGATCGCCCTCTACATGGAATCGTTACGAGTCTTCGACACCTACTGCACCGTGGGTGGATTTGAGTCGGACCGCTTGCAGATCGCCCGCTACCGGCGGCTAGCCGAAAACTACTATGTGCCACTGGAACAACTGGTCCTCTTCGGTCGTGATGGGCTGCAGCTGAGTGCCGACATTCGGGAGATATACACCCAGTCGAACGGCCTCACCCACCTGCTGATGGACGACCGTGGCGGCCATTATCGATCGGCCCTGGTGAAGTACCTGTTGATGGTCTACCAGGGAAAGGATGAGACTCAAAGCCTGGCCGAATTGTGCAATCGCAGATACGAACAGCTGGACGAGGAGTATGGCAGCTTCCTGGTTGTCGACGATGCTGACCTGGCTCAACTCTCTCCGGCAATCCAACTGAAACGACTGATACTCTGCAACTGCCCGGTCAGCGACGCTGGACTTGTCCATCTCAAGGGCCAGGCCGAGTTGCGACAACTGGACCTGACCGGCACCAAGGCGACTGACGTGGGATTCGCCGCACTGGCCGATTCCACTCGGATGGAAGAGCTGTTTGCCGCACAGACGGCACTCGGTAGCAAATCGCTCACGCTGGTTGCCAGCATGACACAACTCGAAGCACTGGACCTGCGCGGAACAAAGATTGATGACGGTGGGCTAGCCTACTTGGCTGGACTTCGTAAACTCAAACAACTCTGGCTGACCAGCACGGCTATCGGCGACGAGGGCATCAAACACCTCGAATCGATGAAACAGCTGGAGCTGCTCGAATTGACAGATACCCAAGTCAGCGAAGCGGCCTGGCAGGCACTCGAGGCCAAGCTACCGATGCTGAAGAAACCCTGACCTCCTTTCTCTTTTCCACCGATTGATTGGCTGCCATCATGCGACCCTGGATTCTTGCAGAAACCAATTACGACTACGTCAAGCAGCATCCTTACGAGGTCGCCGTACTGCCGCTGGGCGCCACCGAGCCCCATAACCTGCATCTTCCCTATGCAACCGATCTGCTGGAAGCGACGATCGTCGGCGAGAATATCTGCCAGGCAGCACACGAGCAGGGCGCGCGGGTCGTGCTCCTGCCGACCATCCCGTATGGCACCGAGACCAACATGCACGCCATGCCGCTGGCCATGAATCTCAACCCGTCGACGCTGAACCAGGTAATCACCGACCTGGTAGCTTCGCTGGTGGGAAGTAATGTCCGCAAGATCGTGCTGCTCAATAGCCATGGTGGCAACGACATGAAACCGCTGCTGCGGGAACTCTGTGACAAGACAGAAGGACAGCTGTTCCTCTGCAACTGGTTCCAGGTCCTGGCGGATATCTATCACGATATTTTCGAGGTGCCCGAAGACCACGCGGGGGAAATGGAAACCTCCTTTGCACTTGCCTTTTTCCCTGAACTGGTACGACTCAATGAGGATGGCAGCCTGGCTGCCGATGACGGAGCCATCCGCCCGACTCGTTTCGAAGCAGTGAACCAGGGCTGGGTCTCAATCACCCGGCAGTGGCACTTGTTGACCACCAATAGTGGTGCCGGTAACCCGCATGCCGCCACAGCCGAAAAGGGGAAACAGTTGATGGAGAAGCTGGTCGAGCGACTGTCGAGCTTCCTGGTCGAACTCTCTGACTCCCCGCTCGACGAGACTTTTCCTTTCGACGTCTGAACGGCACGATCCAATTGACCACCCTGCAGAGCAAAACTACACTGTCCTGTTCGCTCATGGTGGCTGTAGCTCAGTTGGTTAGAGCACCGGATTGTGGTTCCGGGGGTCGGGGGTTCAAATCCCCTCAGCCACCCTCTTTCCCTCTGGCGGACAACCCAGCAAAGTGCAACGTCGAGTTCGTTGCCGGTTAGCTGCCAAGTCCCCAGAGTTGCTGGGCGTTGAGCCCCAGATATTTGCGCTTCTCCTCGCCGCTCATAAAGCTGAACTGGCTTTGGACCAGCTCCAGCTCCCTGGCCAGTGTTGGCCGGTCAAAGGCAGTTCGCACGGCGCCTGGATATCCTGTGCCCCACAACAGCCGGTCTGCGCCAAAGGCATCATAAACCTGCTTGAGATAGGGCATCGCCTCGCTAAAGGGATACTGCTTCGACGGCGATACCGACGTCAGATCGGTAAGCTTGACCCAGACATTCGGCCAGCGCGAAAGGGCCAGCAGGTTGTCCAGTTGCTGCTGAGCATCCTCGGCCGCCAGGTCAATCTGGCTGACATGATCCACCACGATCTTGACGCCCGGGTATCGCTCGACCATCTGGCCAAGTCGTGGCAACTGGGACGAATGGATGAACATGTTAAAGACCGCTCCCAGGCGACTCGCTCGTTTCCACAAGCGGTGGTGGGCACGCGACGTGATCCAACTGTCACCGCCATGATTGCCATTGTGGTAATAGATTGGACTGAATCGCATCCCGACCAGGCCATGCTCACTCATCCAGTAGTCCAGCTTGTCAGCCACCCGCGGGTCGGTTGGGTCAATCAAGCCATGTCCGACAAAGCGATCGGGATAACGGTTGACGCTGTAAACGGTATAAGTGTTATCCCAGCCATGAAAAATCGTCTGTACGATGATCGCATGCGCGACTCCGTTCTGGTCCATGTCCTCAACCAGTCGCTCCACCGTAGCAGCCACCTCGGGCGCCTTGAAGTCGTCGCTGTAGGGATGGGCAAAAGGAAAGCGTGCCTCGTCGCCCGACCAGGTGTGCATGTGGGTGTCGACAATCATCTCCGCTGCCGGGTCCGCCGCACTGCTCGAGATCAGGCGAGTGCCGGCAAGCGCCGCACCTGCTGCCAGGAAACCTCGACGCGTTGCCAATCGTCGCTCAGGTAATGTCATCGAAAACTCCCTGGATCCTGGAAACTGTTGCCTTTAAATTCGATCCCTCGCTGCTGGAAGCTGCATTATAGGCTTGCCAGCTCAGCATGCTGCCCCCGCACGCCATGACAGACCCTTTCTTGCTCCAGCGGGCTGGGGACTATACTGAGTTGTTGCAGGTCATCAAAGCGTCGCTCCAAGAGGGTTTAGAATGTACCGTCTACTCAGTCTCGCCATCTCGCTCGTGCTGCTCGGTTCACTTTCAGCCGAGGCCCAGGTCACGCTTAAACACAAGACAGCTGAGAATTCGCGGCTCTCGACAACTGTAAAGACCAGTACCAGCCAGGTTCTGACCATCGTGGGGATGGATCTCGAGACCAAGCGGACGATGACCTACAAGGGTGTAGAAATGACGGCCAGCGGCAAGAAACTGCACGTCATCACGGGCGTCACGAACGACGCACAACTGGTCCAGTCACCCGACGTCAAGGGATCG
>CAUZOB010000004.1:0-52328 GCA_963581185.1 Planctomycetota bacterium | reverse complement strand
TTAACGACAAGCAAGCTGAGATGGCACGACAGATGGTCCTCGACTCCGGCCTCGAAGCCGAGGTCTACGTGGGACGCACCGGTGAGTTGATCGAAGCAGCCGATTCGGCGCTGGCCTGTTCCGGAAGTGTGTCGCTGGAGTTGATGTATCATCAAACACCCTCGGTGATTCTCTATAAAGTGAAGCTGATGAGTTACCTGCTTAGCCACCTGATGATCCGTGTGCGATACATGACGCTGGTCAACCTGATGGCCGGAGAACGCCGCTTCGACTGGTTCTGGCGAGACTACGACCCCTCAAATATGGATGATGCCGAAGTGCCGTTGCCGGAATATCCCTGCTTGCGCGATAAGTCAGTGGAAATGTCCAAGCACCTGATCGAGTGGTTGCAGAACCCGGCGAGTCATCAACAGGTGAGCTCCTGGCTGGGCGAGCTGAAGACCCACTATGCTCGACCAGGCGCGTCGAAACGCGCTGCAGAGTACATTGGAGATGTGCTGGGTATCTGTTCGAAATCGACAAGCGATCGGGCGGCATAAAGCACCGCGCAGCGAGATATCCCCAGCAACTGGATGCTGAATCGATAAGGGGACCAACCCACGTGTTTCTCGGTGAACCTGGCCGCACAGGCTATGATCTGCACTTCCGTCTGCTGGGGATTGCCATTCGCATTCACCCGGGCTTCTGGGTGGTCGCAGCTCTGCTCGGCTTTGGCAGTGGCGATAATGCACCGGAGACGATCCTGGCGTTCGTCGCGGCTGTCCTGATCTCGATCGTGATACACGAACTGGGTCACGCCCTGCTGTTTCGCCGCTACCGGATTAGCTCCAAAATTGTGCTCTACCACTTCGGTGGGCTGGCCATCCCCGACTCGATGGAACATCTCAGCGGATCGTCGCGACGTAGTCGCTGGCAACAGTTGTTTGTCAGCGCGGCTGGCCCTGCCGCCCAGCTGCTGCTGGCTCTCGTCGTGATCGTTGCCCTGCGACTGGGCGGCTTCTCCGATGGCCTGGTGTCACACTACCTGCCGCCCCAGTACACAGCGGATCCGGTACGCTCGATCGCCTCCCTGGACGAGCAGGCACGAGCCGATGGAGCACTGGTAGAACTGGAAATACCGGCCAGCGAAGAAGGCAAGCAGCCAACCATCGTGCCGGCCATCAAACTGGAACTCCTCAAAGGGCTGTCCGATGTCGACAGTCGCGCGCTTGAAAAATGTGATCGTGATGGCAACCAGATTGTTGATGAAAACGAAATCCAGTCTCTGCGGTTCGCCTACATGATCCCGAATCCAACACTTCGTTGGTTCGTCTTCTCGCTGTTGTTCGTCAGCATCTTCTGGGCGCTGCTCAACCTGATGCCGGTCTACCCGCTCGACGGGGGGCAGATTGCCAGGGAGCTGTTCCTGGTCAGTGGCGTGCGATCGCCGGTGGAAAAGTCGCTGATGCTGTCGGTGGCGACGGGCGTCCTGATCGGCATCTGGGCTCTCTCCACCCGCCAGTCGATGGCTGGCTTGATGTTCCTGATGCTGGCCTGGTCAAGCTACCAGTTGCTCGATCAGTTCCGTCGCATGGGTGGCGGTGGCTACGGTCGCTATTGATGTCGAGGCACGCTAGTCGAGTACCGGGAGCTGTGGGCGGGGTGGGTCTTCAGCGACGGCTGCAGCCAGGTTATTAACCAGCACGTTGATAATGCTGTTGTAATAGCCCGCGGTCAGCTCGTCCTCGAAATTGACGTCAGTCTGGCCTGCGTCACCACGTTCACGAATAGCAACGTGGATGGGAATCTCGCCGAGCATCGGGATCTCCAGCCTTTCAGCTTCCCGCCGCGCTCCTCCGCTGCCAAAAATGTCGTGCCGCGCATCGCAATCGGGACAGATAAAGCCACTCATGTTCTCGACCACTCCCAGCACCGGTATGTTGACCTTGCGGAACATGGCAATCGCCTTGAGTGCATCGATCAGGGCGACCTGCTGCGGTGTGCAGACGACGACTGTGCCAGTCAGCGGCAGCGACTGGGACAGTGTCAGCGCAATGTCGCCCGTGCCCGGCGGCATGTCGATGATCAAATAGTCCAGGTCTCCCCAGTTGGTATCTCGCAGGAACTGGGTAATCGCCCCGTGCAACATCGGCCCGCGCCAGATCACTGCCTCGTCCTTTGGCACCATGAAGCCAATTGACATCACAGGTATGTCGCCAGCCATGATCGGTTGGATCCGGTTTTCGACAACTTCCGGTCGCCCCTCGACGCCCAGCAGCTGCGGAATGCTGGGACCGTAGACATCAGCATCCATCAAGCCGACCTGACAGCCGGCTCGCTTGAGACCAAGTGCCAGGTTGGCTGCCACTGTGCTCTTGCCGACGCCCCCTTTGCCACTGGCGACCGCAATCACCGACTTGGCCGTCAGACCAATCTGGCCCAGAGGCTGAGGTGGTCGCAGATGCTCGACCCGCTCCACGCTCACGTCCGACAGATCCGGCAGGTTATCCAGCAGTAGCTGGCGGACGTTGTTACAACAATCGTCCCAGAGAGGCGCGCTGTGGCTGGTCAGCCCCAGTTTCACGGCAACCCGGTCGCCCTCGATCTGAACATCGTGGACCTGGTTCATGACAACGATATTGCGGCCACTCTCCGGATCCTTGAATTTCGAAAGCACGTCGTTTACTGCAGCCAGGTCCGTCATATTTTCCACCTGTAGATTACCCTCTTTGTTGTACAGTCATGCTGATCACTCGTGGCCAGCAGTTTCTTCTTCCGCATTCTTGTTAACCAGGTCCCAGCTCCCCTTCATCTCCTCGCCCGTCACCGTGCACTGGTGAGGAAAGTCCAGGTTGCAGTCGGAAACCGGCTGCCGCAACTCGGGATCCATCAACTGGTGGATATCAAGCCGCATCCCCTCGCGGGTGTACGATGCCAGGTCCAGGATCCCCGTGTCCATGCGAATTGCATCCTCAGGGCAGACCTCGACACAATATCCACAGTAGACACAGATTCCCAGGTCGATATCGAAACGGACAGGGAATTTCTCCACGTTGGGATCGGGGTGCTCGTCTGGCACGATCGTGATGCACTTGGCCGGGCAGACCGTTTCGCAGAGCATACATCCGACGCAGCGAGGTGAACCATCGTCGCGCAGAGTCAGCCGGTGACGACTGCGGTAACGTGACATCAGTGGCCTGAGTTCTTCAGGATACTGGTAGGTGACAGCGGCACGACGATTGCGGAACATCCCCAATCGATGAGAAATGTGCAAAAACAGGTTCCGGAAAAAGTGGATCGAGGTGATCTTGAGTCCGGACAGGATCTGGGGGATATAGAGTTTCTCCCAGAAAGTCAGTTCGGGTCTGCGGACAACTTTCCTGGTCATCAGACGGTCCCCCCGATCATGTAGAGCACGATTGCCGTGACAATAACGTTCGCCATGGCAATTGGAAACAGCCCTTTCCAGCCCAGCGTCATCAATTGGTCATAACGGAAACGGGGCAGGGTCCAGCGGATCTGCATGAAGACCCAGCAGAACACTATTACCTTGAAACAGAAACTGCTGATGCCCAGCAAGACGTAGACCAAATTGGAAACCAGGATTTCACTTCCCCAGGGGAAGTGAAAACCGTCGGGTCCCAGGTAAGGCACTTGCCAGCCACCGAAGAAAAGCGTGGTCGCCACACAGGCCACCATGATCGTCTCCACAAAGTCGGTGAACAGGAACATACCGAACTTCATACCACTGTATTCCACGAAATAGCCGATGATCTCCGACTCACCCTCGGGCAGATCAAACGGCGCCCGCTTGGTTTCGGCCAGTGCAGCCGTCACGAAAATCACAAACGCTACCGGCTGGACAAAAATACCCCAGCCCGGGAGCCAGCCACCGATCAACGCTCCCTGCTTCTCAACCATGGTGCCCAGGTCCATCGTTCCATAGACCATGATCATACCGATCACGGCAATCCCCAGGGCGATTTCGTAGGAGATCATCTGGGCCGTTGCCCTCAGCCCACCAAGGATGGCAAAGTTGTTTCGCGAGGCAAAGCCGGCCAGGATCACGCCGTAGACTCCCAGCGAGAGCATGGCAAAAATATACAGCAGGCCGACGTCAATCCTGGCTACCTGCAGATCGATCGTCTGCTCTCCAATCTCCAGCGGAGGGCCGAAGGGGATTGCAGCAAAGGCCACCAGGGCGAAGAACATCGAGAAGATCGGGGCCAGCGTATGCAGCGTCTTGTCCGCGCCCTTGGGAATCAGGTCTTCCTTGAAGAACATCTTGATAGCGTCGGCCAGCGGGTGGAAAAGTCCCATCAATCGAAATCCGAAGATGCTGGCGCGATTGGCGCCGATCCGGTCCTGGATCAGTGCCGACTGTTTCCGCTCGATCCAGGTGTGCAGCCCCGCGAAGTTCATCACCATGAACAGCACGAAGGCAGCCAGCAGGAGCTTGATGGTCAACAGTCCAATCATGATAAGGCAGTTCCTTCAGCTTGGACCTGGACCCCCTGGGCCCCCAGCGCTTTGTAATCAAGGCCCTCGAGAGCCGTCAGACTGTTGGCCAGACCGGCAAACACCTGTTCGGGGTCCTGCCATTCGAATGGCTGGCCCAGCTTGTCTGCCAATTCCAGCAGGATACTCCAGTCCTCGCGCGATCCAGCCAGTGGCGCGAAAGCACGACCGATCCGCTGCAGCTGGCCATGACAGTTGATGAAAGTACCGTCTTTCTCCACGTAAGCTGCAGTTGGCAAGACCCAATCGGCAGACTCCGCCGTGGCACTCTCGTTCGTTCCGGAGTAGATCAACAGCGGTACCGACTCGGCAAGCTGCTGTACCATCTGCTCTCCGAACATCGCTACCAGGTCGTGTCCGAAGACCCAGAGGAGATCCAGTTGTCCAGCGATCCCCTCGTTGACCAGTTGCTCGGCAGAAGGGGCCTCGTGGCCCGTCAGTCCCAGCAGGCTGGCAGCCAGCGTGTTGGGGTTCTTGTCCGCCTTGATCAGGAAGTCATCAGAGAACCCTTCATCCTGCGGGACCGATGCTGTAACCTGCCCACCCAGCCCGTTGCCGAACAACTCGCGAATCAGGAAAAGCTCCTCGCTGGTCAATCGCGCAGAGGCAATCACACCGATACGAGAGCCCTGCTCGACGGCACTCAATCCTGAGGCGATCGATGTCAGTGCCTGCTCCCAGTCCGGCTGGTCGGCCGTCGGGCCGCTGATGTCGGTCAGCCGGTCCTGGTCCAGCCAGCCCAGGCCGTAACGACCCTCGTCGCACAGCCACCACTTGTTGACCTCTTCATTAAAGCGAGGCTTGACCCGCACCAGCCGGTCGCCATCGTTCAGGTGTGGCCGGTCCAGCACATAGTGCATGTCAATATTGCAACCCTGGCTGCAACCATTGCAGACAGTCGGAGCACTGGAGAGATACCAGACGCGTGCCTTGAAGCGAAAGTCCTTCTCGGTCAGGGCGCCAACGGGACAGATGTCGACCACGTTTGCCGAGTAGGGATTATCGAGCACATCGCCAGGATAGATACCCAGCTCGGACCGGTCGCCGCGGTTGAAGATGCCGAATTCGCCAGTCCCTGTAATCTCGTCGGTGAACCGTACACAGCGAGAGCAGAGGATACAGCGCTCCTGGTCCAGCATCACATGGGGACCCAACTCCACCGCCTTCTTCTTCTTCACCTTTTGTTCGGCGAAGCGGGGGTTATAGAGCCCAAAGTTCATATAGAAGTTCTGCAGGTCGCATTCGCCGGACTGATCGCAGACCGGGCAATCGAGCGGGTGGTTCGCCAGCAGGAATTCCAGCACGCTGCGGCGTCCCTCCTCGGCGACATCACTCTTGGTTTTCACAACCATGCCATCGCTGACTGGCGTGTTACAGGCGATCTGTAATTTGGGATTGTTTTCGACTTCAATCAGGCAGATCCGGCAGTTACCGGCAATCGAGAGTCCAGGGTGGTAGCAGTAGCGGGGGACAAAGATCCCCAGTTCTTCTGCTGCCTGGATCACCATCGTGCCCTCGGCAACTTCAATCTCTCGGCCATCGATACTCAACTTTGGCATGCCACCTGCCCTTTCGTTTCTTCGCTGGCCCCGTCAGAGATGAACTCCTCGAACTCCGTGCGGAATTTGGAGATATAGGACTGCACCGGCCAGGCGGCAGCGTCCGCAAACACACAAATTGTCTTGCCTTCCATGTCCCCGGCAATACCGAGCAGGTCGTCGAGGTCCTTGAGGCTGCCCCGTCCCTGGATAATTCGCTGCAGGATGCGATGAATCCACCCCGTTCCTTCTCGGCAGGGCGAGCACTGACCACATGATTCGTCGGCAAAGAACTTGGATGCCGAGTCGAGTGCCTCGACCATGCAGGTCGTCTCATCCATCACGATCACGCCACCCGATCCTGCCATCGTGCCTGCTGCCAGCAGCGAGTCGAAGTCCATTGCCACATCGATCTCATCGGCAGTTAATATCTTGGCTGAGATTCCACCTGGGATGACCGCCTTGAGTTTCCTGCCCCCTCGCACTCCACCCGCCTTCTCGATCAACTCTCGCAAGGTAATCGTAACTGGCTCCTCGTAGACGCCAGGCTGCTCAACATGCCCGCTGACGCAGAACAGCCGCGTACCTCCCTGCCGTTCGCTGCCGATCTCGGCAAAGCGTTCTGCCCCCTGGCTGAAAATGAAGGGGACACAGGCGAGCGTCTCAACGTTGTTAACAATCGTGGGGCACTGGAACAGACCGGAGATGGCCGGGAAGGGTGGCTTGAGCCTGGGAAATCCCTTGCCTCCTTCTAGCGACGTGAGCAGGGCGGTCTCTTCGCCGCAAATATAAGCTCCCGCTCCGCGATGAACCACAACGTCCAGGTCAAAGCCAGTTCCCTGGATGTCGGTGCCCAGCCAACCCTCTCGATAGGCTTCATCGATGGCCCGCTGCAGTCGCTGTGCCGAGCGAAAATACTCGCCCCGGATGTAAACGTATGCCTTGTGGCTGCCGATGGCAAAAGCGGAAATGATCATGCCTTCCAGCAGCGCGTGCGGATCCCGCTCCATGATATAGCGGTCTTTAAACGTGCCCGGTTCACCCTCATCGGCGTTGACCACCAGGTACCGCGGCTTGCTCGAGTCCTTGGGAACAAACGACCACTTTCTGCCGGCCGGAAATCCTGCCCCGCCGAGGCCACGCAAGTTGGCGTCCAGCACCTGCTGAATCACATCATCCGGCGTCATCGAGCTGAGCACATTACGGGCAGCCTGGTAGCCACCATCGGCAACGTAGTCTTCCAGCCAGGTCCCCTCTGGATCCTTGAAGCGGGTGGAGAGGACCGGTCCGTCGCTGGAAATATGCGGTTCGGGTTCGGGTAAGGTGATCGCCTCGCCAGGGCCAGCCATGGCAGCGGTCAGCACCCGCTCCAGCGCCTGCTCGTCGAGCGGACCCTGGAAGGTTTCATCCAGTTGACACATCGGCGACATTTCGCAGGCACACAGGCACTCCACCTCCGTCAGCGTGACTTCGCCCCCCGCGGTCGTCTCGCCGGGTGCCACCTGCAAGTGCTCCTGGACCTTCCGCATGATCTCGCCCGAACCCCGCAACAGGCAGGGCAGGCTGGTGCAGACGCGGATTTCGCGACGACCCACCGGCTCGGTATGGAACATGTTGTAAAAGGAGACCACCTCGCGGACCTGGGACCGTGAGACAGCGAGTCTCTCTCCGACCCAGAGTTCCGCCTCGCGCGAAATATACCCCTGGTTCTCCTGGACCAGCCATAACAGCGGCAGCATGGCTGCTCGCGGCTGTTCATACAACTGCAGGATCTCTGCAGCCCTCGGTTCTAAGTTGGCAAGCGTCACCGGTCGAGTTCTCCTCCGATCATGTTCACCGATCCAAATGTAGGAATGATGTCGGCAATCATGTCCCCCTGCAGCAGCAGCGGCAATGCGGACATGATGGCAAAACAGGGGGGGCGTACCCGCACCCTGTAGGCCTGCCCAGCGGCATCGCTGACGATGTAAAATCCCAGTTCTCCGTTGGCTCCCTCCACCGGGAAGTAGACTTCACCCTCCGGTGGCCGCAGGCCATGGCCCATCATGACCAGCTTGAACTGCCGCATCAGCCCTTCAATGTTCCCGTAAGCATCTTCCTTGGCTGGCAGCGAGACACGCTTTTCATCCGAGGCAATCGAGAGGTGATGAGGCCCCGAGGATCCCTCCAGCGTCGGTCCCGCCACGGCGCATCCGCCCGAGATCGACTCGATCTCTCCCATCTTGGCAAGGTCCACCATTTCGGCAGCTGGGATTTCACGGCCAGTCTCGGAGTTGACCAGCACCGCGCCACCCGGGATATCGCGGAGCGCAGCTTCCACGATCTGCATCGATTGTTCCATCTCTTCCATCCGCACCAGGTACCGGTCCATGTTGTCCCCGCGTGTGCCGACCGGGACGTCAAACGGCAACTGGTCATAAACGGCGTAAGGACAATCCTTGCGGACGTCATACTCCTCGCCAGTTGCCCGCAGGAAAGGTCCGGTGATGCCGTAGGAAATAGCCTCCTCGGCCGTGATGATTCCCGTTCCATCCATCCGGTCGACAAAGATCCGGTTGCGGGTCAGTAACTTGTCCGACTCGGCAATCACCTTGCGGACTTCCTTGAAAACCTCGGCACAGGGCTCGCTGAAATCCGCAGGCAGATCGGCCTTGAGCCCTCCGACTCGACAATAACTGACCGTCATGCGTGCCCCGGTAACCTTTTCCACCAGCTCCCAGAGATACTCGCGGGCCTTGATCATGTAGAGGAAGACAGTGAAGGCACCAAGCTCCATGGCGGTTGCCCCCACGCAGGTGAGGTGGTCGCCGATTCGTGAAATCTCAGAGAGAATCACGCGGATGTAATGGCAGCGTGCTGGCACCGAGATGCCCACCAGCTTCTCCACCGCCATGCAGTAACCCATGTTGTTGATCAACGGGGAGACATAGTTCAGTCGATCGGTGTAGGGAATGACGCCGTTGTAGTCCACCTGCTCAGACATCTTCTCAAAGCCACGATGCAGGTAGCCGATCTCCACATCGGTATGTTCGATCTGCTCGCCGTTCAGATCGATCACAATTCGCACAATTCCGTGCATCGCCGGATGGGCTGGTCCCACATTGAGCATCATGTCCCGCGTCTGGAGCTCTTGGGAACTCTCGCTGGTCGCGTCGGTATTGATTGTCTTGTCAGTTTCCATGGTTTTAGCTAGTTGATCGGCCCGATCAGGGGCTGACGCTTGTTAACCGGGTAGTCCTTGCGCAAGGGATGTCCCTTGAACTCCTCGTACATCAAGATTCTCTTCAAGTTGGGATGGCCGCGGAAACGGATCCCGTACATGTCCCAGACTTCTCGCTCAAGCCAGTCGGCCGCCGACCATAAGGGTGTCAGCGAGTCCAGCTCGGTGTCCGACTCCTCGATCGGTATCACCAGCCGCAGTCGGTGCTTGTGGACCGTCGAGTAAAAGTGGTAGACGACTGCGAAACGGGCTTCGGCAGGTGGTCCGGGCCAGGGGTCTCCGTCCGGAATCCCTGAAGTTGGCCTGACCTGGACGCCCGAGGAGGCAAAAAAAGCGGTCGCCGGCTGCTTGCCAAAAACGGAATAGTCCACCGCTGTCACGTCCACCAGCAGGTTCATCTGTAAGTCCGGCTGCTGCTTGAGATAACTGGCAACGTCGACCAGCCCGTCTCGCTGCAGCACCACAGTCTGATCGCCACGGTAGGCATGCGAGGCGATTACCGCGTCGGGAAACTGGTCAGTTACAGTCTGGATGAGGGCTTTGCTCATACTTCAAATACCTCCGGGCGAGCCTCGGGCTCGGCCCTGCGACCGTTTGCCCGATGGTCCTGAATCTTGTCCTGCAGCTTCATCAGTCCATCCAGGACCATCTCCGGTCGAGGGGGACAGCCAGGGATATAGACATCCACGGGCAAGAGCGTGTCAATTCCCATCACGGTCGCGTAGTTGTCATAAAAACCACCGGTACAGGTACAGACACCAAAGGCGACGACCCACTTGGGATCCGCCATCTGGTCATGAATTCGCGTTAGAACCGGTGCCATTTTGTGACTGATTGTGCCGACCACGAACAAGACGTCGGCCTGGCGAGGCGAAAAACGGGGCAGGCCTGCACCGAAACGATCGACGTCGTAGTGAGAACAGGCGGTCGCCATGTACTCCATGCCGCAACAGGCCGTCACGAACGGATACTGGAAAATTGAGTACTTCTGGGCCCAGCCAATGGCCTTGTCCAGTCGAGTGGTCAGAAATGATGGGTTGCTTTGCATGCTATTGCCAATCCAGGGCTCGATTGCTCCAGGCGTAGACGTAGCCCACCAGCAAGATACCCAAAAAGATCCCCATCTCCACGAGACCGACCAAGCCAAGCGTACGGTATACAACGGCCCACGGGTAGAGGAAGACTATCTCCACATCGAACAGTATGAACAGGATTGCAGTCAGGTAGAACTTGATCACCATCTGGCCGCCAGGCAGCGAATAAGGTGTCATTCCACACTCAAATGGCTCGGCCTTGATGGCCGTTGGGTTCTTCTTACCAAGCGTGGAAGCGAGCAGCACAAACACCCCGACCAACGCGCCGGAGAGCAGGAACAACATCACCACGCCGGTGTATTCGCTGATCACAGGATTCTCCGCTTGCTGCTGATTTGTGATTGTCGCATGGTAACTCTCAGTACGTAAAACAGTCTGGTTATGGTGCCTCAGCCCAGGATGTCAGGATCGCAGGCAGGATTCCTCCAGCCAGTGTGACCAGCGCGGCCACCGACAGGGCCGCCGCGATCGCCAGCGGTACCTGGGGGTCCGCCTGCGAACCTTCAGCATCGACGGGCTCTTGCATGTACATCTTGACGGCCACGCGCAGGTAGACAAAAGCCGAGATCACGCTGCAGGCCACCGCCAGCACGGCTACCACCCAGTGGCCTCCGCGGGCCACATCGAGGATGACTGTGAACTTGGCCACGAAACCGGCCGTTGGCGGGATGCCGGTCAGCGATAGCAGGAACAGCAACATCAGCGCCGCCGTCAGCGGAGATCGGACAGCCAGTCCCCGGTAGTCGTCCAGCTTCTCGCCCCGTTCCTCGAGGGCAATCACCACGCCAAAAGCACCCAGCGTCATGAAGACGTAGAGGTAGGCATAAGTCATCGTCGCCTCAACTCCGGCCGATGTCCCGGAAATGTAACCCAGCAGCGCATAGCCAGCATGGGCAATCGAAGAGTAAGCCAGCAGGCGTTTCATATTGGTCTGGGCCATGGCAGTGATCGTTCCCACCAGGATCGAGAGCACGGCCAGTCCGGTCAGGAGGATGCCCAGCAGCTCGGCCTCGCTGCCGAATATCGACAGGCTGACCCGGCCCAGTGCCGCCAGGCCCGCAACCTTCGACGCGGTAGCCAGGAAAGCTGCCACCGGAGCGTGCGCACCCTCGTAGGCATCCGGTGCCCAGGCATGAAATGGTACGGCCGATATTTTGAAAGCCAGTCCGGCTATCATCAGGACCGCTGCCACCAGCAGCATGGGGTCACCTGCCAGTCCACTGATCGCCAGCTGTGCGGAAATATGCTGGAAGTTTGTTGAGCCTGTGGCACCGTACGTGAGCGCGATCCCGTAGAGGAACAGGCCCGAAGCGAAGGACCCCAGCAGGAAATACTTGATGGCAGCCTCGTTGGCCCGTGGCTTGTCGACCGTGATGCCGACAAGTACGTACGAGCAGAGCGTGGTCAGTTCCAGGCCCAGGTAGAGAGTCAGTAGATCGACCGCTCCGACGGCAAACATCATGCCGGTTGCCGCCAGCAACAGGAGCGCATGGTACTCCGCCGGCCGAATATGCTGGTCGTCGACACGTCTTACCGAGAGCATGACCGAGAGGCCCAGAGTGGACGCAATCAGGACCTTGAAGAACTGGGAGTAGCCGTCAACCTGGATCATCCCGACAAACCCCACTTGGGACGATTCAGGGGTCAGCAGGACGGCAGCCAGGACTGCCGCCATGGCTGTCATCAAAGTGGCAATCGTGACAGGGGCAGATTGTCGGATTCGACTGGAAACCAGGATCAGTACCAGCGCCATGCTGACCAGAATTAACTCCGGCACGATCAGGCCCAGGTCGTGGATGTTTACAGTGTTCATGGCGAGACTCCGATCGAAAGGAGTTCACGGACCGGAACATGCAGGTAGGAGAGAACTCCCTCGGGATGCAGACCAAGGTAAAAAGCCAGCAGGGCAAGCGGCATCAGGATCGCAACTTCACGACCTGTCAGCTCGATATCCAGCCCCTCCAGGCCCGGGTTCAACTCGCCCATCACCATGCGGTAATAGAGCCAGACCATGTAGGTGGTGCCTAGCACCACACCCCAGATTGCCATTGCCCCTAGCCATGGTGCGGCCTTGAAGCTGCCACCCACGATCATGAATTCACCGACGAATGAGTTCAGCCCCGGGAATCCCATCGCGGCAAGGCTGAACAGGGCCAGCAGCACAGCGTAGACCGGCGCCGTCCTGGCGACCCCGCCGTAGTCCTTGATCTCTCGCGTATGGGTGCGTTCGTAGATCATGCCGACACACAGGAAGAGAGCTGCGGAGATGATCCCGTGGTTGATCATCTGCAGGATTGCTCCCTCCACGCCACTCGTATTGAGCGTGAAAATTCCGAGCGTCACAAATCCCATGTGGCTGACACTGGAATAGGCAATCAGCCGCTTGACGTCTGTCTGGGCAAGTGTCAGGTAAGCTCCGTAGATGATCGCTATTGCCGAGATCACCATCATCGGCATTTGGAAGATCAGCACCGCTTCGGGCAGGATTGGCAAGGCCACACGGAGGAACCCGTAGGCGCCCATCTTCAGCAGGATGCCGGCCAGGATCACGCTGCCCGCCGTGGGAGCTTCCGTGTGAGCATCCGGCAGCCAGGTATGAACCGGGAACATCGGCACCTTGACCGCGAAGGCGGCCAGGAAGGCCAGGAATAACCAGACCTGCAAGGTGTTGCCCAGCGAGCTGCCAGTGAGTTGCTTGAAGTCGAGCCCCGCCTCGGGAACTGTGACCGCCAGCGCGACCATGCCGATCAGCATCAAGACACTGCCGGCGAGCGTGAAGAGCAGGAACTTGACGGCCGCGTAAATACGCCGTGGACCTCCCCAGATACCGATCAGCAGGAACAGAGGAACAACCATCAGCTCCCAGAAAACAAAGAACAGGAACAGGTTGGCTGCTGCGAACAAGCCGATCATGGCTGTCTCAGCAACCAGCAACGCGGCGTAGAACTCTCTGGACCTGGTCGAGATGGCGTTCCAGGAGACGCCCACGCAGAGGATTGTTAACAGCAGTGCCAGCAGGATGAAGGGCAAGCTGATGCCATCGACCCCCAGGCTGTAATCGATATTCCAGACCGGGATCCAGGTCAGTGACTCGACAAACTGCAGACCAGACTGCTTCTTGTCAAAGTCGGTCAACAGGGGGATTGCAGCGACCAGCGTGGCCAGCGTCGTTGCCAGCGCAATCCAGCGAGCCCGTTGCTCTTTGCCGAACAACAGGATCCCCGCTGCCCCCAGCAGGGGCAGGAAAATGACCAGTGATAGGACAGGGTAGGATGTCATAATACAAACAGTGCCAAAGCCAGCAGCAGCAGGGCGCCGACCGCCATAATCAAAGCGTAATGTTGGACATTTCCAGTTACCGTGGACTTCAAAATCCGGCTGATGGAACGCGTCAGCCGACCCACGCCGTGGATCGCATAATCAATGACTCGTGTATCGAAGCTGCGCAGCAGACCTGCTGTACCCAGCACGATCCGCTGCATGATGAACTCGTAAATCTTGCCAACGAAGTTGTTTTCCAGACGAGCCAGCGGTTTCTGGCAGCCCTGGACAAAGACAGCTGAGCCGCGGCGGTACAACCAATCTGTATCCAGGCTGACCTTCGGTTCCGGGTCCAGTTGCCTTAGCAAGAAGAAGAAACCAAGCGCTGTGAAAGCCAGCATGCCCAAGCTCGAGGCGATATGGGGGAGCGTGTAAGGGACGTACTGGGCTGCCATCGGAAGATGCTTGTAGAGCAGGCCGGGAAAGACCCCGATCACAATACAGGCTGCTGCCGCCAGGGCCATCGCCACCAGCATATTGGTCGGTGGCTCCTTGGCGCGCAGACCCGAATCCTTGCCAAAGAACATATAGTAGGGCAGCTTGAGCCCGGTGTGCAGGAATGTACCCGCAGAGGCCAGCGTCAGCGTCAGGAAGATCCAGGGTCTCGGGATCTCGGCGCCCGCACCCGCCGCCGATACGACCATCGATTTGCTGACGAAGCCGCTGAACAACGGCACCGCGGAGATCGCGAATGCGCCGATCATGTAGAGGCCCAGCGTGATTGGCATGGTCTTGTAAAGCCCCCCCATCTCGTTGAGCTTGCGGACACCGGTGACCTGCAGGACCGCTCCGGCGCCCATGAACAACAGCGCCTTGTAAAGTATGTGGGCGAATGCATGCGAGCTGGCACCGTTAATGGCCAGCGCCGTGCCGATGCCGATGCCGCAGACCATGTAGCCGACCTGGCTGATAATGTGAAAAGCCAACAAACGCCGCGCGTCGTTCTCCAGGACAGCGTAAACCACGCCGTAGACGGCCATGCCAGCTCCCAGCCAGATCAGTAACTCAGTACCGGCAAAACCGCGGATCAAGACATAGACGGCTGATTTTGTCGTGAAAGCAGTCATGAAGACCGCTCCCGTGACACTCGCCTCCGGGTAGGCGTCCGGCAGCCATGCTCCCAGCGGCGGGACTGCCGCATTCAGCAGGAAAGCGATCAGGATCAGGACCGGACCCCAGCCCGCGTCAGTCGCGAATGGTTTCATCTGGTCAAAGCTGAAGGAGCCAACGTCGGCGCCGTGGATCATGATCCCGGCCAGCAGGATCAGCCCCCCCACGATGTGGACCAGCAGGTAGCGGAAGCCGGCCTTGCCCGAACCTGGCTGGCGACCCTGCCAGACCAGCAGTGCCGAGGAAATCGCCATCAGCTCCCAGAAGATGTAGAGCGTAAGCAGGTCGCCGGCAAACGTAACTCCCAACGCACCCCCCGCGTAAATCAAGGAGGCCACGTGCTGGGAATCATTCTTGACATGCAGCGCATAGATCATGCCCAGCAGGGCCATGATCGAAAAGACATAGGAGAAGAGCAGGCTGAGCTTGTCGACCCGTCCAAACTCCAACTCAACCCCGAGAAAGCTGATCTCGCCAAAGCTGCCGGTGGTCATCTGCAGACAGAGATAGACCGCTCCGGCGGGTATGGCAATCATTGCGGCGCGCTTGACCGTGCCCTTGAGCAAGGGCAATAGCCAGGCGCCCAGGATCAGTAACAGTCCCGGATGCAACCACTCTGGAGTGATCGACTCAAGCGTCATAGTAGTCTTCCTGGCGCATGAGCCACTTCTTGCCAATGAACTTGGAGACCACGATGATCACGATGCAGGAGAACAACCCGTAGATCGATCCCCAGGCTGGGATCTGCTCGAACCAGAAGTGAGCGTGTTTGGCGTCGGGATCGGCCGTCATGAATAACGGCGCCAGGATCACCACCGCTTCGAACAGGGCAATCACCGCCAGGCCGATATAAAAGTAGCGTTTGATGCGAGCCAGTCGCAGAGGATCTTCCAGTTGTCTTTCCAGGAAGCTCATATTAGGAACCCCCTATGGCAAACAGGGAGTCACGGATGGTTGAGGCTAAATCCAGCACCGGCGCCGGGTAAATACCCAGCAGCAGGCTGGCAGCGGCACTTATCACCAGCGGCACGACGACCCAGGAGACCTCGCGGACCGGTTCGTCGGTCTCTTCCGCTTCTTCAAAGTAGGCCTTGTAAATGATCGGGCCAAGATAGGCGGCGCTGAGCAGGGAACTGGTCAGCAGGACGGCCAGGATGGCGTAGTTGCCTTGCTCGACCGTACCCATCACGAGGAACCACTTGGAAACAAATCCCGACGTCAGCGGGATGCCAATGATACTCAGCGAGGCCAGCGCAAAAGCTGCCATCGTCCAGGGCATCTTCTTGGCCAGGCCGGAAAGCTGGCTGATCTCCGTCTTCCGCGTGGAAACGTAGATTGAGCCGGCACAGAGGAAGAGCGTGATCTTGGAGACAGCGTGGTTGGAAATATGGATCATCCCTCCCAGCACGCCGCTGGCAGTCAGCAGGGCTCCGCCGAGGATGATGTAGGAGAGTTGACTGACGGTGGAAAATGCCAGCCGGGCTTTGAGATTGTCCTGGGCAAGTGCCAGTACCGAGGCAACCAGGATTGTCACCGCCGCAGCACAGATAGCGATTTCATCCGCTGGCAGCGCCCGCATTGTTTCGGTGCCAAAGATGAAGAGGAAAACCCGCAGCGTGGAAAAGACGCCGGTCTTGACCACCGCCACCGCGTGCAGCAGCGCACTCACCGGCGTGGGGGCCACCATGGCCGCCGGCAGCCAGCTATGCAGAGGCATCAAGGCGTTCTTGGCGAATCCAAACAGGAACAGCACGAAGATCATCGTGAGCAGCATCGGTTGCTCTTCGGCCTGCAGCGAGGAGAAAATTCCGCCTTCCTCAAAATCAAGCGTTCCGGCTGTGTTGTACGTCAGAATGATGGCGGCCATCAGCAGCAACTTGGCGCTCCCCAACAGATAGATCACGTACTTTCGTGCACCCGCTCTGGCTTCATCCGTCTCCTTGTGGCCTACCAGTGGATAGGTCACGAATGTGAGGGCCTCGTAGAACAGGAACAGGGTGAACAGGTTGGCGGCAAAGGCCACACCAACCGTGGCTGTCAGGGCCAGGGCGAAGCAGGTGTAGTAGCGCGTCTGAGCATGTTCCTGAAGCGATCGCATGTAGCCGATCGAATAGAACGAGGTCAGGACCCACAACAGCGATGCTCCCAGGGCAAACAGCAAGCCGAAGGCATCGACACGAAATGCCAGCTCGATACCAGGCAGGATCGTGAACAGTACAGACTGGGGTGTTTCACCTGCCATGACCGAGGGGATCATGCGGGCGATCGTAGCGAACATCACCAGCCCCGCTGCTACCGACCAGAATTCCCGCAGGTTCGCTCTCCGCTCGCCTGTGCAGGCGATCAGCAGTGCGCCCAGTGCGGGAACCAGCACCGGTATGACGGGAATCCACGAGTCCACGATGGTCACCCCTTGAGATCCGTAAGATCCGAGACGTTGGCACCTGGCTTGTTGCGGGTCAGGGCAATTAACAGCCCCAGCCCGATACCTGCCTCAGCGGCGGCAATCGCAATCACGAACAGGGCCAGTACCTGCCCGCGAGCATCCCCGGAATAATGACTGAAGCCAGCCAGGCTGATGTTGACCGCAGTCAGCATGATCTCGATTGAAATCAGCATCAGGATGATGTTGCGCCGTGCCAGGAATCCAAATACGCCGATCGAAAATAACACCGCGCTCAAACCCAGCACCACGTTTAATGGAATTGTCATGTTGTCACTGCCCTCCTGCGAGCCAATACAACAGCACCGATAATGGCTGCCAACAATACAAGTGAGACGATCTCGAAGGGCAGGGCGAAGGGGCCAAACAGCTGCTGACCGACCCAGGCAACGCTTCCATGTTGAGTTGCCTCACTCTGCACGACAGCCGTATCTTCTGACTGCCGGCCGCTCTCAACTTGTGAGACCATCATCAAGACAATAAAGATGACTCCCACGGCGGCTGCCAGTGGCCATTGCTTGCCAAAGCGTGGGCGAGCGTGCTCGCCGGAAAGATCCAGCAGCATCACGATGAACAGGTAAAAGATCAGGATCGCGCCTGCGTAGACAATGACCTGAACGGCCGCCAGGAATTCAGCCCGCAGGAGCAGGAAGACGCCGGCCACATGCAGGAACAAAGCCAGCACCCAGAGCATGCTGTGGACGGGGTTCTTGCGAGTCACCGCCAGCAAGGCACTCGCGATGCTGGCAGCTGCCATGTAGTAGAAGATGGCATTGGCAAGATTCATGACGGCGTCACAACTCGGTTCGCTTCCATCGAAGCTCGGCATCCGGTTCGAGCCGGAATGAAATCAGTGCAGAAGGAACGTACCGAACATGGGGGTTTGTGAAACAATTCACAAACATTGGCTTCAGTTTTCGGGAGTCTGCAGTCTCAACTCACCACCATTGTGAAAAAAATAACGAACTCCGACAAGCCGTTCAGGATGACGTTTTCGATCCACCGATGGTTAAGCAGTGTTCTGCCCGTCAGCGTGTGCCAGGATCAGGCGTTCGATGATCCGGGTCGCCTCCTTAAGTTGTTCAATCTCGACCCACTCGTCGACCGTGTGTGCCTGGTCAATCGAGCCGGGACCGAACACGACGGTAGGAATCTTGCGCGAGGAAAAGGCGTAGGCGTCGGTGCCGTAGGAGACGCCTATCTGGTTGCCGGGATGACCGCAGTCCCGGATCACGCCGCTCAGCAGGTCCGCGAAATCGCCGTTGCATTCGTCCGCCAGGCCCGGCTTGGAGTGATACGGTGGGTCAAATTCGATGCCTTCAATTCCCTCTGGCGCATCGCTTCGCAGCTGTTCCAGGATGTGATCGACCGCATGCTGGTAGGCAACCAGCGGATCGTTGCCTGGTAGCACACGCCGATCGATTTCGATCTGGCACTTGTCCGGTATCGTGTTGACGCTGATACCCCCCTCGATCAATCCCACGCTGATCGTCGGTACGCCGACCAATGGATGATGGCCCAGAGTGCCGACCACCTCGGCAGCGTACTTTTCGAAAGCCTGCAGGACGTGACCCATGCGGTAAATCGCACTCACTCCCAGCTCCGGCTGGCTGCTATGTGCCGCCTTGCCATGCGTGTGGCAGTGCCAGCGAGCTGTCCCTTTGTGGGCCACGACGACATCCAGCAATGTCGGCTCGGCAACCAGCACAGCATCAGGGACTTGTGGTAACCAGTCTTCTTCCTCCCACAGCGCCGCCATCTGCTGGGCGCCGGAAAAGCCATATTCCTCATTTACCGAGCAGGCCATGACCAGCGTCGGCATGCCGGCTGGCCGGTCCTCGACACAGCGGGCAAAGTTGACCAGCATGCTGGCCATGCCTCCTTTGATGTCACACGATCCGCGACCAAACATCCGTCCTTCACGGATTGCCGGATCAAATGGATCGATCGTCATGCCTTCCACCGGGACGGTGTCCTGGTGGGCCTCGAGTACCAGGATCTTCCCTCCCTCCTGAGGCGGAGTATCGCCATCAATGCGGGCCAGGATGTTACTCCTGCGGGGCTCTATTTCCTGCCGCACCCAGGGAACACCAAGTTCTTCGAACCACGATTCCAACTGGTTGGTGACATTCTCCTCGAGGTACTCGTCCCCGCTCACGTTCCGGCCCATTGGATTCACACTGGGGATGCTCACCAGCTTCTGCAAAACTTCCACAACGTCCCATGACATGCGAATTTTTCCTTGTATTGGTCTAACGGAGTCCGGCTCCGCTTGTGGCCTCAATCATAACGACTCCACGGTCATTTCGGTCCTCCGGACCTATACTTATCCAGCTCTCAGCGCGTCTCTGCGATCTCGGCGTCTCTGCGGTGAGCTTCTGTTGGATCCAGTTGGGGCGTCGCTGCGACGTTTGAACTTTGCCGGTTTTGGCGAATATTCCTTAAATACGGGATCTGCCGGTTGCCGATCTTGAAGGTAGAAACTCGTGTTGCAGTGCACGTCGTGCATTGGCGACACGAGCCTGGCAGAAGACACAAACAACGACATCCGGGGGGGCCCCCAATCATGCGTCGCAGTATTCTGATCATCTGTGCGATGCTGTTTTCAGCAAGCCTGTTGACATCCAATCTTGATGCCGAAGAGCGGGCCTTTGGCCGCACCTGGGGTACGGCACATAGCAACCAGAACTGGCAAAAGTTCTACCACTATCCGTACGTCTACTACCCGCGCAATTTCTGGGGCCAGGAGTACTACAAGAGTAACCAGAGCCTGTACCACCGCTATCCGCCAGAAATGCGGGTCCCGGTCTACAACAAGGCCTGGCACAACTACTATCCCAATAGCCGCCGCTATCACTGGGGTCATCACTTCATGCTGGACGTCTTTTAAACCGATCCGTCCAGCTGCCCGGCCGCCCTATTGCGGCATCCGACCTTCGGCGATTTCCCGCTCCCACTCGTCCATCAACGGCCAGTCGATGGCACAGGTGCCGAAGTCGGCCATGTGCAGGTAGGTTTCCAGTCGTGCGATGGTGCGATCGATCAGCTCGTCGTCCTTGCGAAAGATCGGTCCGTGGCTTGGCAACAGCCACTCCACATCGCTGGCCCGGATGCGCCTGAGCGACTTGATGAAGTCCGTCAAGTTGCTGCCGTGGTGAGCGTCGATGGCTCCCACGCAACCGTCGCGGTAGATATTGTCTCCGCTCATCAAGAGATTGCCGAGCCGAAAAGAGAGTTGGCTATCGGTATGTCCCGGCGTCAGCCAGACCTCGAGTTCCAGGTCACCAATCGTGATCCGATCCCCCTCGTCGATCGTAAAATCGACTTCCACGGGTGGCATCTCGAGGTCGATTCCCTGAGCCTCGATACTCGCGAAGGTCAACAATTTGTCGCCCCGGGCAAGCGGTTCGGCTGCCCGAGGGTGAGCTACCACGTCCGTACGCAGCAGTTGCTTGGCGGTCGCCAGGCCCTGGATGTGATCCACGTCTGCGTGAGTGGCAACCAGGGCCTTGCATTGAGATAGTGGGAAGTCGAGTTGTCGAATCAACTCCACGATCTCATTGACTGTCTCCTCGTAGCCGATGTCGATCAGCAGCCACTCATCCCGGTCATAGACCAGGTAGACGTTACAGCCGATCAACTCACCCGCCTGGTAGTTGATCTCGATAACGTTTGGAAAAACAGGCTTGCGTTCGATCATGGTTAAGATGCCACAGGGGTAACGATCGACGCGATTGTAAGACGCAGCTTGCCGCTCTTCAAGCTGCCCCGGGGTCCGAAGAGTCCCCTCCGGCCTGCAGGATGTCAGCCAGGCCGCCGGCAAACGAGTCGAAGACGATCACCTCTCCCAGCAAATCCAGCAGTTGCCTGTTGGAAACTCGCTTGCTGCTACTGGCTCGCGCCCTGTCCGTCTCGCTCTGCTGTTGCTCATCAAAGCAGGGATCGGGAGCATCCAGCTGGCGACAGAGCTCAGCAAAGTACTGTTGGCGTCTAAGTGGCGTACCGTCGGAGACCAGCAGCCGGTCTGGCAGCTGCCCGGCCGTTGCTGCCGCCAGCACGACTCGCACGGCATCCTCGACGTGGATCAGGTTCAGCCAACCATCGGCAGGGGCCTTGATCGGTTCGCCAGCCAGCAGGGCATCCCGGCGCGGCAGTCGGCCTGGACCGTAGATCCCGGCCAAGCGCAGGATACAGCTGTCCAGTTCTGCACGCTGCTTCTCCAGTTCCTGCTCTGCTGCCAGGCAGGCCAGACCACCGGCACGCTCAGGCTGGCAGATTGAAGACTCATCAACCCACTCACCAGCCGATTGTCCATAGACGCCGGTTGAGCTGATATACAACAGCCGCTGCCTCGGTGCGGGCAGCTGTGCCAGCACGTTCTGCAGTCCCTGAACGTAGACGTCAGCGATCGAATGCCCTGACAGCCGGTCAAAACCCACTGCGTAGAGGACCGTATCGACCTCGGGAAGATCGACCAGGCTCTCGGGCTGGGTCACGTCGGCAACGATCGGCAGCAGGCCATCCTGCTGCATTGCCCTGGCCGACTGCTCCGAGCGGCTGACGGCGAAGACCCTGTCTCCGCTCTCTAACCAGCGCTGGGCGACGCGATTACCCAGGTACCCACAGCCAAAGACAAGTCGGTCCATCTTTCTACCCTACCAGTCTCTGCAAAGTGCACGGTGGTGGCCTAACCGGTATGACCTGTCCAGTTGCGGCTGTCCAATCCTAGGGTCTTTTCGGACCGCCGTCGAGAACTTCGGCGCCATTTCGATTATGATGGTAACAGCTGCCCACGGCCGACACCGGACGTGCCAATTTCGGCAGGCTGTTTCTGTAATCCAGTGCAGGGAAAATGACCGTGAAGCGAAGAAACTTAGCTCGATGTACCTTCCTGATGCTTTTCACATTGCTCGGGTCATATTCCTTCGCACCTGCCCAGGACGACGAGCCAGCGGCCAAGAGCCAACAGGAAGTTCGGGCGAGCCGGAAAGCTCAGCCGTTGCTGGCGCCCAAGGGGCGGCTGCTGAAGATCTTCCAGGGCCAGTCGCCGCGCGACGGACATGATATCAAGTCGATGCAAAAACATGTCCAGATGCTGGTCGAACAACTCTCGCCAGCGACTGTCGGAGTTGGCGTCGGCGCCGCACAGGGTAGTGGTGTGATTGTCAATGAGGATGGCTTTGTCCTGACCGCCGCTCATGTGGCCGGCCGGCCGGGACGCAGCGCCCGTATCTTTCTGCCAGATGGACGCAGCCTGGCCGCCAAGACGCTTGGTATGAATCGAGCCATGGATGCCGGCATGCTGCAGATCGTGATGCCGGACTCCGCCGAGGCACGAGCAGACCTCGACCTGCCGATTGTCGAGATTGCCAAAGACAGCTCGATCGAACTTGGCCAATGGTGTCTGGCCCTCGGCCACCCCGGTGGCTTCCAGGCCGACCGTCCTCCGGTGGTCCGGCTGGGTCGAATTGTCCACAAGTACAAGGATGTGATCACAACGGACTGCACGCTGATCGGTGGCGACTCCGGCGGTCCACTGTTCGACATGAGCGGCCGGGTGATCGGAATCCATAGCCGGATTGGTCCTCAACTGGTCCACAACGTGCATGTGCCGATCCAGGCTTTTGAAGAATCCTGGGATCGCCTGGTGAGCGGCGAGCTGTGGGGTAACCTGCCGGGCCGGCCCTTCATTGGTGTTCGTGGCAGTGAAACATCCGACGATTCGATCGTGACAGAGGTGGTCGAAGGTGGGCCAGCGGAAAAGGCCGGTATCCAGCCTGGCGACCGGATTGTCAAATTTGGTGATCGTGAAATCACAACCTTCGAACAACTTGTGCTGGCTGTCGGCGTCCGTCGCCCTGGTGAGAAAGTCAGCGTGATCGTGCAGCGCGAGGATGACCGCGTGGAAGTCGAAGTTGAAGTCGGCCAGGCGGGTGGAACATCGCAGACCGCACCCGCGCCATTTCAGCAGGTTCGCAGCAATAGCTATCCTGGCCTGCTGCAATATATCTCCATGGTCCGCAGCCCGGGTGTGAATGAAAAGAACCACGAGACGATTCGAGGCGCTTTTGCAGGTATAGCTGACACAGCCAGTAAGGCTACTGTTCGCATCAGTCAGGACAATAAGAAACTGGCACTGGGTGCGATCGTGGACTCCAGCGGACTGATCATTACCAAGGCCAGCCAGGTAGTCGACAAGGACGGCAAGCTGCGTCCCGTCACCTGCCGCTTACAGAATGGCCGTGAGTTCGAAATGGAACTGATCGGAGTTAAGACACAGCATGACATTGCACTGCTCAAGATTGACGCCAACAAGCTGCCCGTTATTCGCTGGACCGACGAGGAAAAACCCCCCTCGCGCGGTAGCTGGTTGATTACCGCTGGAACCGGTGACAAGCCGGTTTCGATTGGAGTCGTGAGTGTTAACCCGACAGAAGTTCGTGGCGGTGTGCTCGGGATCCTGCTGGGTGAAGCTGAAAAGGGCGCGGTTATTGAGCGGGTGCTGGATGGTGGCGGTGGTGCCCAGGCAGGATTGAAGTCAGGGGACGTCGTACTGCAGGTCAATGGCGAAGAAATGGCGGATCGTCAGACCTTGATCGATACCGTCCGAGCTCACTTGCCCGGTGAACAAATCACGCTGGAAATTCGCCGTGAGGACGAACAGCTGACCATCAAGGCCACGCTGATGCGGCTCTCCGACGTGACCGGAGGTCGGCCCGTGGTCCAGAATAATCTCGGCGGACCGCTGAGTGATCGTCGCACAGGTTTTGTTTCTGTCCTGCAGCATGATTCGGTCGTACAACCAAATCAATGCGGTGGCCCCGTGCTCGATGTGAATGGCAATGCTATCGGTATCAACATCGCCCGCGCTGGCCGAATTTCAACTTACGCGCTGCCAGCCAAGCTGGTACTCGAAGCGATCAGCGAACTCAAACCCTGACCCGCGAGCACCTACTCCAGCGATCCCGGCTCAGCACCCAGGTTGTCCGAGTCGAGGAATGAGCTGAGGATCAACTGGGCTGCCACCTTGTCGATGCGCTTTTTGCGTTTTCCACGAGTCAGGCTGGCTGCACCAAGCAGCGACTCTGCCTGCACCGATGTGTAGCGCTCATCGTGATAGGCCACCGGCAGACCCGTGAGTGTCGCCAGCCAGCTGCCGAATTCACGCGCCTCAAAGCTCTTCTGGCTTTCATCGCCGCTAGCATACAGCGGCAACCCGACCACCAGCCCCACCAGGGACTCCTCAAGTGCCAGCTGGCGGAAATAATCGGCATCCCGTTCGTCATTCTGCCACTCATAGACACTCAGCGGACTGGCCAGAATGCGACTGGCATCACAGACAGCGATGCCGATACGTCGTGTGCCAAAATCAAAGCCAGCCAGTCGGCCGGTCGTCGGTATCGGCAATTGCTGGCCCTCAGTGCCTGTCACGATCCGGCTCCTCCGTCCGAAATCGGCTGACGCTTCTCGTCGCTGATGAAGTGCCCATGGCGGAGGAAACGCAGCGTGCACGACATGGCCTGCGGATCCTTCATGAGCCGTCCGTGATAGGACTGCACGACAGTAAAGTCCCGGGCACCCGCCAGCCGAGTCTCGGCCACGCGCAGGACCAGATCGTCGTTGCCCTTGATCAGCGGATTGTCGAACGGCGACTTGAGATTGCCCCCGGCGATTATTCCGAATTCGCAGGCGGGCGTAGCCAGTTGCTGCATCAGCCCCTGCCAGTCGTCCGCAAGCTCCTCGCCGCTCTCACCCCAGAAGATCTGAAAGAGATGGTTGTCCTTGAACAATGTTGCCAGCGACGATCCCTGGTTGGGTGGTGCCAGCATCACGATCCTGTGAATTCGAGCATCCGTCTTGTCGGCACTCTTGAGGTATCGGCGGATCACCAGGTTGCCCAGGCTGTGCCCCACCAGTTGCACCTGTTTGGCATGCGGGATGTTCTTCAGCACGCTCTGCAGGGCACGAGCATGTTGATCAAGCGATGCCCGTGTGCTGGCATACGACAGGCTGATGACCGTGCTTCCACTCTGTTTCTGCAGGTACTCTTGCAGCTCGTCCATCGAACTGCGGGTGCGGCCCAATCCATGTAGTAAGAGCACGACCGTGCCGGTCACCTCCGGCAACTTCTCCCGTTTGACAAGGTAGTCCAGCGCCTTGCGACACTGCGAGAAAGTGCCCCAGTGGTGGCGATAATTTCGATCATCGAGCAGCCGGTAGTGATTCGTGACTTCGTTGCGCTGGATTCGCCAGTCGTGTCGGACAAGGTAATCCGTCCAGAATTGTTTTCCACCCAGTGTTCTGGTGCGAATATTGAAGCGAAAAATCGAGTCGGAGAACCTGTTGATGACATCCCGGGCCTCTGCGCCACCACGACTGATGCCGTCCTCCGGATTGTCCGCACTCACCACACTGACTGAGGCCAGCAGCATTACCACGATCAACCTCGTGTGCCAGCGATTTATCATCTCAACTCTCCCAGTTGGCAACAGTCCCCCCCACAGGTACTGCTCAGACTAGCAGCCAGCCAGCCAGCGTGGCTACCGGAATCTAACAACGGAGCCCGACGGCTCGCAGTAACTCGCGGGCCGTATCCTGTCAGAGGTAGTCTTCCAGGCCGTCTTCCTTCAGCCGCTCCACAATCTGCCGCAAGGCAGCTTCATCGCCGCGCCGCGCCACCAGCGTGGCGTCTGGCGTGTGGACAATGATACAGTCCTCCATCCCCACGGTGACCACCAGGTGGTCTTCCGCGCTGCGGACAATCGTCCCTCGAGTGCCAATCCCGACGTGCTGGCCAACGATCGTATTACCATCCTCGTCCTGTTCGTGAATTCTCTCAAGCGACTGCCAGTGTCCCACGTCGTCCCAGTCGAAGGGAGCCTCGATGACCAGCACGTTCTGGTAATGCTCCATAACGGCATAGTCGATGGAAATCCCTTCGATGGCCGTGAATTCCTTTGCCAGAGTCTGCTCATAGTCGGCGTTACCAATTGCCTCGCCGATGGCCCGCAGGTGATTTCGCAGGACCGGCTGATGTTCTTCCAACGCGGCCAGAATCGTCTCAGCTCGCCAAACAAAGATCCCGGAATTCCAGTAGAACTGGCCCGATTCGAGATACTCGCGGGCCACCTCCACAGTCGGTTTCTCACGAAATCGTGTGACCTGGAATGACGTCGGCTGACTGCCTGCGTCTGCCTGCTGGGCACCGCGTTCTATATACCCGAACGACTCGGCCGGATACGTCGGCGAAATTCCAAAGGTCACGATCCGACCCGGATCGTCGGCGACCAGCTGATTGGCATGCCCGACCGCCGATTGAAACAGCTCACTGGCGGCAATCAAATGGTCTGCAGGCATGACCAGCATCGTGGCGTCGGGATCTGTAGCCAGCACGATCTCAGCCGCCAGTCCGATACAGGGAGCTGTATCGCGACGACATGGTTCTCCGAGAATGTTTGCGACCGGCAATTGTGGCAGCTGTTCGGCAATCGCAGCAACCAGTCGCTGGTTGGTGACCACGTGCGTGTGCTCAGGCTCAACCAGCCCAGCGAGGCGGTCTACTGTTGCCTGCAGCATTGTCTGCTGGCCGTCCAGCGCCAGCAGCTGTTTTGGCTTGGCTGCGCGACTTGCCGGCCAGAAGCGAGTGCCGGATCCGCCAGCCATGATGATCGCGTGAAGCATTTATTCCTCGCAGATGTCCTGGTCGCTAGCCAGGTAAGTTGGTTCGCTGATCGAATCCGGCAGGTCGGTTCGCTGCCGTACCTGCTCGGCATCGCGTGCCCAGCCGGGATGGATCTCAATGGGCAAATCGTCGTCGATTCGAACGCCGGCGGCAAGCAGCCAGCTGCGATGCAGGTTCACGATCGCCTGCTGTGCCAGTTCAGCTGTGTCGGATTCGGCCGAATCATCGTTCTTGATCGGTGCAAAAGCTGCCTGCCGTTCCACTTCCACTAGTAGCGGATTTGTGGCCCGCGGCAGCAGGTCAAAGATGAATCGCTCGAACTTGATGGCTGTCCTCTCAGTGGCTGCCAGTAAATCGTTCGCTGGCGGCAGACACTCGACCTGCTTTTGTGCGCGGTGCAGTGGCAGCCAATCCGCCTGGCCCGCTGCCTGTTCAAGCAGCTGCCTGTTAAACAGGTGCACAGCAATACTGCCGGCCCAGAAACGCAGGCTGCCGTCCTCTTCGCACTGTTCGGCCAGGGCCGACGGCAACTCGCTATACTCGACCACCCGTAGCTGCCCGGCATGCGAGACAAGGTTGCCGGTTCTTTCCAGGCCGTGAGTTTTTGCGACCACCTGGGTCGTCATCTCCGAATCGGCGGCCAGGTGGTGCCCGATGAACTCCGGCTGGCATACCTGGACCAGCGGATTGTCGACCTGGGCATAAAATAGAAGATCGGCACCGAGTTCCTCGAGCTCGCTCAGCAGGCCGCCCGCCTGCATCGCCTGCACCAGCCCACCATGACCATCCGGGTTGGTCAGCAGCTGACCGGGCTCAGCCAGCAGCAGCGACCCGCTGCTGGAATCGAGTGTTGGCAGAACAGCCTGGCAGAACAGCTGACATTGCCCGGGACTCATGCCGAACTGCCGGTGCTGGTCAAGAAATTCCGCGGTCTGCTGGTGCACTGCCGGGCTGGTCATGATCCGCAATGGTATTTCAACATCGTATCGCCGTCCCACGGCCAGCAGCTGGTCGATTGCCATTTCCAGCAGTGAGCGTTCGCTGAGGGGGCCAACCGGCAGCATACACTTGGGATAAGCAACTCCCAGGCGGCTTCCCTGGCCGCCTGCCACCAGCACCATCGCCAGTCGGCCGTCGCGCAATGCTGCTTCACCAAGCGTCTTGGCCTGCCCACGATCGCTCTCTGGCAGCGCGTGGGAGCTGGCCTGGTCGAGTCGAATGGCCGAGGCCGGTTCGAATTCTGCCGCCTCTGGTCCGTCGTTTGACTGGTCGGACTGCTGCTGAGCTGCCAGCTGGTCGAAGTCCAATTCCATCAACTGGCGAGCGAACTGGTCGCGGCGGGTGGGGTCGAGGGTATCCCAGCCAGCCAGCAGGTGCTGCTGCTGATACGGTGCCAGGATGGCTTCGAGTTGCTCAAGCGTCGGCTGGGTCATCCCGCCCCCTCGGGCTTGGGCAGTGTCAGAAAATGAAGCCACGCACCCATGCCCAGGCGAGCAGGCAGAGGAGCGGAAAGAGAATAAAGACCGAACCGTAGGTGAAAAGCGTCGTCCAGGCATGTTTTGGCCAGCGTGCCATCTTATTACGGCTCCTCGCCGCCGATGGTTTGTTTGTTGGCTCTCGGCGACCCTGCTAACATAGTCGTGGAGTGAATGGAGTCCAAGAGGAACGTTCGCTCCCACTCGCCCCCTGGTTTTTCGCTTGCTGGAGTCCACTCATGTTGCGACCAATCCATTCCCTGTTGTCTTGCCAGGTTGCCCTGCTCGTGCTTGCCATGGCCCCAGCCCTGGCCACAGCCGCACCGGCTGACCGCTGGCCGATGTACCGGGCAAATCCCGCCCGTACAGCGCACGTCGAGTCGTCACTCGATACCAACCTGGCGGCCCGCTGGGTCTACCGCGCCGAGCATGCGCCACAACCAGCCTGGCCACGCAGTCCGAGAATGCCGTTTGATCGTGCCCAGCATGTGGTGATCGCCGATGGCAAGGTCTTCTTTGGTAGCACGGTGGATTGCCAGGTCCGCGCGCTGGATCTGGAGTCGGGTAAGCAAGCCTGGTCGCTAACCACCGCAGGCCCGATTCGGTTTGCACCGGCAATCTGGAAGGACCGCCTGCTGGCTGTCAGCGATGACGGTTTCCTGTATGCCCTTTCACTGGACCAGGGCCAGTTGTTATGGAAGAAGCGAGGGGGTCCCGATGACAGCACGATCCTTGGTAATAACCGACTGATTTCCAAGTGGCCGGTTCGAGGTGGCCCAGTGGTGATCGATGATGTGGCCTACTTTGCCGCCGGTATCTGGCCCACCGATGGTATCTATTTGCATGCACTGAACCCGCAAGACGGGGAGCCGATTTGGGTCAACAGCGAATCTGGATCGCGTTATATGGCTCAGCCCCACGGCGGCGCGAATGCCAAGAGTGGCGCCTCGGCACAGGGTTACCTGGTCGTCAGCGGCAATCACCTGCTGGTCCCCACCGGCCGTGCAGTGCCAGCGGCATTTGACCGCGAGAAGGGGGAACTGGCTTTCTTTCATCTGCAGAAATTTGGACACAACGGTGGCACGCCGACAATGGCGATTGGCGATATGTTCTTCAACAGTGGCATTGGATTCAGTTCCGAAAGTGGCGACAAGCTCTCCACAGTCGGTACGGGCCAGCTGGCCGCGACCAGCGACGGACTGGTGCGGGCCGCCGGCGGTGTGGTCACAGGCTACAAGTTTGTGGAAGCTGAAAAGCCGGATCGCAAGGGCAACCTCGTCAAGGTCCAGGTGCTTGAGCCCAGCTGGGTCGTCAAGAATGTGCACACCGATGCCTCGCTGATGGTGGCTGGCCAGCATGTCATCTCCGGATCGGCAGGGCACGTCGACATTATCGATCTGGCAGAACACAAGGTGATCCAGTCGTTGCCGATCGATGGCACAGCCTATGGCCTGGCGGTAGCGTCAGGTCGATTACTGGTAAGCACCGACACCGGCTCAATCCACTGCTTCGCCGCCGATAATGGCGAGCCCCTCGCGACAGTTGGCAACAAGCCGCCGGCGACGCCTGCCGACAGCGATAGCGAACTACGGCAGTATGCTCAGCAGGTGCTCAAGCGAGCGGATATACGTGCTGGTTTCTGCGTCGATTTTGGCTGCGGCGACGGGGCACTGGCCGAGGCACTCGCGGACCAGACGAACCTGCAGATCATTGCCATCGATGATGATCCTGAAAACGTCCAGCGAGCCCGGCAGAGACTGATCGCACGCGGATTGTATGGCAGCCGAGTGATTGTCCTGCTGCGTTCACTGGAGAAGAGCGGCCTGCCGCGTTACATGGCGGACCTGGTCGTTTCACAGCGATCCTGGCAACAACCACTCAAGCAGGACTGGATCACGGAACAGGTCCGGCGGATTCAGCGACCGCACGGCGGAACGATCTGTGTTGGTGCAGCCGACCAGCTGGTTGTCAATGTCCGCGAAGGTCTGGACGGCGCTGGGAGCTGGACTCACCAGTATGCCAATGCCGGCAATACGCTCAACAGCCAGGACGACAAGTTGAAAGGGACACTCAGCATGCTCTGGTTCCGGGATATCGCGTTTGATATTCCCCAGCGGCATGGCCGTGCCCCCGCACCGCTCTATGACCGCGGCCGACTGTTGCATCAAGGGCTGGATGGAATTATCGCAGTCGATGCTTATACAGGCCGCGAATTGTGGCGGTATGAAATCAAGAACCTGTTGCGTGGCTACGATGGCGACCAGTTGATGGGAGTTGCCGGGACGGGCGGGAACTTCTGCCTGCATGGTGATAGTGTCTTCGTCCGCGACGAAACGCGCTGCCTGAAGATTAATATCAAGACAGGTGAGCTGGAGGGAGAATTCAAGCCACCCCCGGGCAAGGATGGGAAACCAAGTCGCTGGGGCTATATCTCCTGCCTGGATGGCATCCTCTATGGATCTGTCGCGGATCCCGAGCACGTCGTGACCTTCCGCTATGTTGAGCGAGGCGGGGATATGAAGCGGCTGCTGACGGAATCCCGAACCCTCTTCGCCCTCAACCCGGATAACGGCGAGTTGCTCTGGAAGTACAATGCGACCAACTCGATCCGGCATAATTCGATCGCCGTGGCCGGTGGAAAAGTCTGCCTCATCGACCGCCCGCAAGCACTCTTTGATCGCGTCAAGAAGCCCGAGAACAAGTTCCAGTCGGGAGGCACGCTGGTTGTGCTGGACGCGAAAACAGGCGCTCCGATGTGGAAGAATGATGAGGATATCTATGGCACGACCGTTTCCGTGAGCGAGAAGCACAAAGCACTGGTGATGAGTTACCAGCCAACTAGCTTCCGACTCGATTCTGAGATTGGCGGCCGGATCTCGGTTTTCAGTCTGGAAAATGGCAAGCGGCTCTGGGATGCCAAAGCGGATTACCGGTCGCGGCCGATGATCAATGACAAGGTGATCTATGCACAGGGCGCGGCCTGGAACCTGCTCTCCGGTGAGACTATTCCCTTTGAGTTTTCACGTTCCTACGGCTGCGGTGTACTGGCAGGAGCCAGCAGTATGATGCTGTTCCGCAGTGGCACGCTCGGCTACTTCCACTTTGATGGCGACAATGAGGTGGCCAACTACGGTGGCATGCGACCTGGTTGCTGGGTCAATGCAATTCCGGCTGGCGGTATCGTGCTGGTTCCCGATGCATCGGCTGGCTGCCAGTGCAGCTATCTGAACAAGGCCTGGATTGCACTCCAGGGCGAAGAGTAGCAGAGCTGGTACAGAGCTGGCCCGCTTCAGATCGAGCAGCTCAGGCGGCGTGCTGACGCACGGCGGCCTGGCTGGCTTCCGTCGCTTCGAGGTGCACGATCACCTGTTCCGGCTGCTGCGGTACAGAGCTCAGTCGTATTTCCAGGCGCACGCCGATCTTGATTGCCTCGGCGACCTTAATCGTGCAGCCGGGACCCGCCAGTTGATGGCAGATGACGCTGGGTGATGTTGCCATTGCGGGATAAAGCTGCAGATGAGCGAACTGGCTGCGCTGACCGCTGTCAAACGAGATCCGCATCAGTGCTTCCACGGTTTCATGTCCCTCAGCCGAGCTACAACGAGTGAGTTGCAAGCTCGTGTCGGCAGGTAGGATCTGGTCGAGTTCCTGCTCGTCATCCTCCATGATCAACTCATCTGGCTCGGCCTCCTGGGGAGAATACAACAGCGGCTGGCTCGGTTCCATTACTGCCGGCACGATCGTGCCCGTGGTAACCAGGCCGGCTGATACGACCCAGCAGGCGTACCAGCCAAGTTCACTGGCCAGCAGCAGTGCCCAGGCCATGCCGGAACCAATACCGGCCACGCTGCCAGGACTGGCAAGCGAGACAAGCAGGCAGGAAAGAGCTGGCAAGGACCAGGTCAAGAGCGAGCTGCGTTGGCCCTGCGGTGTGGCTGCCAGGATCAGTAACCGGATGGCCGCTGCGGCTGATGCCAGCAGCAGCGTGATTGTGAGTTGCCCAGCAGCTGACATGTGTGTTGCGCCAGCCAGTTGCTGATGACGAATAAACAGGCTGGCCGAGACGGCCAGCATCAAGAGGGCACTGATTCGTGCGCAGGAAGCCAGCAGGCGAGTGTCGATTCGCTGGCGTGTAGGGATTGTCGATTCCATGCGGTTTCCCGGCCCAGTTCCCTGGGCTCGGCCGCTGGATGCGGGCTACGACCCCAGGTGATCTCGCAGCTCTCCGGCTCGATCTGTGGCTTCCCAGGTAAAGTCGGGATCGGATCGTCCGAAGTGTCCGCCGGCCGCTGTCTTGCGAAAGATCGGCCTGCGTAGGCGGAGGTAATCGATAATGCCTGCCGGGGTCAAGGGGAAAAACTCTCTCACCGCCTGACAGATCCTCTCGTCGGGAAGCGATCCGGTCCCTTCCGTGTCGACATGGACACTGACGGGATCCGAAATGCCGATTGCATATGCCAGCTGGACCTCGCATCGATCAGCCAGCTCGGCGGCCACAATCAACTTGGCCACGTGCCGCGCCATGTAAGCGGCGCTGCGGTCAACCTTGGTTGGATCCTTGCCACTGAAGGCACCCCCGCCGTGGCGGCCCCAGCCACCGTAAGTGTCGACGATGATCTTGCGGCCGGTCAGGCCACAATCGCCGTGCGGTCCGCCGGTCACGAATCGGCCGGTCGGATTGATGTGGTATGTAATCTCGCCCTTGATCAGCTCTTCTGGCAGCGAAGGTTTGATCACGTCGTCAATCACAAAAGAACGGATGTCGTCGTTGCTGACCGCTGCATCATGTTGTGTACTGACCACGACTGTGTCGATTCGAACTGGCGTGTTGCCGTCGTACTCGACGGTCACCTGGCTCTTGCTGTCGGGCCTGAGCCAGTTGACCTGTTCGGAAAAGCGAGCCTGGTTCAGCTTTTCCAGAATGCGATGCGAGAGAGCGATTGGCAGAGGCATCAATTCCTGTTTGGTATCTCGACAGGCATAGCCGAACATCAAGCCCTGGTCTCCAGCACCGACCTGCTTGCCGGATTCTGCATTCTCGTCGACACCCTGGGCGATATCCGGACTCTGGCGGTCGATCGCCGTTAGTACCGAACAGGTATCGGCGGAGATACCCATTGTCTCGTCGGTATAGCCCACGTCACGAATGACACCGCGTATGACCGTTGGATAATCGACGATCGCCTCGGTCGTGATTTCACCTGAGATGATCGCCATCCCGGTCGTGACCATCGTCTCACAGGCGACTCGACTCGAGGGATCCTGTGCGAGCAACGCGTCCAGAATGCCATCAGAAATCTGGTCAGCCAGCTTGTCTGGGTGACCCATGCTGACCGATTCGCTGGTGAACAGGTAGCTGCCAGATGCCATGAAAAAGTCCCCAGGGCGATAAATAGATCGTCTCGTGCAGGTCCTGCTACCTCTGCCATAATCCACCCAGTTTAAACTGCAGGGGCAGAATTGGAACAGGGTGGGAAGATCTGGGCGGTCCGCCTACGGCGCAGCGGCAGTTGGGTACAGAGTTCGCAGGACTGACAGCCTCGGTCAGTTCAGTATCTGCTCGATCAACTCGACCGTTCGAGCAGTCGCTCCCTGTTGTTCGGCGACCAACTGGCATGCTCGCTGGCCCATCGCTGCAGCCTGCTGGGGATCGACCAGGCATTGCTCGACCCAGCTGGTAAATTCCTGCTGGTCGTGGATCACACGTGCTGCCTCGGCATCCAGCAGCAGCTGAACTACATCACGAAAGTTCCTCGTATTGGGTCCGAAACTCACTGCGGCGCCATAGGCTGCCGGTTCGATCATGTTCTGACCGCCACGAGACCCGAAGCTGCCGCCCACGAGTGCGATCTGTGCCGTACCCCACCAGGCCTGCAGTTCCCCCACGGCATCTACCAGCAGCACTCGGCAATCTGCCTCCCCCTCCAGCTGGCTTAATTCACTGCGGCGCTGCCACTGCAGCCCTGATCGATCGAGCATGGCTGAAACTTCAGCAAACCGTTCAGGATGTCGCGGTACGAGAATCAGCCGTAACTGGGGGTGGCGATCCTTCAGCTGCAGAAAAGCTTCCAGGGCCAGCTGTTCTTCTTCGACTTGTGTGCTGCCAGCCAGTAGCACCGCGTCTGCGGGCTGGATACCAGCCAGCTCGGCCAACTGCCTGGTCTGCTCGTTGTTACGATCGGAGATTGCTCCATCGAACTTCATTGAACCGGTGACCTGGACTTGCTGTGGGCAGGCACCGAGTTTCAGGAAACGGTTTGCATAAGTTTCATTCTGGACGGCGATCAATGACAGCCGCTTCAACATGCCGGCGACCACTGGCCGCAGCCGCCCGTAGCCCCGGGCACTTGATTCACTCAGTCGGCCATTGACCACGCCCAGCGGGATACCCTGCCGTGCGGCGAGCTGAATCAAGTTGGGCCATAGTTCGAGTTCGACGAGCAGGATCAGGTCCGGTCGTACACGTTTAAGGACTGCTCGCACGGCCCAGCTGAAATCGAGCGGACTGTAGAAGACCTGGCGAGGCGCGTACTTCTTGACTGCCAGTTCAAACCCTGTTCGAGTGGTACTGGAGATGACAAATTGCCAGTCCGGATGCTGCTGCTCCAACTCAGCCAGTAATGGCTCCAGCAAGTTGACTTCGCCGACACTAACGGCGTGCAGCCAGCAGCAGGGCTGGGTTCCTGTCCGGCGAGGCAGTCGTCCCAGCAGTCGAGTTGCCAGTCCCCGTCGATACTTGCCTTGCCAGATAGCACGGCTGATCAAGACAGGCGAGACAACGACCAGCAGTACCAGGTAGACCAGGTTAAGCAGGTAGGGCATGCGAGTCGTTTCGCAGATTAAGACATGCAGCACTTCTTGTACTTCTTGCCACTTCCACAGGGGCAAGGATCGTTGCGACCGACCCGTGGGCCTGTACGGCGTGCTGGCTGGATCTGAATTTCTCCCCCGCCGCTGGCATCGATCGCCGCTTCCTGCTCGGCGGCGAGATCGGAGGCGGCCGATGCTTCTGCATGTGTGGCAGAGGTCTCGACCCAGGTCGAACCGACGAAACCTTCGTCCAGCTGTTCCATGCGGAAGACCAGGTCGGTGACACGTTCGCCAACCGAGGTCCACATCGCGTCGAACAGCTCGCGTCCCAGTCGCTTGTACTCCACCTTCGGATCCTTCTGAGCGTATCCCTGCAGACCAACGGCGCTGCGCAGATGGTCCATCCCCAGCAGGTGATCCTTCCAGGCGGCATCCACGATCTCCAGCAGCAGGGTCCGTTCCATGCGGCGGATTTCAGGCCGAAAGCGATCTTCCACGGCATTCAGCAGTTTCAGTTCCAGCCGGTGCCGGTTGAGCCCTGCCAGTTCCTCGCTGTCGGTTTCCCTGGAGAGCCGTTCGCCGACCCAGCTGGCGAGTGACTCGAGTGCACCGTTGCGATTGGCGAGCATGCCTGCGGCGGTCTCCTCGTCGGCGTCCTCGAACAGCTGGTCAACGCGCTGGACAACTTCCTCCAGCAATTCCTTTACCTTGCCCTGGTTTCTGAGGCTGCATTCCAGCAGGATCTCACGAATTTCGTTTCGCTGCTTGCCACGCAGCGTCTCCAGGTCGATTTCAGCCTGGAACCTCTCCTGCGCCCATTCGACCAGCCCTTCGCGGTCCAGTTGAGCGGTGTTGCCGCCCCCGCCGGTGTAGCGCAGTAAGCCAGCCATCACCGGGTATTCTGTTTCCCGTTCCGTGTAGGCCTGCTCGGCGCGATCAAGCACGAACTGTTTGATCTGTTGCGCATCGTCTTCAAAGCCCTGTAATTCTGCCGGATCGATTTCGAAGCCGAACTTGTGCTGGACCCAACCGAGTGCCGTGCCGACGGGATATCCCGGTTCGAGAAAGATCTCCCCTTCGGACATATCGACCTTGGCGATCGACGTCTGGGCAAGTTCGATCAGGTGTTCGGCCAGTCCGTCGTAGCCAATCTTCTTGAGAGTGCGATCCCGCACCGAGAGTCCCCACTGGCGATTGGCATATTGGGCAAGTGCGTCCCAGTTCCATTCGCTGGACTCGGCATCGAGGTCAAAGTTCTCCTCGATGGCGTCCTGGATCATCGTTTCCGACTGCCGGCGGGCCTCATCGAGGGCGTACGACTCTGCCATCGTGAAGTTCATGCTACGGAAATCACGACCATCGAAACTGATACCGAGTCGTGCTCCAGCCCACTCGGCGAAGGACTCACAGCTGAAATTGATGTCGAGGAAATTCTCAATATGCAGTTCAATCTGCTGCTCGATATTCTCCAGCACGAGCTGTTGGACATTCTCGCCATCGAGAATTCGCTGGCGATACGAGTAGACTGAACTCCGCTGGTAGTCCATCACCTCGTCGTACTCGAGCAGGTTTTTGCGGATTTCAAAGTTCCGCTCTTCGACTTTCTTTTGTGCCCCCTCGACGCGTCGCATCACCATGCGGCTCTCGATCGGGTCGTCTTCCTTCATACCGAAGCGTTCCAGGAAGGAGCGCATCCAGTTGGGTGCGAAGATCCGCATCAGGTCGTCTTCCAGCGAGAGGAAGAAGCGGCTGCTGCCTGGATCCCCCTGGCGACCGCAGCGTCCACGCAATTGCAGGTCGATGCGGCGGGCCTCGTGCCGTTCGGTACCGATGACATGCAGGCCATTGATCTCTTTGACTACCTCGCCCTCTGCGCTCATCTGGAGCTCATTGTCGACGTCGGCGACCGTCTGCTCCCATTCCTCGTGTGGAATATCAAGCCGTGTTTCGTACTTGTTCTGTAACCGTGACCAGGCCATCGTATCGGGGTTACCACCCAGAACGATATCCGTACCACGACCGGCCATGTTGGTGGCGATCGTGACACCCGATTTGCGGCCTGCCTGGGAGATAATCTCGGCCTCACGCTCGTGCTGCTTGGCATTCAGAACCTCGTGCTCGATGCCGCGCCGAGTGAGCAAGTCCGAGAGAAGCTCGCTCTTCTCGATCGAGACCGTACCGACCAGCACGGGCCGCCCGTGCAACTGGATTTCTCCAATCTTCGAGCGAGGAATGCTATGCGACTTCTTTTCGCCGCGCGGCCGAAACTGGATCTTGTCGTCCTCTTCCGCGACGATCTCTCCGAGCCATTCCTCTTCGCCTGTGTCGACAATGTCCCACTTGTTGAGCCGCTCGATCTCATCGGCCACGGCCCGGTATTTTGCCTTCTCAGTCAAGTAGATGACGTCCGTATACTCGGTCCGCCGGAGTGGGCGGTTAGTGGGAATCACCACAACATCCAGCTCATAGATCTTGTAGAATTCTGCGGCTTCCGTGACCGCGGTACCGGTCATGCCGCTGATCTTGCTGTAGAGCTTGAAATAGTTCTGCAGCGTGATCGTGGCCAGCGTCTGCGTTTCCTCCTTGATCTCGACTCCCTCCTTGGCCTCCACCGCCTGGTGCAAACCGTCACTCCACTGCCGACCCTCCATCAGCCGACCGGTGAAGTCGTCGACGATCACGATATCGCCATCCTTGACGACGTAATGGACGTCCAGCTTGTAGAGGAAACGTGCCTTCAGTGAGTTGTCGAGCAGGTGCGGCCATTCCATGTTGCCGGCCGTGTAGAAACTCTCCACCCCGGCCAGTTTTTCTGCAGCCCGGACTCCTTCGTCCGTCAGGTTCGCTGAGCGGTCTTTTTCATTGAGCTGAAAGTGCAGGTCCTTTTTCAGCTGCTTGGCAACCCGGTCCGCGGCAGCGTACTTGCGGACATCGTCATAGGCCGGGCCGGAGATGATCAGGGGTGTCCGCGCCTCGTCAATCAGGATGTTGTCGACCTCGTCAATAATGGCGAAGTGCAGGGGGCCCTGCGATTGCTGCTGTCGCTTGGCAAACCGGTCGTCCCCGCGTGCCGCTGGTCGCATGTTGTCGCGCAGGTAATCAAACCCGAACTCGTTGTTCGTGCCATAAGTAATGTCACAGTCATACGCCTGCTGACGTTCATCCACGCTCATGTTGCTCTGGATCGCACCCACCGTCAGACCCAGGCCCATGTAGACAGGAGCCATCCATTCCATGTCACGACGCGCCAGGTAATCATTGACCGTCACCACGTGCACACCCTTGCCCTCAATGGCATTCAGGTAGGCAGGCAGCGTCGCCATCAGCGTCTTACCCTCACCGGTGACCATTTCCGCAATGCCACCCTCGTGAAGTACCATTCCGCCAATCAACTGGACATCGTAATGCCGCATTTGCAGGTAACGCTTGCTGGCTTCACGGCAGACAGCGAACGCTTCCACCAGCAGGTCGTCGGTGCTCTCTCCGGCCGCCAGTCGCTCTCGGAACAAGTCGGTCTGCTGGATTAGCTCCTCGTTCGTCAACTTCTCGTAGGTTGATTCAAGGCCCCCAATGATAGTGGTCCGCGGTTCCAGCTTCTTCAGTTGCCGGACATTCGCCGAACCGATCACCGTCGTGACAACTCGCTCAAACAGGCGCACCAGGCCGCCGCCTAGAAACGAGATGAATTCCCAGATTCGCTGCAGGATGGGCATGGGTTAATCAGCAGGAATGGGGTCAAATGGAGGACGCACAGGTGTGGCTCGACGCGGTGAATTCACCGCATGCTCGTCCGCCGAAAACAGGCGGACAACTCGTAACAGCTGCAAACATCGTAGCTTATAGCGGTCTCCCAAATGGGTCAACTCCGACCGGTAGAGCGGAACGTGTCAGCTGCCAGAAGTTGCTTTTTCACGCCCCAGCCGCTTGTCAATGCACCTCCCGACCGCTTAACCTGCTCACAATTCGCTGTTTTTCGAGATTCGGCACCCTCGACGTGATTTCATGGCCCAGTCCCAGAAACGCCACAATCCACTCAGTCGAGATATCCAGGGGCAATTGATCCTGCTGGGGACCGGCACGTCCGTCGGAGTTCCGGTGATCGGCTGTGATTGTGACGTCTGTGGCAGCGATGATCCGCATAACAACCGCACTCGCTGCAGTGCCCTGCTGGGATTGCCCGCGGGTAACCTGCTGATCGATACACCGCCCGACCTGCGCACCCAGCTGTTACGAGAAGGGGTGGGCCGCATCGATTCCGTACTTTACACCCACGAACACGCCGATCACGTGTTTGGACTCGACGACCTGAGGATCCAGCAGTTCTACCTGGGGCACCCGGTTCCGATCTACTGCCGGGAGATCGTGGAAGATCGAATCCGAACCTCCTTCGACTATGCCTTCACCCCTCGCACTCCCACCCACCGGGGCTCGATTCCGCAGCTCGAATTCCAGACTATCGACCTGCATCCATTTGAGCTTCTGGGTGAGACGATCACTCCGCTTCTGCTCAAGCACGGCCCGCGGTTCGATGTCCTGGGCTTTCGCATTGGTGATGTTGCCTACTGCACCGATACCAATGAGATTCCACCAGCGAGCATGGCCTTGCTGGAAGGACTGGATGTGCTGATCCTGGGGGCGCTCAGACACAAGCCGCATCCGACGCACTTTAGCCTCGACGAGGCAGTCGACGTGGCGAGGCAACTGCAGCCGAAGCAGACCTACTTTACACACCTCTCGCACCAACTCGACCACGACGCGACGAACCAGCAACTGCCGGACAATATCCAGCTGGCCTACGACGGCCTGCAGATTCCACTCTCAGCTCGCCAGAGCCGCTGAACTGAGGCCTAGGGCGCGCCGGCAACCTTGCGGCCACCAAGCAGTTCCACATAGTCGGCCGTGATATCGAGGACTTCGGTGTTGTAGAAGGTGTCCGCGAACACGTCGTCGTCCGAGTCATTGCGTTTCTCAAGTTGGCGACGATTTTCGCTTTCCACATCAAACTGGGCCCGTTCGGCCAGGTACTTCTCCTCGTTGATCGTGACGGTCTTGCGATCACGCTGCACCTTGTAACGCTCGATGTCCTCCAGCAGGCCGGCAAACTCCTCGGACTTTCCAACTCGCTTCTGCGACCGCCTCCGCAATCGTTCGATCAGGGCATTATCGAGCATGCCGAGATTGACGTCGGTGGCTGAATCTACTTTGTCAAAGGCGACGGCGTAGTCGAGGTCCCCTTCTCTGATCTTCATATGATCGGTGATCGAGGGGAGTACAACATCGGAGGGGACGCCACGCATCTGCGTGCTTTCGCCATTAGGACGATAAAACTGCTGCATCGTCAGCTTGAGGGCTCCCAGGTTGGGTCCGTTGTTGATACCGAAGAGCTGTGAACCGAGGTCCATCAGGCTCTGGACCGTGCCCTTGCCGTGAGTCGACTCATCGCCCACGATCAGTCCGCGCTGATAATCCCGAATCGCTCCCGCCAGGATTTCACTGGCACTGGCACTGAAACGGGATGTCAGTACGACCAGTGGTCCATTCCAGCCCATCCCTTTAGCAACGTCCTCGTATTTCTCTACCTTGCCATCAGGACCTTTGACCTGGACCACCGGACCGGTGTCGATGAACAGGCCAGTCAGGTTGATAGCCTCGGTCAGGCTGCCGCCGCCATTCTGGCTCAGATCCAACACCACGACGGCGACGTTCTTGCTGGCAAAGTCGTCCAGGATTACTTGCACATCCCGCGTGGTGCTCTTGTAATTCTTATCGCCACGACTGGCAGCTTGCATGTCCATGTAAAAGCTGGGCAGATCGATCACACCGACCTTGAGTGTCGCGTCGCCTGAACCGAGCTCGTGCTCGATGATCGTGCCGCGTGCTTCGCTATCGGTCAGGCTAATCTTGGCGCGCGTGATGTTGTAGATCTCGGTGTCGCCATTTTCGACAATCACTCCCAGCCGGACGACTGTGCCGGCCTTGCCACGAATTCGAGAGACCACAGCGTCCAACTTCATGTCCAGCACATCTTCCATCTCGCCCTCCTCGCCCTGGCCGACACTGACAATTCGATCCTGGGCCTTGAGCTTGCCGTTCAGGTCCGCAGCACCACCCGGGATCACCCGTGAGACAACCGTGTAACCGTCGATCAGCTGCAGCGCGGCACCAATGCCTTCCAGCTCGAGTCGCATCTGGATGCGGAAATTCTCCAGCGTACTGGGGGACATGTAAGAGGTGTGCGGGTCGTAGCTGTTGGCGACCGAGTTGAGGAACATTTCCAGTAACTCGTCGCTGCTGGTCTGGTGCATCTGCTTGGCGAAACTTGTGTAACGCCGATGCAATCGCTCCATTACTTTCTCGCCCTCCATCTCTTCACTCTTGAGCGAAAGGATGTTGTACTTGATCCTCTTGCGCCAACGTTCCCTTGCCTCAGCAGCATTCGTGGCATAGATCACGTCCTCCGGATCGCTGATCATCTCCTCATCGGCGGTGAAATCATGCTCCTCGTCAATCAGCTCGTTGGCCACGAGAACTCGCTCATCAATCCGCTGTAGCAAGCGAGTGAAGATTGTGTAGATGAAGGTCACGTCGCCCTTCGTCACCATGTCATCCATTTCATGCTTGTTGGCATTGAACTCATCAACGTCGGCCTGCAGAAAATACAGCTTGAAGGGATCCAGTCGCCGGACCAGTGACTTAATCGCCCGCTCCGAGATCTCGTCATTGAGCGGATGCTTGGAAAGGTGCAAGTCCTTGAGTCGCGAATGTACCAGCAGGGCAATCCGGCGGTCTTTGGGTGAGGGTCCTCCCAGCTCGTCGCCCTGCAAGGGAAACAGCAGCGCGGCGAGGGCGGCGAGACCAAGTACGGCAGTGATGGATCGTCGACGCCAGCAACTTTGGAAGGATGACCGAAGGCTCATGAGGTACCTGTTGGGTTAAGAGCGAAAGAGCAGTAGGGAAATCCGTGGTGACGCGTCCGTCGACCGCACTGAGTGGTCAATAATATCGGGATTCAAACGGTGAAACAAGTCACATCGAGTTCCCTCTGGCGAGCCCTCGCTGGCGTGCTGCCAGACGATATCAACAGAATCACTCCGCTGCGGATCGTTCACCCGGTTTGGCATTTGCTTGACGACCGAATTGAGTAGTGGCCTGGGTTTTATTACGATTTCGTTGGACGCTTCGTTCACCTGCTTTCCCAGCGACCTGGCCTGCGGCGAATTCCAACTCGACTACCATCTCAACTATGAGGATGACTTTATGATCCGGCGACTCTGTTACCTGTTCGCTACGGCGATCCTGCTGCCGCCCGTCAGTTCTGTCGATGCCCAGGAGTGGACCCGATTTCATGGACCAAATGGCCAGGGGGTCAGCACGCTGAAGTCATTCTCGGCTGAGTGGACAGAGGATGACCTTAACTGGAAAATCAAGCTGCCGGGGATCGGCCATTCGTCTCCCGTCGCCTGGGGTGAACAGCTGTTCCTGCTCAGCGCAGACCCGGAATCCGCGGAACGCTATGTGCTGGCAGTCGATACCGAATCTGGCAAGATCAACTGGAACCGCACGTTCGAGTCCGAGCACCACCATTTGCACGTCCGTAGCAGCTTCGCCTCCTGCACGCCGGCCGTCGACGAGGAACGCGTCTACATCGCCTGGTCGACCCCCGGCCAGACCACCTTCAAGGCCTTGACGCATGCTGGGGATGAAGTCTGGAGTCGTGACCTCGGTCGCTGGGTCAGCCAGCATGGTTTCGGTACCTCGCCAATGATCTACAAGGATCTTGTGATCCTCTCCAACTCGCAGCAAGCCAACAAGCTCAAGCCTGGCCAGGAACCTGGCGACAGCTTCATGATGGCCTTCGACCGCCGCAGCGGGGAAACCCGCTGGTCCATTGACCGCGCCAGCGTCAACGTCTGCTACTCGGTCCCCTGCATTTATACTCCCAAGCGAGGTAAGCCCCAGCTGATCTGCACCAGCACCGGCAATGGCATGTTCAGCCTCGATCCAGATACCGGCGCGCAGAACTGGTCCCTGCCGGATGCTTTCAGCATGCGTACCGTCAGCTCGCCGATTTTCGCCGGCGACCTGATCTATGGCTCGACTGGCTCAGGTGGCGGTGGCAATTACCTGGTCGGTATCCAACCCGGTGAGCAGGCAGAGGTGGTCGTCAAGATCGATCGGCAGGCTCCCTACGTGCCGACATCCGTGGCCCGCGATAACCTGCTGTTCCTCTGGTACGACAAGGGAATTGTCAGCTGTATCGATGCGCGCGACGGTACGCTGCACTGGCGCAACCGACTCGATACCGCCTTTTCCGGTTCGCCGATTCGCGTCGGTGACAAGATGTTCTGTATCGACGAAGCGGGAACTGTCTGGGTCGTGGCGGCAGAGAAAGAGTACAAGCTGTTGCACAAGTTTCCGCTGGGTGAAGCCAGCCGCGCCACGCCCGCCGTGTCCGGCGGACGGATGTTCCTGCGGACCAACTCCCAGCTGTTTTCGATTGGTGCAAAGTCGCTCTAATGGAGCCGCCAGCGAATTCGTCAGACCGGTGGGACTTCTGGATCGATGTAGGCGGTACTTTCACCGACTGCCTGGCTCGTCGACCCGACGGCAGGCTGGTTCGGTACAAACTGCTCAGCAGCGGTGCCAGCTCGGGAACAATCTCGCGCAGCGAAGGGCGTTTCCTCTGGGATCAGAATGCAGCGACCGGTCCGGATCAGTTCTGGCAGGGAGCCCGGCTGACAATTGAGAATGACGACGGCTCGCTGCTGTTCGATACAACCGTCCACTCGGCGGATACCAGCCAGGGCCGCTTAACCCTGGACGATCCCCTGCCGGAGGACGTCCAGGACGGTATGAGCTACCGGCTGCAGACGGACCTCGAAGCACCGCTGCTGGCTATCCGCTGGCTGCTCGGGCTGGCTGCCGACCAACCTGTTCCGGATTGTAACGTGCGACTCGGTACCACCCGCGGCACCAACGCGCTGCTGACTCGCAGTGGCGCTGATATCGGGCTGCTGACCACCCGCGGTCTCGGTGATCTGCTGCGGATTGGCAACCAGGACCGCCCGCAGCTGTTTGACCTGGCCGCCCGCAGGCCGGCACCGCTGTTTAAGGCCGTGGCTGAAATCGATGAACGAGTCAGCAGCGACGGTGAAGTGATCCGGCCGCTGGATCTCCAGCAGGCCCGGCAACAACTCGAGCAGCTGCGCCAGCAGGGGATCGATTCGCTGGCGATCAGCCTGCTCAATGCGTACCGGCTGGATATCCACGAACAACAACTTGGCGAGCTGGCAGCTGAACTCGGTTTTCAGCATGTCAGCCTCTCCAGCCAGCTGGCACCGCTGATCAAGCTGGTCTCGCGATCCCAGACAACTCTCCTCAACGCTTACCTCGATCCAGTTCTCGTCGATTACATTGCCAGGCTCCAGGCGGGACTCTCAACTGACTCCAGCCTGCGGCTGCTGACCTCCGCCGGGGGCCTGGTCTCGCCCGCCGCCTTTTCCGGCAAGGAGAGTATCCTCTCTGGTCCGGCTGGCGGCCTGGTGGGTGCGGTCGCAGTAGCTCGCCAGGCAGGCTTTGACCGCTTGATCGGGTTCGATATGGGCGGGACCAGTACCGATGTCTCTCGCTTTGATGGCCAGTTCCAGTACGACTATGAAACAGAAAGGGCAGGCGTTCGTATCGTCACGCCGATGATGGCCATTCAGACGGTGGCCGCTGGCGGCGGATCCATCTGCCGGTTTGATGGAGTCAAGCTGGTCGTTGGTCCAGAGAGTGCCGGAGCCGATCCTGGCCCGGCCTGCTATGGCCGCGGAGGTCCGCTCACAGTGACCGATGTTAACCTGCTGCTGGGCAAGCTGCGGGCAGAAAGCTTTCCGTTTCAACTGGATCCAGCAGCCAGTCGAGACAGGATGTCGGAACTGCTGAGCCAGCTTGACCAGGCCAGAGGTCAGTCGCACTCGTCGACCGAAGTAGCCGCTGGCCTGTTGCGGATTGCCGATGCCAGTATGGTCGAGGCGATTCGGTCGATCTCAGTCGCGCGTGGCTACGATCCACGCGATCACCTGCTGGTCGCCTTCGGCGGAGCCGCCGGACAGCATGCCTGCGAAGTTGCCCGTCAGCTGGGGATTCGCACGATCCTCAATCACCCCGATGCCGGTATCCTGAGTGCCTATGGGATTGGCGTGGCAGCCATCAGCCGACATCAGCAGCTGGGTATCTACCAGCCGCTGAGTCAGCTTTCCAGCGACAGCCTGGAACAGATGCTTGAACAACTCAGCCAGGCTGCGCTGGCGGAACTGGAGTCCGAGGGAGTGCCACGCCAGCGGGCCAGCGTGGCCAGTTGGGCTGAAGTCCGCTACCAGGGAATGGAGGCGGGGCTGGCCCTGCCCGGCCCGCTCGATGATCCAGGGGCCGAGTGGCTGGCCTCGCTACCGGACGCCTTCGCAGCTCAACACCAACAGTATTACGGCTACCTGCATGACGACCGTCCGCTCGAATTGGTGGCGCTGCGAGTCGAGGCGACAGGTCAATCGACCGAGCTGGAACTGGTTGCCGACAAGCCGAACTCAGTTGAAGCAGTGACCACTGAGCTGCCGTCGGCTGAAAGTGTGGAGGCACGATTCGCGGGTCAGCTTCATGCGACTCGGCTGTTGCAGCGCAGCTCGTTGCAGGCCGGCCAGCAGGTCCCCGGCCCGGCGATCCTGCTGGAACCCTATTCGACCACAGTCGTGGACCCTGGCTGGACAGCGACTCTGTTGCCCGCAGGTGAGTTGTTGCTGGAGGACGAGCGGCAGCAGAGCCGACTGCCGACAGATGATGATCTGACGGACAGCGTCGATGCCGCCAGCCTGGAGGTCTTTAATAATCGCTTCGCCGGGATCGCAGAGCAGATGGGGATCACGCTGCAAAACACCTCCTCCAGCGTGAACGTCAAGGAACGACTCGATTTCAGCTGCGCCTTGTTCACCGCGACTGGGGACCTGGTCGTCAACGCTCCTCATATCCCAGTTCACCTGGGTGCCATGGGCGAGACGGTGCGATCGATCCTGGCAGACTATCCCGATATGCGGCCGGGCGATGTGTTTGTCAGCAACGATCCCTACCGTGGCGGTTCTCATCTGCCCGATATAACTGTCGTGACACCAGTTTTTGACCAGCAGCCTGACCAGTCGCCCGTCTTGATGCTGTTCACGGCCAGCCGCGCCCACCATGCAGAAATCGGTGGAATTTCGCCGGGCTCGATGCCGCCGTTTTCTCAGAATCTTGGCGAGGAAGGGGTCTTGATCCGAAACCGAATGATGCTCCAGCAGGGCCAGTGGCGGGGAGATGAGTTGCGAGAGTTGTTGCTGAGCGGACCTTATCCGACGCGCAACGTGGAAGATAACATGGCAGACCTGCGAGCCCAGGTAGCTGCCAATCACCAGGGTCAGCACGATATCTGCGAACTGATTGACAGCCACGGCCGGCAGCAGGTGCTGTTCTACATGCAGCAGATCCAGTTGGCTGCCGAGACAAAAATGAGGGCTGCGCTGGACCAACTTGATGATGGAGAGTACCCATTTGAGGACTTTCTTGACGATGGAGCCCGGATTGCGGTCAACATCACCATCCGCGGAGACGAGGCGGAAGTCGATTTTTCTGGCACGGCAGGGCAGCTGGCTGGCAACCTGAATGCCAATCGGGCCATTGTCCAGGCGGCAGTGATGTACGTCATGCGCTGCTTGATTGATGAAGACATTCCACTTAATCAGGGTGTGCTGACTCCCCTCACGCTCAAGATTCCGGCCGGACTCTTGGCCCCGGAGGGGAACGATGATCCAGCCAGCTGTCCGGCGGTTGCCGGAGGTAATGTGGAGACGTCCCAGCGGGTTGTGGACGTCCTGCTCGGGGCGCTGGGGCTGGCTGCCGCCAGCCAGGGGACGATGAACAACCTGCTGTTTGGAAATGACCAGTTCGGTTACTACGAGACAATCTGCGGTGGAGCGGGTGCGACGCCGACAGCAGCCGGCCAGTCCGCGGTTCACACGCACATGACCAATACCCGGATCACCGACCCGGAGGTACTGGAGCAGCGATACCCGGTCCGCTTGATTGAGTTCTCGCTACGTCGCGGCTCGGGTGGAGCAGGGCGGCATGCGGGCGGCGACGGCGCGGTGCGCTGTATCGAGTTTCTTGAGCCACTGCAGGTGAGTATCCTCTCGCAGCGGCGCGGGGACTATCCACCATTCGGGCTGGCGGGTGGCGAGGCGGGCCAGGTGGGGGAGAATCAGCTTAGGCGAGCCGACGGGACGACCGAGGAGTTGGCTGGCCGGGCACGGATTGACGTTGTCGCCGGTGATCGCCTGACAATCCGAACTCCAGGTGGCGGCGGCTGGAAGCCCGCACGAGCTGATCTATGACACCCAATCGATAACCTCTAATCTGTAGCTGCTAACTCTCTTGGGATCCCAGGCAGAAGAAGAAATGCGTAAATCCGCCCTGCTTGTCATTTTCCTGACCGTCTTCATTGACCTGCTGGGATTCGGCATGGTCCTGCCGCTCTTGCCGCTGTACGGCAAACAGCTGGCTGGCAGCATGACGGAAATGCAAATCGGAGTCGTGATCGGCTTGCTGATGGCGAGTTACTCGATCATGCAGCTGTTCTTTGCCCCCATCTGGGGCCGGCTCTCTGATCGTGTCGGCCGGCGGCCAATCATCATGGTCGGTCTGACGGGATCGATCATCTTCTATGCAATGTTTGGCCTGGCGGCCCAGCAGCAGAGCCTCGTCCTGTTGTTTGTCTCGCGCATCGGGGCAGGAATTTTCGGGGCCACGATTACCACCGCTCGCGCCTACATCGCCGATGTAACTCCGCCAGAAAGACGCGCCTCCGGGATGGCGATCATCGGAGCAGCCTTCGGCTTGGGGTTTACCTTCGGACCGCTGTTTGGATTGCTGGCACTGCCGGAAGGCGACCAGGCGATGAGCCCCTGGCCTGGTTACGCAGCAGCGATGCTCTCGGCAGTAGCCCTGCTGCTGGCCATCTTTCGATTGCCCGAATCACTCAAGCCGGATAGCACGTCCGGTGGTCGAAAGATTATCGACTTCCAGGCCTGGAAGCAGGCACTGGCAATTCCATCCATCGGCCTGCTGCTGCTGACCTCGTTCCTGTACGTCTTTTGCTTTGCCACCCTGGAAGTGATTCTCTCGCTGTTCCTCAAGGAGGAACATGCTTACACGACAAAACAGCTCTTGCCGGTTTTCACTTTTATTGGACTCGTGCTGTTCATCGTGCAGGCTGGCTTTGTGCGGCGAATTGCCAAGCGCGTCAGCGAAGCTTCATTGGCTACCGCCGGCTCGCTGGTCATGATCGGCGGTTTCCTGATGCTGGCATTGCTGCATGACAAACAGGCAACGCCGGGCAGCGTCCTGTTCATCGGCCTGGCGGTGATTGTCTGTGGTTTTTCCTGCATGCGGCCGGCGCTGAATTCACTGATTTCCCGTCGTACGGACCCGACACAGCAAGGCACCGTGCTGGGCCTGGGAGACAGCGTGGGGGCGCTCTCCCGAATCGTCGGCCCGCTGGTCGGTATGCCGCTTTACCACGTGCTGGCGGTGGGGCCGCTTTACCTGGGAGCGATCCTGATGAGTTTTGGCGTGGTGCTGGTTCGTATGGCAGTCTCCGGGGGCCAGGACTTTCAAAAGCAGCAACCTGCTGAAGCGGCGGCTGACGGGGACGCATAGCGAGCGGACGCGGCAACTCGTATCATGCGGTGATGGTCGACAGTCAAGCCGATCGGCGACGAGAGCAGGAGAAAATGCCGCGGCAGGCCCTGCGCGGCTGGCAACTCGACCGCCTCAACCAGCTGCTCGATGAGATCCTGCCGACCAACCAGTTTTATGCCGACAAGCTGGCCGGACTGCAGCTGCCACTCAGCTCACTCGACCAACTCGGCTCGCTGCCGCTGACGACCAAATCGGAGCTGGTGCCGACCGAAGCGGACTCCGCACGGTCTGCCAATCATACCTACCCAACCGAAAGGTATGCCCGACTTCACCGGACTTCCGGCACACATGGCCAGCCGCTGGTGATCATGGACACCACGGTCGACTGGCAATGGTGGCTGGATACCTGGCAGTTCGTGCTGGACGCAGTCGAGCTGACGCCCTCCGACCGGGCCATGATGGCATTCTCCTTCGGTCCCTTTATCGGTTTCTGGACGGCTCACGAGGCCGTGCTGCAGCGAGGAGCGATGTCGATCCCGTCCGGGGGACTCAGCAGCGAGGCGCGACTGCGCCTGATCGACGAGATCGGGGCGACCGTCATCTTCACCACACCCACCTATGCCCTGCGACTGGCCGATGTGGCCAGCCAGCAACAACGTGACCTGGCCAGCGGATCCGTCTCCCGGATCGTCGTGGCTGGTGAACCTGGCGGCAGTTTGCCTGCTGTCAGAGCACGGATTGAACAAGCCTGGGGTGCTAGGGTCATTGACCATGCCGGTGCGACTGAAGTCGGTCCCTGGGGCTATGCCGATCCGCAGCAGACAGGACTGCACGTGATCGAATCGGAGTTTATTGCCGAGTTTGTCTCGGTCCAGAGCGGAGAGCCGGCGGCCGACGGAGAGCTGAGCGAATTGATATTAACTCCGTTGGGACGCAGCGGCTGTCCGCTGATCCGTTACAAGACAGGGGATCGAGTCCGTCCGCGCTGGACGCACGATTCAGCAAGCCAGTTCGTCTTGCTCGAAGGAGGTGTGCTGGGACGAGCTGACGATATGCTGGTGATCCGTGGTGTGAATATCTTCCCTGGTACCATGGAGGAGATCCTGCGGTCATTTTCGGCGGTTGGGGAGTACCGGATCACCGCCACCCGTGAAGGTGAAATGGACCAGCTGCGGGTTGAACTGGAAGAGCCCTGCGAGATCGCGGACGACGTAGCAGCTGAGTTGCAATTGAGGCTGGGACTGCGCATCGATGTCAGTACAGTGGCGGCAGACAGCTTGCCGCGGTTTGAAGCCAAGGCACAGCGATTTGTGGATCAACGCGGTTAGAAAGAAGGACCTGGCGATGAGTGAGTTGTTTAGCGGGATCTGCCGGGACCAGTTTCCCGCCCTCAGACGTGAGGAGAATGGCCGACCAGTTGTCTACCTCGATGGCCCTGCCGGAACCCAGGTTCCCCAGACAGTGATTGATGCAATCAGCCAGTACCTCGGTAATCGCAATGCCAATCACCAGGGGTTGTTTGCTACCAGTCGCGAGAGCGACGAGATGCTGGCCGAAGCACACCAGGCTTTTGCTGACCTGCTGGGAGTGGACGATCCGGGCGAGACGATCTTTGGTCCCAATATGACAACGCTGACATTTTCCCTCTCTCGTGCGCTGGGAAAAACATGGAACCAGGGCGACGAGGTGATCGTCACCCGGCTGGACCACGATGCCAACGTGGCTCCCTGGGTACTTGCTGCTCGTGATGCCGGAGCCACCGTCCATTACGTGGATATCCACAGCGAAGACTGCACACTGGACCTGGAAGATTTTCAGTCCAAGTTGAGTTCCCGGACACGGATGGTGGCGGTCGGATGCAGCTCGAATGGCTCCGGTACAATCAACCCTGTCAGACAGATCTGCAGCTGGGCTCACGATGTCGGCTCACTGGTCTTTCTGGATGCAGTGCATCATGCGCCGCACCAGTTGATCGATGTGGCTGAGTTGGACTGTGACTTCCTGGCCTGTTCTGCCTACAAGTTCTTTGGGCCGCATATTGGCATTCTCTGGGGTCGTCGTGAGTTACTGGAATCGCTGCAGGCCTACAAGGTGCGGCCGGCGTCGAACCAGTTGCCGGACAAGTGGATGACCGGTACACAGAACCATGCCTGTATTGCCGGAGCCCTGGCGGCGGTTGACTACCTGGCCGATACAGGCCGACAACTTGACGGTCAGGACGGACTGGACCGCAGGGCCGCACTGGAAATAGCGTTCGCCGCGATCGAACCCTATGAGCAGCAACTGACGGTACAGCTATTAAGCGGCCTGGCGGAGATGGAGAATTATTCGGTGCACGGTATTACCGACCTGCAGCGAATGGACGAGCGAGTTCCCACGGTCGCGATTACCCATCGGGAGATTGCGACCAGTGAGTTGGCCCGTCGACTGGGTGAGCAGGGGATTTTTAGCTGGCATGGAAACTACTATGCCCTCTTGCTCACCGAATCTCTGGGCCTGGAGCCCGAGGGGATGTTGCGGGTTGGGATGGTACATTACAACACGGCCGACGAAGTCGATCGCCTGCTGGCCGAACTGGCGAGAATGGATAAATGAGTGAGTCGATGGACTATTATCCCACAGATATTCAACGCAGCGATGACGAGACGCTTGAGATTCACTGGAGCGACGGTCAGCGACGCAGCTATTCTATCCAGCAGTTACGGGACAGCTGTCCCTGCGCAACCTGCCGTGAAAAGCGAGCGGAAGTGCCGACGGATCTCACAGGGGGATTGCCAGTGATCAGTCTCGAGGAGGCACAGCCGCTGCGAGTGGCCGGCATGCAGCCGGTCGGCAGCTATGCGTACACGATCGCCTTTAGCGATGGTCATGACACAGGCATCTTCGAATTCTCGCTGCTGCGTGAACTGGGCGAGGAGCTGTAAGGAGCTCCGATTCACCACACAATCCTGCTGCGCTTTGCTGTGTCGAGCTGTCCAGAAATTGAGCGAGGTTGTTCCTGACCCCTGGCCCGCTTGATTACGGTTGAGGCAGACCTGGAGGCGGCGGTAGCAGGCCAGAACTTTCGAGGTCGCGGAAATTACCGAGGCCACCGTCACTGTCTTCTTTCGCTTTGACAATGTCGCTGATCCCCAGTCGCAGCTTGTTGTAGGTTTCCTCGCTGATCAGGTAGTACCATTCGGCGAAGCGTTCATTCAGCACCTGCACACGCTGAATGGCGTCATTCCGTTTCTGCCCGTGTTCAGCCAGTTGCATTTCGAATTCTGCCTGGCGAGCTTTTTCTGCTTCAGCTGCCGCATCCACGTCGCTTGGCTCATCGTCACCCTCTTCGGTAGCCGGTTCGTCGTCCGTACTGTTCTCAGCGGGTTCTTCAGCGGGTTCTTCAGCGGGTTCTTCAGCGGGTTCTTCAGCGGGTTCATCCTGGCAGCCGT
>CAUZOB010000003.1:0-52397 GCA_963581185.1 Planctomycetota bacterium | reverse complement strand
AGTGCGAGGAAATCGAAAGCCTCGCGGGTGGACGTCGCAAGTTGATCGAGATGGTTGCCAATCCTGCCCTGACAGGCTTCACAGCGCCTAAAATCCTCTGGCTGAGAAATAATGAACCGAGGAACTTTGACCGTACACGCAAGGTGCTGCTGCCCAAGGACGACGTGCGCCGCCGACTGACCGGTGAGTACGCCACGGATGTGAGTGATGCCAGTGGCATGCTGCTGCTCGATGTGAAACGCCGCAGCTGGTCAAAGAAGCTGCTCTCGCGTCTGCAGCTGGATAGTGAATTACTGGCTCGCTGTTACGAATCGGAGGAGGTGACCGGAACGCTGACACGGGCAGCAGCTCAAAAGCTGGGCCTGACGACCGAGTGTGTCGTGGTGGGTGGTGCCGGCGACTGTGCTGCCGGAGCTGTTGGGACCGGGGTGGTGAGGCCAGGCGTGCTCTCGTCGTCGATCGGGACCAGTGGCGTGATGTTTGTTCATAGCAACGAAATGCAGGTGGACCCAGAGGGGCGACTGCATACGTTCTGCCATGCGGTTCGCGGTGCCTGGCACATGATGGGTGTCAACCTGACCGCTGGCGGCTCGTTGCAGTGGTTTGTGGAGAGTCTCTGTGCTGAACTCGGTAAGTCCGGCGGCAAGGACCCCTACGACCTGCTGACCCGTGAAGCTGCCCGTGTTCCGGCCGGCAGCGAGGGGTTGTACTTCCTCCCCTACCTGGCCGGCGAACGAACACCTCACGCCGACCCCGCGGCCCGTGGCAGCCTCATCGGCCTGACACTCAAGCATGGCCGTGGACATATCGCCCGAGCGATCATGGAAGGTGTTACCTACGCGATGCGCGATAGCCTTGAGATTCTTCAGCAGATGGGGGTGCCTGTCCGCCAGGTGAGAGCCTCGGGTGGAGGGGCACGCAGCAAATTCTGGCGGCAGCTGCAGGCCGATGTGTTTGGCAAGAAAGTTGTCACAATCCAAGCCGAACAGGGACCGGCCTACGGAGTCGCCTTGCTGGCAGCTGTCGGCGCCGGAGCCTTTAAGAATGTCAGGGAAGCCTGTGGGGCAACGATTCGAATGGCGAGCGAGACGGCTGCGGTTCGCAGCAGCCGGTCAGCCTACAATCGGCGATTTCCCATGTACCAGCAGCTTTATCAATCCCTCAAGGGTGACTTTCAGCGGATTGGCGAACTTGAGGACTAGCTGACCAGGGAGTCGACGGGATGTTGTTTCTGCGCGAGCATGAAGTTGAAGAGTTGATCGACATCAGCACGGCTGTGATGGCCATGCAGGCTGCCTTTGTGCGTGCCGCCGCCGGCCTCATCGACAATGTTCCCAGAGTGAGAGCCAGCGGGGATGGTGTTGTCCTGCACAGCATGTCAGCAGCCGATCGGGAACTGGGACTGGTCGGCTGGAAACAGTACACCACGACGCGGCAGGGAGCGGTGTTTCACGTCACTCTCTATGACCAGACAACAGGCCAGCCAGTCGTGGTGATGGAAGCTAACAAACTGGGCCAGCTTAGGACGGGCGCGGTTACCGGCCTGGCAGCCAGCCTGCTGGTTGCTGAGGCGGCGACCAGCATGGGCTTGCTGGGGACCGGCTGGCAGGCTGAATCGCAACTGGCGGCGGTGGCAGCAGCCTGCCCACTGAAGCAGGCCCGCGTCTACAGTCGCGATCCGGAGCGGCGAGAGTCCTTCTGCCAGCGGATGGGCGCGATGTTGGAATTGGATCTGCAGCCGGTAGATTCGGCCAGCCAGGCGGTCAGCGACATGCCGCTGGTGGTGACAGCCACGTCGAGCCGGACACCTGTCCTGGCGGGCGACGATTTGGCCACCGGAGCCGTGGTCTGTGCAATTGGATCGAACTGGCTCGAAAAGACAGAACTGGATGACCGGGCACTTCAGCGAGCGGGCTGGGTTGTCTGTGATAGCGTTGATGCCTGCCGAGTGGAGGCGGGTGAGTTGGAGCGGGCAGCGGAGCTGGGTTGTTTTTCCTGGCAGCAGGCTGTCGAATTGAGCGACGTTGTTAGCGTGGGGCCAGCCTGGCGACAGGCACGGCCCGGAATTGGTATTTTCAAGTCGGTTGGGCTGGCCATGGAAGATATTGCGCTCGCAGCAATCGTGCTGGAGCGGGCCCGGGACGCTGGCCTCGGCACCGTGCTGGCTGATACGGAGGGACCGTGACCGTGGCGGGACCGGACGAGCCTGGAGGTGCGCTGGCGGAGCGCGGCAGAAGATGGCCGGGCTGGCTCGAGCCACTGGCAGTTGTAGCAGTCTTCTGGCTGCTGTCCGGCGGCATGGCTCCATCAGTCAATGAAGCGCATTACCTTGGCAAGGCACGGCACTACTGGGACGCCGAATACTGCCGCGGCGACTTCTTTTTCTCCAGCGCCGATGCCCACCAAGTGTTTTTCTGGACCGTCGGACTGCCGACTCGCTGGTTGTCACTCACTTTGGTGGCCTGGCTGGTACGACTGGCATCCTGGTCGCTGCTGGCTGTGGGACTCTGCCGACTGGCCGCCACTGTGACGGACCGGCCTGGCTGGGGTCTGATCACAGCAAGCCTTTATACAGTTCTTGTACCGCTGACGCAGATGTCGGGTGAGTGGGTGGTTGGCGGAGCAGAGGCCAAACCGATTGCCTATGGTCTGGTATTCCTGGGGTTGGCCAGCCTGGCCAAGGGGGACTGGCGCGCAGTCTGGCTGTGGCTCGGCGCTGCTTCTGCCGTGCATGTACTGGTGGGGGGCTGGGCCACGCTGGCAGTGGCTGGCAGTTGGCTATTCAGTCCGGGCAGGTTGCCACTGCGACGCATCTGGCCCTGGCTGGTTGGCGGCGGTCTGCTCTCACTGCCAGGCTTGATCCCGGCCATGCTCTTGTCGCAAGGCGTTGACGCCGAGATCGTGGCGGAAGCCAACGTGATCTACGTCTTTCGGCGGTTGCCCCATCACCTCGTGTTTTCCCGCTTTGCAACAGCCGAAATCCTCGGGCACCTGGCTGCCATACTAAGCTCACTGTTTCTGTTGTTCTGGACCCGCGGATGGCGCCACGCGGCGATCCGGCAGATCGGACTTGTGGCGGCGGCAGCTGTGCTGTTCTCGGCGGTGGGAATTGTCGTCGATAAGCTGGGCCTGTCGGATGAGCGGGAAGCGGCCCTGCTGCGTTACTACTGGTTCCGCCTGGCAGATGCGATTGTGCCACTGTTCGTGAGCATGCTGCTTGTTCACCTGGCAAGCGACTCACGGCGGTATTCCAGCAAACTGTCGTGCCTGGTCACGGCCGGAATTATTGCTGGCTGCCTGGCCAGCGCTGGCTGGACGGTAGTAGACAGGATCAGGGATTCGCGGCCCAGTGCGGACCGCCAGAGCCTTGTTGGTCGGCAGGCGGAATATGAACAGTGGCGCACGGTCTGCCGCTGGATCAAGCAGAACACGCCGCAGCAGGCGGTCTTCCTGACTCCCGTTAATCAACAGACGTTCAAGTGGTATGCCGAACGGGCCGAGGTGTATAACCGGAAGGATGTGCCCCAGGGGCCGCGCGAGATTGTCGAATGGTGGCGGCGTTCGCGAGCGGTTCTTGGTCAGCGTCGGGAGGGGTATTTTTCGATGGATGCAACCCAGTTAGACAAGCTTGCACGGCGGTTTGGGGCGCACTATGTACTGACTCAGGATGTCAGCGGCGTCCGTGAATTGCCACTGCAACGGATCTATCCCGTCGGGGACGGTCCAGCTGTGTACAAGGTTTACCGCCTGGAGCCTTGAAAAAGATGTCACTGACTGAACGAATCAGCGAACGACTGACCAGGCCGCTCGATGGCAGCCACCTGCAGCGCCAGTTTGCGCCCCAGCTGACTTATGGCAGGCATCGCGGACCGGCAACCTGGAACATGCGGTCCGCTGCCGTCCTGGTGCTGCTCTGTGAGTTGCCGGACGACTGGGCATTGCCGATGATCGTGCGGCCAGCGTCGATGGCCCATCATGCAGGCCAAACCTGCTTTCCGGGAGGTGCCTGCGAAGCGGGGGAGACACCAGAACAGGCGGCGCTGCGAGAAGCCGAGGAAGAAACCTCGCTCGATGTTCAGGAGGTGAAGATCCTGGGGCGACTCAGCCCGCTGCATGTGTTCGCCAGCAACTTCAAAGTTACGCCGGTGCTGGGCCGGTTGTCGGAATGGCCTGCGATGAGCGCGAACCCTGACGAGGTTCAGGAGATCCTGCGTGTATCGTTGCGCGAGTTGCAGGATCCGGCCAGCAGCGGTGAACACTGGGTGCGGACAGCTGGGATGGAGTTCAAAACACCGCACCTGGCGGCCGAAGGCCAGAACATCTGGGGAGCAAGCTGTATGATTCTGGCTGAATTGCTGGAGCTTGTCGCCGAAGTAACCGCTGGCAACGAACCGCTAGCCGGAGACGAGTGATCAAGGCTGACCTGCTCAGAATTGGAGTGAGTTGGTAAACTGGTCCAGTCGGCGGGAAAGAATTCGAACAAAGTAGGAAATCGCTATGGCCAGCCGAGTGGGAATTCTGGGAGCGAGTGGGTACACCGCCCTGGAGTTGATCAAGATCCTCTTGCGACATCCGCATGTCGAAATAACGGCGATGACCAGCCGTCAGGATCCACAGCATGTCAGCCAGGTTCACCCGGAACTGGCCGGTCGACTGGATCAAGATCTTGAGCTGTTTGAGCTGGAGCTGCTGTGTGAGCGAGTTGATGTGGTTTTCAGTTGCCTGCCGCATGCTGCTTCTGCTGAGGCGGTGAGCCAACTCGTGGACGAGGGTGTGGCGGTGATTGATCTGAGTGCCGATTATCGCTTGACCGACGTGGGGGTCTATGAACACTGGTACCGCGTTGAGCACCCGGATCCAAATCGGATCGGTGAGGTTCCCTATGGCTTGCCGGAGTTGTACCGCGAGCAGATTCGGGGTGCCTCGCTGGTCGCCAATCCAGGCTGTTACCCAACCAGCGCAATCCTGGCGCTGGTTCCGCTGATTGAAGCTGGCCTCGTTAACAGCGAGGGAATCGTGATCGACTCCAAGAGTGGTGTCAGTGGAGCGGGCCGCACGCCTAAGCTGGCGACGATCTATCCTGAATGCAATGAGAGTATCTCAGCCTACGCGGTGGGAGCACATCGCCATGGTCCGGAAATCAACCAGCAACTGTCGCTGGCAGCCAATGGACCGGTCGAAGTGGTCTTCACTCCGCACCTGGTTCCGATGAATCGTGGCATCCTGACCACAGCCTACGCGGACGTGGCCGGAGAGTTCAGCCAGCAGGATCTGGTTGATGCCCTGCGAGACTTTTATCACGAGGAGCCATTCGTGCAGGTGGTCGATGAGCTGCCTGCGACACGCCATGTGAGTGGCACGAATTACTGCCACCTGACTGCGCGCCGGGCCGCTGGAAAAGCTGTCGTGGTCAGTTGCCTGGATAACCTGATCAAGGGTGCAGCTGGAGCAGCTGTGCAGAATATGAACTTGATGCTGGGAGTCGCTGAGACGACAGCCCTGCTGGATGGGCTGGCCACATGAGTGACACCAGCCTGCCGCGAGGATTTCAGTTTGCCGGAGTGGCAAGCGGCGTAAAGACCACGCAGGGTGTTGAGGACCTGGCGCTGATTTTTAGTGACCGGGATGCCACCATCGCCGGCGTCTATACCACGAATCTGGTCTGTGCCGCGCCCGTCAACGTCGATCGAGAACGCACACCGACATCACGAGGACGCGTTGTGGTGGTCAACTCGGGCAACGCGAATGCCTGTACGGGATCGCAAGGTACGGCCGATGCGCTGGCGATGGTAGCGGCCGCGGCGGAATCGGTGGATGTGGATCAGAGCCAGTCGCTGGTCCTGTCAACGGGCGTGATTGGGTCGTTCTTGCCGATGCCGAAAATATTGGCCGGTATCAAACAGGCGGCCGGCCAACTGGCAGGCGACGAGGCAGGGTTTCTGGCTGCCAATCGGGGCATGCTGACAACCGACAGCGGCCCCAAACACGGTCGTCTGAGCTGGCAAGGCGAAGGACTGGAGTATCGAATGGCGGGCCTGGCAAAGGGTGCTGCCATGATCTCACCGCAGATGGCGACCATGCTGGCTGTCATCGTCAGCGACGTGGCGCTGGATGAAGAAACTGCCCAGCAGTCGTTGCGGGCAGCAGTCGACCAGAGTTTTAACTGTATCAGCGTGGAAGGGCATACCAGCACTAATGACACGGTCTTGCTGGTAGCGAATGGCGCCGCCGGAGGACCACCCCTGGATGGTGCTGAACTGGAACGTTTTCAGCAGCAGCTGGATCAGCTCTGCCTGACACTGGCCAAGATGATTCCCAGTGATGGAGAGGGAGCAACTCACCTGATAAGAATTGAGGTCCAGGGTGCAGCGTCCGATCAGGATGCGCGCAAGGTGGCGACGACAGTGGCAGACAGTAACCTGGTCAAGACCGGCATTGCCGGTTGCGATCCGAATTGGGGACGGATTGTTTCGGCAGTCGGTTATGCCGGCGTGCCCCTGGAGGTTACCGATGTGAGTCTACAGTTGAATGGTATGGCCATTTTTGCCAAGGGAGTTCCGCTGGAATTTGATCAGAAAGTTGCCTCGCAATCGATGCGTGATCAGCGGGAAACGCTGATTGAACTGAGGGTCGGAGATGGACCAGGACGCTGTCGGTTTTGGACCAGTGACTTGACCGTCGAGTATGTCAGTTTCAATTCGGAGTATCACACCTGAGCGGGCGGCAGAGTGCCGTTGTACTGACTCGGGGAAAGTCTTAGATTAGTCTTCTTGCTGACACCCTCGGCTGAACCTCGCCATGGGTGTTGTTGTTGGTTTCTGCTTTTCTGGAAGGACCGTCGCTAATGGATGGCATTGGTGATCACTTGCTCGTCGAACCCGATCTGCAAACGGGTAATCCGAACCCTGGGTATGTCATGGCTGAAGAGGAAGAAGAAGAGGAATTCAGCGATTTTGACGATGTCGATTTTGATGATGATTTCGACGACGACTTTGAAGAGGAAGCGGACGACGAATTCGAGTCGACCAGTGATGACTCCTCGGCCGGTTTTGTGTCATCTGCGCCTGGTGATGCTGTCGAAATCGAAGCTGAAGAAGAACCCTCCGAAGCCGAATTGGGCGCTGCGATCGGGAAAGATTCCTCTGACGGCGACGGCGACGGCGACGATGGCGATGGCGACGACGATGGCGACGACGATGGTGATGGCGACGAGGATGGTGATGGTAAAGGTGATGGTAAAGGTGGTGGTAAAGGTGGTGGTAAAGGTGGTGGTAAAGGTGGTGGTAAAGGTGGTGGTAAAGGTGGTGGGGATGCCAAAGGCTAGGATACCGAGCGGTCGTAGCGGCCGGCTGGAAGGCGTCGATGTTTAAGCCAGTTCCTAGCAATCCTAACTTTCCCGAATTGGAGCTGGAAATCATCCAGCTCTGGCGCGATCAGCAGGTCTATGATCGCTCCCTCGATGCCCGCCGGGATTCGCCCCGCTTTGTGTTCTACGAGGGACCCCCGACGGCAAATGGAATGCCGCATCCGGGCCATTGCTTGACGCGCGCTATCAAGGATCTGTTTCCTCGCTATCGCACCATGCGCGGCTATCTGTGCGAGCGAAAGGGTGGCTGGGATACCCACGGCCTACCGGTCGAGGTGGAGGTCTGCAAGGAGCTGGGAATCCACAGCAAGGAAGAAATCGAAGAATACGGCATCGAGCCGTTTATTCATCGCTGTCAACAGAGTGTCTGGCGCTACATGCAAGAGTGGGCCCAGATGACCGAACGACTCGGCTTCTGGATCCACCTCGAAGATGCCTATGTGACTTACCACCAATCCTATATTGAGAGTGTCTGGTGGTCGCTGAAGAACCTCTTCGATCGCGGCTTGCTCTATCAAGGACACAAGATCGTCTGGTGGTGGGCCCAGGGAGGTACTGCGCTGAGTGCCGGTGAGGTCGGGCTGGGTTACCGCGAAGTCGCCGATCCGAGTGTTTACGTGCAATTGCCGCTGTTGGATCAACCTGGACGGTCCCTGCTGGTCTGGACGACCACGCCCTGGACGCTGCCCAGCAACCAGTTTGCCGCGGTCAACCCCGAGTTGACGTATGCGGTTGTACAGGACGAGGAATTGGAGACTCAGCTGGTGCTGGCGGCAGACCTGGTCGAGACGGTTGCGGAAAAGGTGAAGCGGCCACTTGAGGTGCTGGAAACACTATCCGGGTCTGAGCTGATCGGTCAACGTTACCAACCACCCTTTGACTTTTACCACAGGGCCAGCGGTGAGGACTCAGGCGAGCTGCGCGACGGTGGCAGTCAGCTGCTGGCCTGGCGAGTTGTGTCGGCCACGTTCGTGAATACCGAAAGCGGAACAGGGATTGTGCATCAGGCGCCGGCCTTCGGTGAAGTCGACTATGAAGTGCTGCTGGAAGAGCAACAGCGATTTGTCGAAGGGCAGGGGCCGCAACTGATTTGTGCGGTTGGGCCGGATGGCAAGTTCACAGACCAGGCCGGGCCCTATGTCGGCCGCTGGGTGAAGGAAGCGGATAAAGATATCTGCCGCCAATTGCGTGAACAGGGAACACTCTACCTGCTCGACCAGGTGTTGCATGAATATCCATTCTGCTGGCGAGCCGATGAGGATCCGTTAATCCAGTATCCGCGCGAGAGCTGGTTTATTCGCACGACTGAGTTCAAGGACAGGATGGTGGCTAATAACCAGCACATCAACTGGCTGCCGACTCATATTCGCGATGGCCGATTCGGTAACTTCCTGGAATCCAACGTCGACTGGGCCTTGTCGCGGGAGCGGTACTGGGGCACCCCGTTGCCGATTTGGGTCTGCGATCAGACGGGCGAGATGGAAGCGATCGGTAGCTACGAGGAGCTGCTTGATAAGTCCGGGCTGGCGGGAACAGAAGTCTGGCAGCAGGCAAAGGAGAAAGATCCGGAGCTGGCTGAGGACCTCAAGGTTCACAAACCATATATCGATGCGGTCACGTACAAATCGCCTTTTGCCGAAGGTGGCACGATGCGGCGCGTCAGTGAAGTGATTGACTGCTGGTATGACTCCGGGGCGATGCCTTTTGCCCAATGGGGATATCCGCACAAGGGAAAGGAACAATTTGCCGAGCAGTTTCCCGCAGATTTCATCAGCGAGGCACTCGATCAAACCCGCGGTTGGTTTTACAGCCAGCTGGCGATCAGCACGATGCTGTTCTCGGACGAGGGAGAGGAATCGAGTGGGCGGGAGTTGCCACATCCCTTCCGCAACTGTGTCGTGCTGGGTCTGATGCTCGGCGAAGATGGCCGCAAGATGTCCAAGAGTAAGCGGAACTATCGTGAGCCACAGGAGATCTTCGATCGCTACGGTGCCGATGCCCTGCGATGGTACTTCTTTGCCAACCAGGCCCCCTGGACGCCGATCCGATACAAGGAACAATCGATCAAGGAGAGTATTCCTGAGTTCCTGCTGAGGCTCTGGAATGTCTTTAGCTTCTTCGGGATCTATGCAAATATCGACGAGTTCCAGCCGGAGACTGAGCTGGCGGGGGACGTCGGTCAGCTGGGTCCTGACCAGTTGGCCGCAGCAAACGGGTATCGACCCGTCGCTGAACGCGGTGAATTGGACCGCTGGATACTGTCGGAATTGCACCAGGCGACTGACACCGTTGTTGCCTGTATGGATCAGTATGACAATTATGGCGCCGCCGGGACTCTTAATGGATTTGTCGATGCACTCAGCAACTGGTACGTGCGACGTAGTCGCGATCGGTTCTGGAGTGACGAGGCTGGGTCACAAGAGAAGCAGGATGCCTACTGGACGCTGTACGAATGTCTGCTGACGACCGCCAGGCTGATCGCGCCCTTCACACCCTTCCTGGCTGATCTGATCTGGCAGACGCTGGCAGGTGTGTTTGCCGATCGGACCCTCTGCAGTGTGCACTTGAGCGATTACCCAGTTGCCGACGAGGAGATGATCGATTCCCAGTTGTCTGAACAGATGGCGCTGTTGCGGGAGATCGCCTCGCTGGCTCGCAGTGCCCGGATGGAATCACAACTGAAGGTCCGACAGCCGCTGGCTTCAATGGAGGTTGTGCTGTCCGATGGCAGTCACCAGCAGTGGCTGGAAGAGCACGATGGCCTGCTCCGCGATGAGGTCAACGTCAAGACAATCCACTATCACCAGCAGGCGGACGAGTACGTGGAATACCGCGTTCAACCGAATTTTTCTCGCCTCGGACCTCGCGTTGGTAAATTGATTCCGCGTGTTAAGCAGATCCTGGGCGAGGCTGACGGAGCCGAGCTGCTGTCTCAGTTAAGTCGGGATGGCCAGGTTGTGCTGGACGTGGACGGCGAACAACTGTCGTTGGATGGCGAAGACCTGCAGGTAGGGCTGGAGGCCCGTGAGGGCTGGGCCGCTGCACAGGGAGGCCAGTGTGTAGTTGTGCTTGCCACTGAATTGACAGAGGACCTGCTGAAAGAGGGACTGGCCCGTGATTTGATTCGGCTAGTCCAGGATCGCCGCAAGGAACTGGATTGTGCATTCACCGATCGGATTCGAGTGGCGGTTGAATCTGACCACGGCCAGCTGCATGATGCGATGGAACAGTTCGGCGATGTGATCCGCAAGGAAACACTCAGCCTCTCCCTGGTGACCGGTCCGCTGCAGGATGTCGAGGGTGTGGAGCGGCAGCTCGGCGGCAGTGATGTGGTGATCTATGTTGAGCGGACGGAGGACGTGTCGGGGTGAACCGACCTGCTGACCAACCTCTGAACATCGCTGTGCTCATCTCGGGTGGCGGTACGACGTTGCGGAACCTGCTGGAGTGTATTGATCGTGATGAGCTGAACGTTCGAGTCGCTCTGGTGATCTCCAGTCGTGCCGACGCGGGTGGTCTGGCCTACGCAGCAGCGGCGGGTATTCCCAGCCTGGTTGTACGTCGCGGGGACTGCGATTCAGCGGCGGCATTTCGGCAGACGGTCTTTCAGCCCTGCAGGGATGCTGGAGTTGCACTGGTCGTGATGGGAGGATTTCTGAAACATCTGCTGATCCCGGCTGACTTTGAACAGCGAGTCGTCAATATTCACCCCAGCCTGATTCCCGCTTTCTGCGGTAAAGGATTCTATGGGATGAAGGTGCACCAAGCAGTTCTCGATGCCGGAGTAGAGGAAACCGGCTGCACGATCCATTTCGTGGATAACAAGTACGACCATGGTCCAATCATTCTGCAGCGACGGGTGGCGGTTGAGCCGGGTGATACCGCCGAGCAACTGGCCGCCCGAGTTTTTGCTACTGAGTCAGAAGCCTATCCCCAGGTGCTGCAATGGATATCCGAGGGGCGAGTGTCTGTGAGGGATGGCACGGTGGTTCGACGCGACTGATCCAGCCCTCGGACGGTTCTCTGCGTTCTCTGCGTTCTCTGCGGTGAGCTTCTTTGGATTCACCGTTGAATGGCGTGCTCTCGGCGTCTCGGCGATGAGCTTCTTTGGATTCACCGTTGAATGGCGTGCTCTCGGCGTCTCGGCGATGAGCTTCTTTGGATTCACCGTTGAATGGCGTGCTCTCGGCGGTCAGTTTTCGCTGGATTCACGCCAAGAGCAGCTGATAACCGCGAAACTTTCTGGCTGTACCCTTGCACAAATACGATAGATAGTTATCATATGGTGATAGAAAGCGGTCACAGGATGACGGACAGGAGGTCTGCGGTTCATTGCGAGTATCGGACGAGAGCGGGGTAATGATGGGCAGCCAAGATCGACGTGACCGGTTAGCGGAGATAATCCGGTTAAGCGGATTTGCCTCTCTGCTTAATCTGGTGAAAGAGGTAAAAGTATCCGAGTCGACCGTAAGACGCGATCTAGACTACCTCGAGCAGTGCGGTATAGCCAAACGGACCCATGGCGGAGTGTTCTACACGGGACCGGCACCTGCGCTGCCCCATTTTGACCAGAGACAAAATCGTCAGGGAGACAAGAAACAACAGATCGCAGCTGCTGCTGCAGCCCTTATCCAGGATGGAGAGACCATTCTATTGGATGGGGGAAGCACCACGTATGAGCTTGCCCAGCAACTGGTTGGCCGACCATTACAGGTCGTCACGAACTCATTTCCCGTCGCCACGCTGCTAATGACCAGTGAGATGACGGACCTGGTATTCGTAGGCGGTTATGTACACGGCAAAACCGGTGTCTGTGTGGGACCCTATGCGGTGGAGGCCATCCAGCGGTTGAACGTCCAGAAAGCGCTGCTCAGCGTGGCCGGCATCAACCAGCATGGTTTCTTTAACAGCAACCAGCTGTTGGTGGAAACCGAACAGAGCATGATGCGAGTGGCGGACCAGGTGATCGTGTTGGCGGACCATACAAAATTTGACCATTCCAGCCTGTCCTGCATGTGTGCCCTGGACCAGGTTGATGCTCTCGTCAGCGATGACCAGCTGCCGGGACACTGGCGGTCGCGGCTCAGAAACGCCGGACTGCAGGTCATAACGGCCACACCAGCGGAATTACAAAACTAGCCCGACTTCGGATTGAGTAAAAAACGGATGACAACTACATCAACCATTGACCGAACGGTGATCGAACGGATTGTGCGTGAGTTTGTCGATCGCGCCGCTCCAGCTGAGGCGCCGCTGCCAGCGGCAGTCAGTTCGACACCCGAGTTGCGTGTCAGCGTCTCAGCCCGGCACGTCCACCTGTCCGACGCACATGTGGAACAGCTGTTCGGTCCGGGCTCCGTCTTGACGCCGATGAAACCACTTTTCCAGGACGGTTTTTATGCTGCCGAGCAGACCGTGATGGTGGTCGGGCCGCGTCGACGCACGCTGCCGAACGTCCGCGTGCTGGGACCAACTCGTTCCTTCAGCCAGGTCGAACTGGCATTGAGTGACGCAATTCAGCTGGGTATTGAAACGCCGATTCGTCATAGCGGCAGGATCGAGGGGACACCGGGTTGTGTCCTGGTCGGTCCAGTCGGCGTCGTGCATCTCGACCAGGGTGTCATTCGAGCTGCCCGGCATGTCCACATCAACAGCCGTGATTGCGATTATTACGGTGTTGCTGACGGCGACATGATGAAGCTGCGGATCGTCTCCGCCGACTGCACGATGGTGATGGAAGACGTGCTTGTACGGGCAGATGAGACAAGCAAGCTGGAAGTCCATATCGATACAGATGAAGGAAATGCATGCAATCTGTCAGCGGCAACGGAGATGGAATTGCTGGTTGCAGGCAATGCATGCGGATGTCACACGGAAGCTTGATTGGCTGTCGGTCTGTACCGGCAGCTGGATTTGTTCGTTTGTTTGAAGGGAGTAACGTGAGATGCCAAAGGTAATGGAAGCGCTTGGGATGATTGAGACGAAGGGCTTTATCGCTCTGGTCGAAGCATCCGACGCAATGATGAAGGCTGCTAATGTCAGCTTCATGGGTTGGGATAAGGTCGGAGCCGGCCTCGTATCCAGCTTCGTGACTGGCGACGTTGCAGCTGTCAAGGCAGCCACCGATGCCGGCGCAAGTGCAGCTGGTCGAATCGGCGAAGTTGTCAGTGTGCAGGTCATTCCTCGACCGCATGAAGACCTCGGCGTTGTTCTGAAAACGAAGCTGGTTTCGCCAAAGAAGTCTTGATTTAACCTCTGGCTGGCAGGCACTGCGCCAGGCCAGCTGGGCAAATTCTTGGAAAGGAACTTTACGATGGATAGTGCAATTGGTTTAGTCGAAACGCGAGGCCTGGTAGGCCTTGTGGAGGCAACCGACGCGATGGCCAAAGCGGCCAATGTGAGTGTTGTTAAGCGTGTTGATATTGGTGGCGGACTGGTGACCACGGTCGTCAGTGGCGATGTGGGTAGCGTTCGTGCCGCCGTGGAAGCTGGTAGCAGTGCCGCCTCACAAGTTGGTGAGCTGGTCAGTAGCCACGTGATTGCGCGACCCGCCGATGGCCTGGTTGAAACTTACCTGGACTGAGTTGTGAGGTCGCTCGACCTTTTCCACGTTTGAAGGTTCTTGAGTTGCACGGGAAGGATACTTAGTTGTCATGAAGGTCCTCGTAGCCAACCTGGGTTCGACCAGCTTCAAGTACAAGCTGCTTGATATGTCCAACGAACAGCAGATTGCTGGCGGTGGCATCGAGCGGATTGGTGAAGCAGAGAGCCAGGCTTTCGTGGACATCGGCGGAAACCGGCGCAACATGACGTTGGCCGTTCCAGACCATGCCGAAGCGGTCAGGCAGTGCCTTGCACAGTTGACTGATTCGGAGCATGGCTGCCTGTCGGACGCGACCGAGGTCGCGGCGATCGGTTTTAAAGCCGTGCATGGCGGACGAGTAAGTGGTGTGCAGCGAGTGGACGAGCAGTTGCTGACGGCGATGGAGGAGATGAGCCAGGTTGCGCCGGCTCATAATCCACCCTACGTCGCCGCCATGCGGCAGTTAAATGAACGTCTACCCGACATTCCACTGGTGGCAGCTTTCGAGACCGGTTTTCATGCAACCATTCCCGAGCGGGCGCGGCACTTTGCCATACCCCACGAATGGGCAGACCTGCTGCCAATTCGACGCTGGGGGTTTCATGGAGCCAGTCATCGCTATATTGCCACCCGAGCGGCAGAAATCGTCGCTCGAGATGACCTCCGGCTGGTCTCCTGCCACCTTGGCGGAAGTAGCAGCTTGTGTGCGATTCGTGGGGGCCAGAGTGTTGCTACGTCGATGGGGATGAGTCCCCAGAGTGGCGTGCCTCATAACAACCGGGTGGGTGATTTTGATCCGTTTGCGTTGCCCGTAATTATGGCAGCCACGGGCAAGTCACTGGAAGATGTCCTGGATGATCTGGCGAATCGCGGCGGCCTGCTTGGGCTCAGCGGCCTGAGTGGGGATGTGCGGGACCTGGAAAAGGCAGCGGAGTCGGGTAACGAGCGAGCGCGGTTGGCACTGGATGTGTTCATCACAGATATTCGCCGCTACCTGGGTGGTCTGCTGGTGGAACTGGGTGGCTCCGAGCTGATCGTCTTCACTGGAGGGATCGGCGAAAACGGTGTCCAGATCCGAGCCAGCGTGTGCCAGCAGCTCGAGCAACTTGGTATCACACTGGATGCTGATGCAAATGCCGCTGCCAGCGGCGAGTGCTGTATCAGTTCCAGCGACAGTCTAATCCAGGTCTGGGTGATCCCGACCAACGAGGAACTGGTTGTGGCTAGGCAAGTCCGCCAGCTTTTAGAGGAGTAAGCGATGTTTGTTGCACGAGTGACCGGTTCAATGGTCTCGACCCAAAAAGTCGGTTCGATGGTCGGCTACAAGCTGCTGGTCGTGGAACCGTATCGACTGGAAACGAAGAAGCGCAAGAGCCTTTCGTCAACCGACAGGACATTTATTGCTGTGGATACGTTGGGTGCCGGTGAAGGGGACTATGTGCTCATCACCATGGGTTCCAGCGCACGCCTGACACCCGAGACCCGCGAATTGCCGATCGATACCGTTGTCGTGGGCATCGTCGATAGCATGCATGTCGAGCAGAACTGCGTCTACACACGTGAACAAGAGACCAATGCCTAAGGGCGGAGTAACAGGGGAGATCCAGAATCATGCAGGTAAATGAAACCATTATTCGTGATGTCGTTGCCCAGGTACTGGCCGAAGTCGGACCAGCTCCGATGGTGGCGCCATCCAGCACCGGCCGCAGCCATGGCGTCTTTACCGACGTCGACGAGGCTGTGGCAGCCGCCAGAGAGGCTTTTCAACAGCTGTGCGAGCGACCTCGCGAAGATCGCGAGAAAATCATCGCTCATGTCCGGCGGATTTCGATCGACCAGTCTGTCGAGCTGGGTACGATGGAAATGAACGAAACAAAGATCGGCCGACTCGAGCACAAGATCGACAAGCTCAAGACACTGGGTGAAAAGACGCCAGGTATTGAGTTCATGCGGAGTGAGGTGTTCAGCGGTGACCACGGCCTGGCTGTTATCGAGCACGCGCCGTTTGGCGTGATTGGCGCCATCACTCCCGTCACACATTCGCTGCCGACGATTACCGGTAACGCTGTCAGCATGATTGCCGCCGGTAATGCCGTGGTGGTGAATCCGCATCCCAGTGGCAAGCTGGTGGCGGCCGAGGGTGTGCGTCGTTTCAACGAGGCGATCTATAACGATATCGGTATCGATAACCTGATCAGCCTGCTGGCCGAACCGACTCTTGAGACTGCCCAGGGTATATTCTCACATCGCGACGTTGCCTTGATCTGCGTCACAGGCGGCCCCGCTGTTGGTCGGGCAGCCCTGCGAAGTGGCAAGCGAGCTGTCGTTGCCGGTCCCGGCAACCCACCTGTGGTTGTGGACGAGACCGCGGACCTCGATCGAGCGGCGCGGTGCATCATCCAGGGCGGGGCCTACGACAATAACCTGCTCTGTATCGCCGAAAAGGAAGTCTTCGTTGTAGCCTCGGTCTTCGACCAGATGATGGACGCCATGCAGCGAGCCGGCGCGGTGCAGTTGAACGATCAACAGATCCAGCAACTTACCAGTCAGGCAATCGTCCAGGTCGGTGAAGGAGATGATCGACATGACGCTGCCGGGAAGGAACTGCTGGGACAGGATGCCAGCCGACTGGCCGAGGCAGCTGGAGTCAGTGTGCCGAACGAGACCCAACTGCTGTTCGGCGAAACACCCCATACGCATCCCTTTGTCAGCGTCGAGCAGATGATGCCCTTTATCCCCTTCGTGCGCTGCCGCGACGTAGACCAGGCAATCGAGTGGGCCAGGGAATATGAACACGGCTTCCGGCACACCAGCATTATTCACTCCAATAATGTGCAGAACATGACACGGATGGGCCGGGCACTTGATACGACGATTTTTGTCAAGAACGGGCCCTGCATGGCTGGGCTTGGTCTTGGTGGTGAAGGATATCTCTCCTTTTCCATCGCCGGTCCGACCGGTGAAGGTGTTACCACGCCATTGACATTTACACGAGAACGACGCTGCAGCCTGATCGACGATCTCTGCATCCTCGGCCGCTAGGAGAAATAGACTATGTTGATCGCCGAAGTTGTTGGTGTCGGGACCGCCACGATCAAACACCCATCGATGGTGGGACATAAGCTGTTGCTGGTCCAGCCCCGCATGACGGACGGTCTTACCCCCGATGGCTATCCGCTCCTGGCTGTCGATGGTATCGGCGCCGGAAAGGGTGACATGGTGATGATCACTAGCGACGGAAGTAATGCCCGCCAACTGCTGCAGGCCGAAGTGACGCCGGTGCGATGGACAGTTTTAGGAATCAAGGACGAAGAGATATGACAAACCAGCTTAATGTCGAAGCGATTGTAGAAGAGGTGGTGCGGCGACTGCTGTCCCAACCTGAACCGCAGCAGGCTGTTGCCAGTGAGGATAGCCAGCAGAGCTCGACGACCGAGGTGATTGTGGAGGGCCGTGTGATCACTGTCGATTCATTGCCAGCCTGCCTGGAGAATGTCACGCAACTGGTGGTCTGTGTGCAGGCCATTGTGACACCACTGGTGCGGGACCATCTCACCGACTACGGCGTGCAACTCGTGCGGCGACAACTTGGTGCCGCCTAGTACAGGGAACGACAGAAAAATGAGAATCGCTCGAATACTCGGAACAGTCACCTTGAATCGCTCGCTGGATAGTTTTGCGGCAGCTCGACTCAGGGTAGCAGTTCCACTGGAATTAAAAGACCTCGATACCGACCAGCTGCCAGCCACGGAGACTGTGATCGTCTGGGACGAACTTGGGGCTGGCGAGGGAAGCTTGATTGCTCTTAGCGAAGGTGGTGAAGCGGCACAGCCATTTCACCCGGAACTGAAACCGGTAGATGCCTATAACTCGGCTCTGCTGGACCAACTGGATTACTAATCGACAGAGTTGAAAACCGCCTCTGGGGCATGAGATGGAAACGAACTGATGACAAATGTGCATAAACTGAAGCAGGAAATCTGCGAAATTGGCCGTCGAATCTACGACAAGGGGTTCGTGGCAGCCAACGATGGCAATATCACGGTCAAGGTCAGTGACAATGAGTTTCTCTGCACCCCCACCATGCATTCCAAGGGATTCCTCACGCCTGACGATATTTCCACGATCGATGGCACCGGCAAGCAGATCTCTGGAAGTAAAAAGCGATCCAGCGAAGCTCTGCTGCACCTCGAGATCTATCGCCAGCGCCCCGACCTTCGCAGCGTTGTCCACTGTCACCCGCCGCATGCCACCGCCTTTGCCGTGGCCCGTGAGCCGATTCCGCAATGCGTCCTGCCTGAAGTCGAGGTCTTTCTTGGCGACGTGCCAATTACCCGCTATGAGACACCGGGCGGACAGGAATTCGCCGATACAATCATCCCCTTCGTGAAGAATACCAATATCATCATCCTCGCCAATCATGGCACCGTCAGTTATGGCGAGTCGGTGGAACGGGCCTTCTGGTGGACGGAGATTCTGGATGCCTATTGCCGCATCCTGCTGCTCGCCAAGAGCCTCGGCAAGGTGCATTACTTCAGCGAGGCCAAGGAGCGGGAGTTGCTCGACCTGAAACAGCAATGGGGCTTTGGTGACCCGCGTAACACGGACGAGTATGGAGAGTGTGACGTCTGCGCCAACTCCATCTTTCGAGACACCTGGTCGGAATCAGGGGTCGAACAGACGGCCTTTGTACCTCCGCCGACAATGTCAGCCGGGGAGGCCTGTCCGACCACGAACAACGAAACTGATCCGGTCGAAGCTGGATCCAGTCAGGAACAAATTGTGCAAATGATCACTGAACGGGTGATGCAGGCACTCGCAGCCCAGGGAGCAGCCTAGCTTTTAGCAGAATTTCAATACCGTCAAACAACCCGATGGATGCTCGCCACCAGGTGAGATTCGCGGGCTGAGACTTACTTGGAGGCCAACAGGGCCGATTAACTTGAGGAGAGGTAGGAACAATGAAGGTCAGTATTATTGGTGGCGGTGGTTTGGTTGGTTCTAGTGCAGGTTATGCCCTGCAGTGTGGTGGCGTTGTGCGAGAAATCGCGCTGCTGGACCTGAATGCTGAAGCGGCGGAGGGGCATGCCCTCGACCTCTTGCATGGTGGCCCTAGTACAGCCGATCAGAAAATCGTCTCCGGCGGTTATGAACACATTCCGGATAGCGATGTGATCTGCATTACCGCAGGACTGCGGCGTAAACCAGACGAGAGCCGGCTGGATTTGATCACCCGCAACACGGATCTGTTCGTCTCGATCCTCGACCAGATTCAGACCGCCGGTGTTAAATCGTCGGCGATCGTGTTCGTGGTTTCCAATCCAGTGGACATTCTCACCTACCTGGCCCAACATCGACTGGAGTTGCCTGTCAGCCAGGTGATCGGACTCGGTACCCAACTTGATACGATCCGTTTTCGCAGCCTGATTGCTCAGGAACTGGATGTGGCGCCGACACAGTTGTCGGCCCTGATCCTGGGTGAGCATGGCGAAAGCATGGTGCCAATCTGGTCGAGTGCGACGTTTGCCGGGCTGCCGTTGGACAAGCACCCGTCCTGGACTGCCAACCTGGCTAACGACCTCTTCGCGCGGACGCGTGGCAGTGGTGCCGAAGTGATTTCGAAGAAGGGTGGAGCTGGGTTTGCGGTGGGGATTGCCATTCGCGATGTGATTGAGTCGATCGCACTCGACAGTCAACTGGTGCTGCCGGTTTCCAGCGTTCAGGAAGGTTGTTACGGGATCCGCGATGTAGCCCTTTCGGTGCCGACGGTGGTTGGAGCTGCCGGAGTGGTTGACCGTCTGGAGTTCGATCTGTGGCCCAAGGAAGCGCAGGGGCTGCGCAACAGCGGCAATGCACTGCGAGAGACCCTCGCTACCGTGCTGACCCGGGTTGGCTAAGGAACTGCTGTTGGAGCCCTTTAACCTGCATCCAGTTCGATCAGCAGGTCGATTGCTTCTTCAATAACAGGGACGACCATTCCGGGCTGTCGCCCGCGCCGGTCACACTCTGCCAGTAGCAGTAGTTCCTCGTAGCTTTCATTGTCTGCCAGCCGCCGGCGATGGCGGCTGCCGATGGTTCCCTCGGCGATGCGGTGGGCGTCCATGTGATGCTCAATCAGCCATTCGGTTCGTTCGCTGATAAAACCTTCGAGGGCTTCCAGTCCAGCGGCCACGTGATCCTGGGGTTCGATCGCCTTGCCAACATCATGCAGCAGGGCTGCAGTCAGTAGCTCTTCGTCGTACGGCAGCTGCTCGTATGTCAACTGAAAGACCTGCAGGCTGTGATAAAGCGCATCTCCTTCGGGATGATGGACTTTTTTCTGTTTGACATCTTCCAGAGGCAAGAGCAGGGAGAGGTAGACCCCGAAGCGGTCGGGAGTGGCTTGGATGTCAGCCAGTTGATCATCAATGTCCAGCTGGGGGTATTCTTTTGCCAGCAGCTTTTCCAGTTCAGCGATGCTGGCCCGCGCCATCGGGCCGCCGCTGATCGAGCAGCGGCCGACGACGTGGGCGCGGTTCTGGGGATAAACGGTCATTTCAAAGCGAAACTGATCGTCCAGGTGGATGTGGACATAGTGTCGTGCCTCGCCCTCCTTGTGGATCGTCTTGTGCTGGACGTCGTAGCGCAGCATTTCTTCGTCGAGGATAGCCAGCACGGCATCGAGGCTATTGGTAAACAGGTGCAGGTCGATATCGGAGCCGGGACGGGTATGGCCGGTCAGGACGCTGCCAACCAGCCGTGGCCGAAAGGTATCAAGTCGACGCATCATCTGCAGCCCGGCCAATCGCATGCTGAGCAACTGGTCTTGCGGCTTGTCGGCAGTCAGGCTGCGTGAGAGAGAGGCGAGCTGCTCACGTATTTCGCTGTTACTGGGGAGATCCCAGGGTTTGACCCAACCACGGCAGACATGGCGAGCCGCTTTCATCTTGGCCGGGTAGTACTCGTCGGCTTCATGCTGGTAGAGCAGGCGCGCTGCTTCCCAGGCGATTTGGCGGCGCAGTTTGGAGGCGTGGGGGCCGGACATGACGTGGTTGGCTGCTGGCGAGCGAGCACGAGTGAGGGGGATCTGTGTTGATGATACCAAGCCGGGCTGGAGTTGTGCGAGCAGTATTGCAGGGGGGGGTATTGAAGTGGCGAAGTGCCGTCTTGCAGCATTGTCGTGGATGCTACACAATCGGTTTTCGAACCCGGAGAGGTGGCTGAGTGGTCGAAAGCGCGGGTTTGCTAAATCCGTGTCCGGGCAACTGGACCGCAGGTTCGAATCCTGTCCTCTCCGCTCGGGTGACTGGCAGCATCTCGCTGGTCATCGCACAGATTCGCATAAGCCCTTGTCAGTACAGGGGCTTGTGTCGTTTTATGCGGGTCGTTGCGAGAGCGGGCGTGCGCCTGCTGCGCCGGATTGTGCGCCGCTTTGGAAGGCCTTACTTTTCTTGGTCCTCTTCCAGCTTCTTGAACAGCTGCTTGAAGTCGTCCCGCTCGCGAAGGGGATCCAAGTCACCGTCGGTGTCCTTCACGTGAGCGATGTTCTTAGCCTCCTGAAACCATCCGGCAGTACGTGCCTCAGCCAGTAGTTCCATCGCTCGGCTGGCACTGTTTTGGACGAATGTTGACCGCTCCTTTTCTGGCACGTCTTCATCCTTTGCAGCAGCACCGAAAGCCAGGGACAAGAGACAGGCGGCGTTGTAGAGATTGAGCCCGCGGGCAGCAGGTTGCTCGTCAGCGACCTTCAGTTGGGCAATTTTTCAGCTGCCTCGGCTGCGGATAAATGATTACCCAGGTCAAAGTCGCCCCCCCTGTGCCCGTTTGACAAACCCGTCAGAGTGGGCACACTCCGTTATCACAGCACGCCCAGTACCGGGGCGCCAATGATCAACAGCAAGTCCAGCCCCGAGCCAAGGATCCAGTTCTGGCGAACCGGTGAGTCGGTCTGCATCGCGGTTACGGTTGCCATGGGTCATTCACGCGGTCAACAGGGGCACGCCAGTTGCCTTTTGCACAAATCAGATTCTTTGAGCATGTCGATCCGACTTCTGCCGGGCGGTGCAAAAGAGCATGTGCGAGTATACTCTCGCAACCGTAAAGAGGACAATTCAGGCACTCGCTACCTGCACTATGACCTTCTCGGCTCTATAGCCTGCCGTTCCCTATGACCAGTGAAGAAACCCTGCGCAGCGATCTCATGGCGGTCGACTTCGATGACCAGTTCACCGAGGCCACGCTCATCTTCCAGGACGGTAGCCGACTGTGGTTCTGTCATCGAGTGGACCAGCGTTGGGCCAGGGCGGTCGATCGGAACCAGCAGGAGGACGACAGTGGCCTGGCAGCCGGCTTGCTCTACACGGTCACAACGTTTCGACTTAACGCCAAGCACCTGGACATTCAATTCGTCGACGGCAGTCGCTGGGATGAAGCCCTTCAAGATCTGGATATCAAGGCGGAGGATGACCAGGCCTGGCACTGATCCAGCTGTCCCCTCCTCGTCCATCACACGCCTGAAGCAACTCGACCTTGTGCACGGTGACAATATTGGGGTGATCGAGCTGGGCGACCTGCCTTCCCTTATTGACCCCGCCATCAAAGGTGAGGTGTATTACAATCGGGCCACTTCCTACAAGGAGCTTGGTTGCCAGATGAAAGCCGACGCCGACTTTGCCAAGGCCAAGGAGCTAGGCGTAGATCCTTAACCGCCGCCCCTCACCATCTCCATCACGGCGTCCTTCAGGCTCTCGGGTAGCTCCGCCCAGCACTCCAGCAGGACCCTCAGCTGCTCGACTCGCCATGTTATACTGGTTCTTCGCACGGACTCCCCAAACGAGTTTCCTGGATTCCACGACATGCGTTTTGCAACTTGCGGCGACCTCATTGGTATGTGCTGCCTGGTGATGGCTTCCTTTGGCACTGCGTTCTCCCTTGGCGCCGATGAAAGTACGGAATTCTTCGAGCAAAAGATTCGGCCAGTGCTGGTCGATCGCTGCTACTCGTGTCACTCGGCAAAAGCGGCGGCAAAGAAGACATTGAAGGGCGGACTGCTGCTGGATACACGCGAAGCACTTCGCAAAGGTGGTGAAAGCGGGCCGGCGATTGTCCCGGGAAAACCGCAAGAGAGTCTCTTGATCGCGGCAATCCGGCATGAATCCATCGAGATGCCACCTAAAGAAAAGCTGCCGGATCAGGTTATTGCGGATTTTGTGAAGTGGGTTCAGATGGGCGCCCCGGATCCACGTGATGGCAGCGCTACCGCGGCCACAGGAATCGATATAGCGGCGGCAGGCAGGTCGTGGGCGTATCAGGCGCCAAAGGTGCCGCCACAGCCAACGGTTACCGACACGAACTGGCCCCGCGGCAACATCGACCGGCTGCTGCTCGCGACTCTTGAAAGCCATCGCCTACAGCCCGCACCTCCGGCCGATAAGAGGACTCTCATTCGTCGCGCGGCTTACGACCTGCTTGGTTTGCCACCAACAGCGAACGAGATCGAGGCATTCCTTGCGGACGACAGTCCGGAAGCGTTTACACACGTGGTGGACCGGATGCTGAAGTCCCCCGATTTCGGCATCCGCTGGGCCCGGCACTGGCTCGATAATGTCCGCTATGCCCAGGACGACCCCACCTGTGCGGCGAACGACAATGGAACGTTCTCAATAACGCCGTATCGCGACTGGGTGGTAAAATCGCTGAATGAAGACCTGCCCTACGATCAGTTTGTACGTCTGCAGGTTGCGGGCGACCTGATTCCTCTGGATGATCCGGAGTTGATCAACGCCGACGGGTTCACCGCAACGGGGATCTGGGGACTGGCCCATTTAATCGAGGGTAATGACAAAGAGAAAATCATCGCGGACTTTGTGGACGAACAACTGGATGTTCTTGGCCGCACGTTTCTGGGCCTCACGGTTTCATGTTCGCGATGTCACGACCACAAGTTCGATCCGATCACCCAGGCTGACTATTACGCACTTTCAGGCATCTTCTACAGCAGCCATATTTTCACCTTTCAGGGAAAAAGTGCCCGCAGCAGGCAACGCGTCCAGCAGCGGGCCTTCCAGACCAAGACCGAGCAGAGGGAACTTGCAGCAGACGAACAACAGCTCGCGAAGCTAGAGGCGGAGATCGCGCCGCTCGAAAAGAAACACAGCAAGGCTCTCGAACTGATCAAGGTGCGTCGTGACCTGCAAGATCAACTGATGCTGCAGGCGAAAGCTGGCGAGGACAAGGCGGACCTCGATAAAAGTATCGAGGAACTGCGCAGCAAGGAATCGGAGCTTGTTGCCGACCAGAAGGAAAACGGCTGGGACGAAAATCCCGACGAACTGAAAGAGCATGCGAGGCTGACAGCTCGACGCGATGAAGTCGAGAAAAAGGTTTCCCGCTTTCCTCTGCGGATGATAATCCGGGAAGGCCCTGTTCCGGGGACTCGACACGAAGCGTCTGGCGACATGCCCATATTTATCCGGGGCGACCATCTTTCGCTGGGGCAAATCGTCCCCAGAGCGGTCCCGCGCGTGTTCGCGAGCGACGGCGACGGATTTAAGATCACAGGCAGTGGTCGACTGGAACTCGCAGACTGGCTGACGCGGCCAGATCATCCCCTGACGTCGCGGGTCATGGCAAACCGTATCTGGCAGCATCTTTTTGGAAGAGGAATCGTCGCCACTCCCAGCAACTTCGGTCGCCTTGGGCAAGCTCCAACGCATCCGGAGTTGCTCGACTATCTAGCCGTTCGCCTCGTGGACGGTGGGTGGTCCGTCAAATCACTAATTCGTGAAATCATGACGTCCCGCGCGTATCAGCAGGCGAGCCTCGCGACACCGGAGAGCCTTTCTCGCGACCCGGACAACAACTGGTTTGGACGGATGAATCGGAAACGACTTGACGCCGAAGCGTTGATGGACACGCTCGGCGGACACAACAGCCTCGTTAAGCGAAGTGACGAGGGAGCCCCCGGGTGGAAACTAGCTCTATCCGGCCGCATGCTCTTCGGTGAATTCAGCCGGGACAAGCCACAGACAGCGCTGGATCTGTTCGACGGTGCGAATCCCGATCTGCTGGTACCAGCCCGTGTGGACTCGACTTCCGCGCCACAGGCGCTGTTTATGCTCAACAACGACATCGTTCTGAGCACGGCAACAACCTTGGCGAACAAAACGATCGCGGAGTCACCTCGTCGTCGTCTGCGAATCGCGTTTCTTTACCAGCGACTGTTTGGACGGCCACCCATCGGGGCAGAACAAAAAGTCGCAGCGGAAATCCTTCGCCAGTCAACGGAGACTCGACAACAACTGGTTGCGAGCGGTAAAACGGACGTCGACGTAAAAACGGGTCCGTGGGAAGACCTCTGTGTGGCGCTTATATGCAGCAACGAATTCCTGTACATCGACTGACTTCAATGAGCCAAGCCAAACGAATGAGCCACAACACACCTTCGATGATATCGCGCCGCGAGCTTCTCCGGAAAACATCGGCCGGTTTTCCCTTGCTGTCGCTGACCGCTTTACTCGCCCAGGAATCAAACGCGGCAGGGGTGAATCCACTGGCCGTGAAAAATCCGCATCATGCGCCGCGAGCCAAGAGCGTTATCTTCCTGTTCATGGGCGGGGGACCATCTCAAGTCGACCTGTTTGATCCGAAACCGAAGCTCGTGGATTATGAAAACAAAAAGATCCCTATCAAACTGCCTCGTATCACGCGGGATGCGACTCCGAACTGTCGCCCCTCACCATACAAGTTTCGGCAACACGGAGAATCTGGGATCGTCATCAGCGAACTGCTGCCGCACCTCACACGTTGCGCCGACGATCTGTGCGTCATTCGCTCGGTGCATTGCGACCACATCGAACATAGCGCTGCGATACGCCAGTTGACAACAGGTGATGGGGTTCTGCCGCGTCCAAGCCTGGGGTCCTGGCTGCTCTACGGACTTGGATCTGAGTCGGAGAACCTGCCCGGATTCATCTCGCTTGGTTCTCAGGGGAATCTGCAAGGCAAGGCACCTTACGGTTCCTCGTTTCTTCCGACCGTCCATGAAGGTGTCGCAATCGCAAACCTCGACAAACCGATCGACAATCTGGCACTGCAGATCCCGAAGGGCATCCAGTCCGGACGACTGACCGCGATCCGTCGGCTCAACGAACGATACCGTCGCGAACGCGAGGATGACAGTCGGTTGGACGCTCGAATTGCTGCCTACGAGCTGGCTTTTCGCATGCAAACGCAGGCGCCGGAAGCGTTCGACCTGTCGCGCGAGTCACAAGCCATTCATAAGCTGTACGGTCTCGATAACGAGACGACAAAGGACTACGGCCGACAGTGCCTGCTGGCTCGTCGGATGGTTGAGCGCGGCGTACGGTATGTGGTCGCCAACGTCGGCGGCCAATGGGACAGCCATGCAAATGTTCGAGATCACGAAAAAGTGGCGGCAGCATGTGATCAGCCGGTCGCGGCGCTGCTGACGGATCTCAAATTACGTGGGCTGCTTGACGAAACACTGGTGGTCTGGGGAGGCGAATTCGGGCGGACTCCAACAGCACAGGGAGCCGGCCGAGACCACCATCCTCACGGTTTCACCATGTGGCTGGCCGGCGGCGGCGCAAAACGTGGACTGACCTATGGAACCACAGACGACTTCGGTTTCTTCGCAGTCGAAAACAGGGTTCATATTCACGACCTGCATGCCACAATCCTGCACCTGGTGGGTCTCAACCATGAACGCCTCACCTACCGCTACAGCGGCCGCGATTTCCGCCTAACGGATGTCCACGGTCATGTTGTCAACGACATCATTGCTTAAGGCAAAACTGGCCCACTTGGCGAGCGGCTACAATCAAGCCACCGCAGTTCTTTTTGCGGATCACCAGGTGCTGCTATGAGCGGAAAGGTATCGAGTTTATGGTTGCACAGTTCCTAAGTGTTGTCCTACTCGGGATTCATATTGTCGGCGGCAGTATTGCCTTACTATCAGCCGCTGCCGCAGTCTCAACGAAAAAAGGTGCCACCCAGCATCGACGGTTCGGGAAATGGTATGTGATTGGTATGTCGGCAGTGTTCTTGACTTCCATTCCGCTGGCCTTCCTGAACAACAATGTGTTCCTGTTTCTCATCGCCCTGTTCAGTTTTTATCTGGTGTTCAGCGGTTACCGATTCGCAAAGAACAAATCCGGCATACCACAGCTGCAGGACTGGGTCGCCGTAGCGATAATGCTGCTGTCTGGTATCGGCATGGAAGGGATGGCCTACATGTTCTATGCGGGGGGAGACGCAGAAGGCCGGTGGGTTATTTTGATGGTCTTCGGATTGATTGCCAGTATTTTGGGCATCGTCGATTTCGTGACTTTGTGGACTCGCACTGCAACAGGGAAACACCGCATCGCTCGCCATCTCACCAATATGCTAAGTGGTACGATTGCGACCATTACGGCAGTTCTGGTAGTGAATGTTGATACCGATCCTGTCTGGATCGCATGGCTTGCCCCGACGGTGGTTATCACGCCACTGATTACCTACTGGAACATAAGAACTTTGATGCCAAGGGCAAAACGAGTGGCCTGACGGTAGACCTTTAGCGTGGTTGCCGGCGTCATTCACGCTCTCGGGTAGGTCCGGCCAAGTTTCACTTAAGTCCTGCCGACTACAGATAGCAGCCGGATAAACCTGAAGGCTACCATTGCTCTGGGGTCTGGCAGGGTGGCCCAGGCTGCCAGTTTGCTGCCGCTGTTGTCCAGCGGTTACAATCGGGGTAGTTAAGTTCATCGTTGTGAAAAGGGTGATTTAATGCGGTCGATCCTATTTGCAGTGATCACCATCGTCGTCGCGGTGGTTTCTCTTTCAGCGACAGTCAGTGCCACACCTCCTTACGGTGATCCCAACCAACCGTACGATCGTTTGCCCGGGACGCTGCAAACACCCCACGTCAGCTGGGCGCGTCCTCTGGCAGGTGGGCAAGTCAAGGGGCTGTTCATCCTGCCGTATGGAGATTCCCGCGAGGTGGTGGAGATTGCCCAGCGTTTGCAACTTGATTACACGGTGATCATGAACGCTGGCCACACGGCCTGGGCAAATGGTTATGGCGAGGGAGATACAACAACACCGCTGGCCGGTGTCGAAGCCACGCTGGTACTGGATCGTATCGCTGCCGAGCGGCTTGACCTGGAGCATCAGTACGATGTGATCGTGATTGGCAAGGTTTCCTGGGCAGTCATTCCCGCAACTGTGAGGAGACAGATTCTCCAGCACGTCGCACGTGGCAGTGGCCTTGTTTACGTTACCCCGCATCGCTTGAAAGAAGGTTTTAACAATCGGACAACCGTCGCGGATGGCCGTGACGATGTCTTTGACAAACTCTTCAAAACTGGTGATGGTGGTTCGCTGGCGGACTGGATTCGGCATTCTACACCCCTCGATACCCTGCCGATTCAGATGCTCGAGTCCGAGGATCAGTTCACGCCGCTGGCAGGAGTTGTACTCCATGAACGGGCGCAGGCTGCTCTCTGTGTGACTACATCCAGGCATGGGGATGGCCGTGTCGTGGGACTCGATTATTTTGATCAGCAGATGGCCAGGAGGCATAGCAATTCCCTCACGCCCTACTGGAATCATCCGCTGGGCGACCATGATTCGGTCGCCTACGACCACTCGTTCGGAATCCTTGCGCGCTGCATGCTGTGGAGTGCCAACCGCCAGCCTGAGGTGAAAACGAGGATCAGCATGTCCTCAGCGAAAACAGAATTGCGTGGGCCTGTCGATGAAAAGACCAGGCGATTGGGCTGGCACGACCAGGTTCCCAACACGACCGTTGTCCGTGGGGCCATGACCGTGGCACAGGTCACAACCACGGCAGGGACTGGGCAGGCTGCTTTTCTGGACTACACACTCCGATCGCGTGGCGGAATAGCCGTCCTTCATGGAAAACTGCCAGCTGCGCCGTTGTCCGAATTCAGATTGCCGGTCTTGCCTCGTGGTGACTATCTGGTCGATGTCCGCGTGCTCGACAGGACTGGCGCTGTGATCGATTTTGCGTCCACGAGCCTGCGAGTCGAAAACGAGCAGCACGTCGAGACAATCACGGTGGACCAGCCATGGTACAAGGTTGGCCAGGTGATTTCCGGAAAGGTCGATTTATCCCGTCCCCTTGGCGATGGCGTCTCGGCAGAAGTCATTGCCGTGGACACCTGGGGCCGGACGGTAGCCGAGGCAGAGCTCCATCTGGACGGGACCACCAGCGGACAATTCTCAATCCCGGTCAAGAATCCACTCTCGGAACTCTGGGATGTTGTCTGCCGGATCAGGGACGAGCACGGGATCGTAGACGAACGCTCTATTCCGGTGGCAATTCCGAATCGTGAGTTCGACGATTACATGTTCATGCTGATCTTTTCGCCCACGCCGGGTCGTGGCCACTGGAAGGGAGACCTGTATGGCCGTTTGATGCGCCAGTATGGCATCAATTCCACTTTTACCTACCTGATCTACAACCAACAGCAACAGTTCGTGCAAAACGCCCGTCACCATCTGCAAAGTGTTGCTTACGCGGACCACCTTGGAGAAATCCTCAGTCCCGAGGACCATAACCGGGATCCGAACCAGGAGCAGCCAGACCTGGATCTCGCCGAGCTCAGCCGGATGCTCCGCGAGGTGGCCAGGACGGGTGAAAAACTGGATCTAGACCAGTTTCCATTTCGCATGCGATACATGGGCGCAGAATACATCAACAGCCGAATCGACCAGTACAGGCAAGCAGCCCGTTTCGGTTCACCGTTTTACACGTTGACAGGTGAGAACTACCTCTCGGGCGAATTTGACGGGCGGGAGAATTCCGGTTTCGGGCCAACAACGACCAGGGTCTTCCAGCAATGGTGCCGGGAACAGTACGGTGGCAATCTCGAGAGCTTGAACGAGGAATGGAACACGGGTTTTGATTCCTGGGACCAGGTACGAGGGATTTTACTGACCGAGGCTGTCGAGCAGGACCAACTCCCCCGCTGGGTCGACTTTCGATATTTCATGCGATCGCGGGTTTGGAGCCAGTACTTCATCGACCTGACGAAAATGATGAGGCGGTTTATTCCCGCTGCGAGGACGGGACGGGTGGGGCATGATCATCATGACTTCTCACGTTATCGCCAGGAGATGACCAGTTCCAAGTTGTACATCGGGCAGGAGATTCACCCCCAGTGGCGTCACGCACTGACGGTCGAACTCCCCCAGTCATTCTCGGCCAAGCGAAGTTTTCTGATGGCACCCCAGTCGGTTCTTCGCTGGAACTATGATCACCAGGCGAAGGTCAACCGCCAGCGGTATCCCTGGCTCGTGTTGATGCTGGGTTTGAACGGTTTTGACTGGGAGAACTGCCTGACCAATTCAACGCTTGGCGGCTTAAGTTGCTTTACACCTGACTTTTCCCAGGCACTTCCATTTTTTGAGGATTACTCACGTGAGGTGCTCGCGATCCAGCGGGGCATCGGCAAGCTGACAATTGCCTCGCAACCGCATCGTTCCAAGGTCGCGATGCTCTGGGCTCCCTATAACCATTACATCTCCCGCACGCTGCCGTTTGAGGAGAACGGGTTTTCAGGTACCTGGATGTCGAACATAAGTGTGATTGGTGGTGCGCCGGCGGATGCGCTCACGCTACTCAACTCGATCCGGGTCCGCCCGACGATCATCGCTCCGGAGGATCTACTTGAAAGTGGTCTTGCCAGACAAGGTTTTCGAGCACTCGTGCTGCCGTACAACAAGGGAATGTCCCCGGCAGAGGCCGACGCCATACGCCAGTTCGTTAACGAGGGAGGACTGGTGATCGCCGATAACGACCCAGCCACCTATACCGAGCATGGCCGCAAACTGGAGCAAGGGCGGCTGGCGGATCTGTTTCCGGTGACCGACAGGATCCACCTGGAAAAAGTCGGCAGGGGCCACGTGGCCTATCTTCCAAACGTTATCAACGGCTATACCGACCGGCTCGAAAAGGAGGACTTCAGCGGTTCGGACGTCGTTGCCCGGCTGCTGCGAGAGCATGCCGGCCAGCAGCCACCGGTCGAATTGCTCTACCCGGACGGCAGGCCCCGCCGGGATGTTTTCGCACGGGTGTTTCACAACGGTTCCACCCAACTGCTGGGCCTGCTCTGCTCGGATACGGCGGCGAACCAGGAATCCTCCCAAACCATTCTCAAGCTTTCGTCCAAGCACTATGTCTATGATGTTCGCAACCAGGATTTCCTCGGGTTCGGCGATAGCATCACGCTGGAACTGGATTTGCAGCCTCGTTTCCTGGCATTGCTACCGGCGAAGCTGGAGTCGATTGAATTCCGACCGGTGAAGCAGCCTGTTCCAGCCGGGACAGATCTTTCCATCACCGGGACGGTGCACTTCAACCAGGAAGCCGGACTAGGTGCCCTGTCACAGGCAGTGCATCTACGCGTCCTTGATGCCGAAGGAAACGAGCTGGAATGGTTTCGGCAGAATATCCTGTTTCGAGGAAGGACATTCACCGTCCATTTACCGCTTTCCCGGTCTATCGCGGCGGGCAGTTACCGTGTCAGCGCCACGCACGCATTCACCGGACGAGAGACCTCCACAACCTTCGAGGTGGTGAACCGATGATCTCCAGCGATTCCCGGTGCAAACAGATCTGGCCCAAAAAAGGAGGTTTGGATTCCGTACGGATTATCCGTCTCCGAGGTTTGGCTAACCTGGTGAAGCGGGCCCTTGCCTTTCTTTGTCTGGCAGCCCTGCTCTCAGCTGTGGTCCCGGCCGCTGATCCCAAGAGCGAGCCGGTTGTCATCGTCAGGGATGATTTTGAAGAATGGTCATGGGAGCCAATTACCTTCTCGATGCGGGAGTCCGGCAGGAAACAGCTGAAGGCGGGAAAGCAGTTGCCATTTGAATATCGCGGCCCTCTCTACCGGCGTGCGAAGGGTTTTAGCTTGCAAACGGGGCGTATGGTCGAGGGCGCCGAGGCATTCAAGGGACAGTCCATGTTACTGGCAAATTGCCAGGTCGGCCTTCACGGCCGCTATTCTAAAATCGTCGAAGTAGGCGCGACGTACCGCTACGAGGTATCGCTCAAGGGACAAGGGACCTTTCATTTTCGAGCCTGGGTCGGTGCAAACGACCCGACGACGGGCGAGTTTCGCTGGCTGGGTTTCCCGGATCTGGTCAAGATCCAGGCCACGGACTCCTGGCAGACACACAAGGGTGAATTCCAGTTGCCGGAGTTTGACACGACCACGTTCAAGCTCCCGGCCAAAACGTCCGCAGCGATCGTTGTCCGGGAGGGCGACGAGATTGTCGTTGATGACTTTACGGTCTGGTTGCTCGAGAAAGAATGAGCATGCCAAGACCAGGGACGGGACAAGCACAGTCTGCTGCCAGTCGCCATCGCAAAAAGACGCTTAGACCCGAGTCAGGGCTCCGCTGATTCCAGCGAACGAATCGGTCTCAACACCGAGTTTTTGCAGCACGCTGACAAAGAGCTGTGCCAGGGGAAGTTCCTGCGCTTCTATTTTACCTCGCCATCCTGCATCGGTAACGATTCCGGCACCGGCCTGGTTGTCTTTATTGCCGTCGCCAAACTTGAGATAGCGACCATTTGTGAAGCCGAGATTTTTGCCGCCGGCAGAAATGATCGGATAATTGCGAGAGAGGTGGAAACTACTGGAAGCGGAACCATGCATGGCAAACGTGTTGTCGAGCATCGTGCCCTGGCCTGTCGGCTCCGGGGTATCCCGTAACTTCTGTACGAACCGACCAAATTCTTCTGCCTGGTAGCGATTGTAGGTACCAAGGTTTTTCCAGCCATCTGGTTTCTTGACGGCATGCGTCAGGCCGTGAGCACCGCCCAGTCCAACCGCCTTCGACAGGAGGTCGTGAGGGCCTTCCCCATTTTCTCGTCCCAACTGGAACGTTGCCACACGCGTTGAATCACTGAGGAAGGAGAGGTAGATCAATTCATACATGGTTTGGAAGTAAAGCCGAGCCTCTTTTGGCTCTGCATCCAATTCCAAGTTGCTGGTATCGAACGTTGGCACGGGCGTATCAATCCACCTTTGAGCTTTTGCCAACTTAACCTCGGTATCACGAACTGCCTGTAGATACTGCTGCAGGGTCTGTTGGTCGCGCTGGGAGAGTTTTTTTCCTAACGATCGCGTATTGGCAATAAGCAGGTCCAGGGCGCTCTTGCTTCTGGCAAGTTTTGCGGCAGCATCCTTGGTGCTGGTGACAAACAGCATATCGAAAATCTGTTTTGGCTTGTTCATCGCGGGAATCGCACGTCCTTCACGATTAAAGGACTGGGTTTGCGCACCACGCGGCCCACCGATGCCACCGTTGGTCGACATCACCAGCGATGCGTGGCGAGTGAAATCGCCCACGTGGGCCGCATAGACCTGGTCAACAGAAATCGAATTCTTGTACGCCCCGTGGCCTCCCGTTGCTGCTCCTGTCAGGTACTGATCGGCATTGGAATGTCCATGGACTTTTCTGACAGCGGGGTGCGATAGCCCGGAGTAAATCGTGATTTCACTACGTAAAGGCTCGAGCACGTCGAGCACCTTCGTTAACTGAAAATCCTTCTCGCCGCCCCGCGGAAACCAACTCCAGTCCTTCCAGGCCGGATCTGTCTTGAGTGGCAAGCCGACACCATCAGGATGGTAGACACTGACAAAACGTTTCGGTGTATCGCTGGCAGCAGAATTGTCCGCAGCAAATGTTTCCAACCAGGGCAAAGCCAGGGCCACGCCTGTGCCATGAAGAAAGTTTCTGCGATTCAGTGAAACCGTGTGGTTCTTCATTATCTGTTCCCGACGCTCACTTAGAGTTGAAAATGGTGCTCTGGGTGATCAAGTGGACCAGGTCGCCCAGGCGATCTCCCTGTCTCCTGAATTGTACCGCCAGATTATCGATATCGGCATTATCACCAAAAGATAATGATCGGCCCAAAGCATAAGCGGTCATTTTATGAACCAGGGCCCGGGTGAATTGATCTTGCCGATTCATGAGCAGGTAGCGTTTTAAGCCCACCATGCCGACCAGCTTCTCATTATTGAACAGTTCTGAAGTCGCATCCACGGGCACATCGTTGTAAGTCGTACGAAATGCTCCGAGGGCATCATAATTCTCAAAGGCGATGCCCCAGGGATCAATTTTCGCATGACACGATATGCAGGCAGCTTTGTTCCGATGATCTGCAATCCGCTCTTTGAGGGTCATGTTCAGGATCTCCGGATCAGTCAGGTCGACCTCCGGGACATTGGGCGGCGGCGGTGGCGGTGGATCCTGAAGGATACGTTCCAGCATCCAGATACCCCGTTTGAGAGGATGAGAGTCTTTGCCATCGGAGTTCATCGTCAAAATTGCAGCGCCGGTCAGGATACCGCCCCGGTTCGCCTGGGGTTCAATCGAAACATGGCGGAATTGCGGGCCATGCACATCGGCAATGCGATAGTGCCCTGCCAGGCGTTCGTTGACGACGGCGTAATCGGAATGGATAAAGTCCAGGACACTGCTGTTGCGCTCCAGGACGTCCTCAAAGAAAGCGACCGGCTCTTCCTGCATGGCGTCCAGTAATGAGCTGTCAGTGACGTGGACCACATTCTTCAGACCATCGGTGCCGAGCCATTGCTGAACGAAGTTCTCAGAAAAGCGTCCTGATCGCGGGTCTGCCAGCATGCGAGTAACTTGAGCAGCACGGACGTCGGGCTCCCCGAGTTTTCCCTGCCGTGCAAGCTCAAACAATTCCTCGTCGGGAATACTTGACCAGAGGAAAAATGAAAGACGGCTGGCCAGTTCCAGGTCGCTGATCGTCTTCAGACGTCTGGGATTGTCGGTTGGCACTGTTTGAGTCAGGTAGAGAAATTCCGGAGCAGCCAGAACCGTTGCCAAAACCTCCTGCATCGCCTCTTCGAAGAACGGAAATCCTGGACGGTACTCAGCAAACAGACCCATGAACTGATCGACTTCCCGGGGCGTGACGGGGCGACGCCAGGCGCGTGGCATGAATCCGTTTAGCACCTCGCGGGCATAGGACTGCTCATCACTTGTGTTCTTGCTCTCGACAAAAATGTCCCGATGAGTCTGCGGCGGCCACTGAGCATAAAAGGGTGCGCTGATTTCGATGTGATCGATGAGAACCTGAAGCGGTTCTTCCCCGCCATTTGCATTGGAGACGTTGCGAATCGAGAGGAATTCATCCCGCCGCGGGAATGTTGTTGCCAGTTTTCGGAACGGGTTTCGCTGTATGTCACCCAGTTGTATATGGAAGTCGATAAATTGTGGGTTGTCCGCAGAGGCGGTAACGGGGATGTCCTGCCGACTGATGACTTGGGAGAAATTGGCGTTGTTGCTGGTATGGGCACTGAAAATCAAACGCAGGCTGGCGTATTCATCGGCCGTCATCGTCGATCGACCGGCCCGGATACGAACACGCATGACCCCTTCATCAGGAAGGAAACGGTCCAAGTTCAACTTCAATTCGTTGGAGTGCGGCAGAGCGAGGACAACCGAGGAAACCGCTGGCGTGTGGCCCGCGATCGCATGTGGCGACGGGTTCGACGTGCCGCCGGAGAAATGAATTCCCTGGCCAGAGTCCTGATCCAATAGATGTTGCCGTTTCCTGTTGTTGGGATAGTTGTCATCGCTGGTGCTGAACGTATTTCCGTTCTTTCCCGACGTCGCCTTGGTCAGCTCTTCCTGCATCGAGATCAGGTAAGTAACGCTTGCTGGGCGCTCGCCATGCACCGTGGCTCGTTGCAGAGCTTTCAGGCCAATCTCGCGATAGGTTTCGAACTGCATCGCCGACATCTGCAACATTTCAGAACGGTTCTTGAATCCCTCCTCGGATACGGCTTCCGGAGGCAGACGGTCGGCGTGCTCATAGGGTAAGCCAAGCAGGTCCTGTAGCGCGTAGTTGTATTCGTACCGCGTCATTCGACGAAAGGACGAGTACTGCTTGTTGTTGCGCCGTACGAGATACGCCTTCCCTATCTCGGCGCCAAGCCAATCGACAATGCTGCGGCGATCCGCATCGGCCAATGCATAATCGGGCTCGTCCGCCGGAGGCATCTCCGAGTTGCCCAGGACGTTGTAGATCTCTCGCCATCGCTCAACGTCTGGGCCCGTCAGCAGGTTAGGGTTTAATTGATCCACTCGCAGCCTGCCCTCGGATTTCTCCGGGCCATGGCAGGCCAGGCAGCTGCTCTTCAAGATGGGAGCGATCGATTTCTCAAAAGGTCGGAGATTCGCCTTGGGAATGCGCTGGCTGGCCTGCGGAACTGCGGCGTCGGCCTGTAGGAATCTGGAAGTACTGCGGCCCACGTCCCTGGCCTCTTGCAGGCTCGCTGGGTCGGCAGCATCTTCGGCGACCAGCATCGAGCAAACGCTGGCGATGACCAGCAAGATGGAAAGTCTCAAAATGATCATGAGGCTCCTGTTCTTGTTAGTCAGCGTCCAAGCGACGTCTGCCAATTGATACATGCTGGAGTTGAAGCGGGCAGGATTGGGGTCGTCGTCTGGACGCCAGTGGTTCGGTAGGGGGGCTGTGGGTCGGTGTGCTTTCATTCTGCGGCCGACAGAATGGCTGCAAGTGATTATAGCGGCAGAGAGTTATTGCACCTAGATTGACTGTCAGCAGACCCCTTCATCGCTTCCACGATGTCATTACTGTGAATACGAATTCGGGACATAGTGATTGTGCCGAATTTGGAATTCAAAGGAGTACAGCTGGGCTTGCTTGAGGTGAAACCTTAACTTGATTGGCCGTGCTTGCAGCGGATGACAATTCGAGCCACCTTTCCAGCACACGACGTGGCGAATGTTGTCGCCAGTGACGGGTTCGCACGTCTCTTTCGAAAAACCTTCGATCACGCGGCCAAGAGCGTCGATGGCTTCGACGCGAATCTCGCCGTTTTCTGCTTTCGCATTTAGGACCAGTGTGTCGCCGATCGCGACGAAGCGACGAGTTGTCATTGTCCCCTCGTTATCGGCATTGACCGAGATGAAACCGTCGCGACGGTCTGTCGCCAGGACGATGCCTTTTTCGAACGCGGCTTGGCGATGTTCCAGCCAGTGCTGTCCACTTGCGGCCAGATCATAGGATTCGATGTGGTCTGCCAACGTTAGCGGCGGTTTGTTGTTCGGCGTCTTCCAGTCGATACAGTTGGACGATATGGCGTAGCACAGCCGCTGCTTTCGATCGGCCGTGTCGACGACGGACCACATCCTGAAGAGTTGTTCCTTGCCATCAAACAGCACGGAGCCACGGTCCAGCTTGGCCTCGGCAAGCTGGCCTTCAACGGCGTTGAGGGATGGGTTTAACACTCTTTTGGCATCGCTGAGTTCTTCAATTATGTAGTCATCGATGAACAGTTGCCTGCCGTTCAGAATGACAGCGTCGCCCACCAGTTCGTCGTTGATGTCTTTGAACAGTAACGAACGCCGGTCTTCTTTGGCAGCGATCAGCGCGGCTTCAGCAGAGATTCTATAGATCGGTAAACGAGCTGTGCTCAGTTGATCAGCCACGTTATCGACCGTGGCACAAAGAGCTTTCACATCTGGATCGTCCGCCCTGAGTGGTAACACGAGCGATGCCAACTTGCGTTCGACGTCTTTTCCTGTCGCTTGACTTGCTCGAATCACACCTGCCGCGGTTCCGTCACCATCGGATCCGGTGAACTCCAGCAACGATTTAATCTCCCCATTAAATTGCTTCAACCGCTCGATGCTGATCCGATGCGTTTCTTTGGCATATTCGAGTGTCGCCGGCGTCGCATACGGAGTTGTCGGCGGCTCAAACTCTGTGGAGTGCTCGACTTGGTCGGTGATACGAAGTTCATCGATCGCGCCGCGAAGAAAGAGTCCCCAGGCATAGTCCCAGACGCCGAGGTGAATGTGCGCACCAGGTCCATCGTCGATCGCTCCGCCGTTGACGACGTGCATGACGGGTTTACCATCGAGAAAGATGTTGTAGACGCTTTGCCCGTCGCCCTGTTCGCAATCCCAATTGATCTCCAGATGATGCCAGCGGCCGACTTCGACTGCGGTGGCTTTGGACGTGCCTTTGTACTTTGGCGTGTACAGTCCCAATGTCATGACGGAGTTCTGCAAGTAAACTTCCATCGCCGAATGTCGTTTCTTGTCACCCGGCTCACGCGGCGGACTGTACCAACCAAATAAGGGGTGATACATACCCTCTTTGTGCTCATTGATGCGGAACCACATCTGCACCGTGCCGCGCTGCGGATTGAAATTCTGTGCCGCATCGAAAGTGCAATTCTCTCCACTGCGAGTGAGGTCCAACGCGCGGCCCCAACGGCCAGCATCGGACGTGCCTGACACCTTGTAGGTGTCTGCAATAACCGAACGTGCGTCCTTCTTGCCGAGCGCGTAGTCCGCGTCGGCGGTCGCAGCGTCGAAGCGGGCATGAAACAGCACCTTCGCCTGCGCGGGAGAGATGCCCGTGACTTGAAGTACGACCAAGCAAAAAAAGAGTTGCGGACGTTTTCGAATTGAACGAATCATTGTTGGTAGAATTCCCTGTTAACTCTCAAGCCTGTTTCGGCCTATGTTACATTAACGCCATGACTGTGGCATACAAATACGAGCAGATCGGCGTCGCGTTTCTTGTTTTGATTGCGGCCACCTGCACGGTGTTCGCAGCGGAATCGACTCGTCCTCCGAGCGAGGGTATTGTACTTCTCAACGGAAAACAACTTTTCATCGACGACTACATCATCGATGAAATGCAGGGCGTCAGGAAGGTTCTCAACCGTCCGGTCAAACATCCGAAAAACCCTCTAGTGGTTCCCGATTTACCATGGGAAAAGAACAGCTTTTATGCCAACGGCTCGGCGGTCTATGACTCGCAGGACAAACTGTTCAAAATCTGGATCCACCTCTGGAAGCATCAAGGTGAGGAACTTGCCGCCACGGTCGGTCTCTACGGTTACCTGACTTCGACCGACGGCGTTGAATGGCGGAAGCCAGTCATCAATCGGGCAGAACAATCAAATCGTGTACTCCCGCCTGCTGGCACAAATAGTTTTAGCGGCCAGGGAATCTTGATAGATGTGTTGGAGAAAGATTCCGCACGCCGCTACAAGATGATCTATACCGACAACCCGGATAAAGGATCAGTAAATTACCAAACGTGTGCTGCCTACTCGCCGGATGGCATCCTTTGGAAAGCCGAACCTGAGAATCCGTTAATCCCGTTTGGAGATTCACAAAACGTGCCGCTTTGGGACGCCGCGCGGCGGAGCTACGTGACCTACGTCCGTACCGGTCCGCCCAATATTCGCGGGATCGCACGGATCGAGAGTCGCGATTTTATCCATTGGTCGCCCAAGGTGGCGGTGTTCCAGCCAAACACCTACAAGATTGACGAGCCGTTTCGCAGCATGCCCTACGGCATGAAGGTCATACCTTACGGCGGTTGTTTCATCGGACTGATCAACACGTATCACTGGGAAACACTGGGCCCGATTCCAAACGACAAACTCTGGCAGGATAAGGTCAACGTGCAGTTGGCATTCAGCCGCAATGGAATCACGTGGAACCGAGTCGGCCCATCCGGCGTGATCCCTCATGGCGATCTCGACAAGGACCTGGACTGGGAGACAATCTCCAGAAACCAGGTCTTTCTGCAATATGGTGAACACAAAAAAGAGTGGGACTGGGGCCAGGTCTACTCGTACCACGCTCCGGTCGTCTATGACGACAAGATCTGGATCTACTACACCGGCCTCGGCAGCCGCCACTGGTCAAACTACCACGGAGACGACCGCCCACCTAAAAGCGGCATTGGACTCGCTACTTTGAGACTCGACGGCTTCGTCTCGGTGCAACCTGTATCGGATCAAAAGGCAGGAACTCTGACAACGCGACCGTTCGTGTTTCTCGGCGACGACATCCAGATTAACGCCGATGCCAGCAACGGCTCGCTGCGAGTTGCGATACTGGATGCCAACGGAAAACCAATCGATGGATTCTCCGCTGCCGACTGCCAGGCATTGCGCGGTGATCAGCTGCGACACACGCTGCACTGGAAGGGACAACAAAACAGCGCGGAATTGAAAGGACGCCCCATTCGGCTTCAATTCTATCTGGATCAGGCAAAACTGTTTTCGTTCACACCCACCACTCATCGTGACCAGCGATAAAGCAGAATGTCCCCAAGAGTCGGCTGCTCGTTTGCCTGCTGTTGGTCCGGTCGAGATCGATCTGGGGACTATGAGGTTTACCGTGGGGGACGTTGGCCATGGAGTATGTCAACCTGCAGCTGGCATAGCGGCTACAATCGGATTGCCAGTTGCCGGTGTGCTCAAACATAGTGGGCCGGAAGTGGCGATGCTCCAAGTGCCGAGACTGATCTGATGTGGAATAGCCAAGACGTTGCTCGCGCAGCAATCGCGATTATGGTAGCCCTCCTGCTGCCTACTGGAATTGCGCGTGCTCAGCAGGATCCAGCGGCGGAGGTACTCGAGCTGCTGCTACCGGAAACGCCAAAACCCAATTATGGCGAGCCGGTTCCCGCATCTATCCGCGGGCGTGTCGAACTGGATGCGGCGGGCGGCAGTCGCGGGATTGCTGGCGTCTCGGTGACTGACGGTTACTCGGTCGTCAAAACGGACGCCGACGGTGCTTACCAGATAGCACCCAACCAAAGTGCCGTCTTCATTTATATCACTCGCCCTGCCGGCTATGACGTTGTCGGACACTGGTACAAACCGCTGGCGAAGCAGGTTGAGTTTTCATTGCGACCAAGTCCGGACGACGAAGAAGAGTTCACTTTCGTCCATGTCACGGATGCGCACGTATCGGCGAACCGCCGATCGCTGGTCGGCCTTAGCAAATTTGTGCGGGAACTCAATGCGATGACTCCGCGGCCACGGTTTGTGGTTAACAGCGGGGACCTGCTCAACCTCCACAAGGCACTGCTCAACAGCCCAGCCAGCGGGCACACCAGTTTCAGGAATTACGTGGGGATCATGAATCATCTCACCATGCCCTGCTACAACGTGGCTGGTGACCATACCGACTCGTCCTACCGCCTGGACCAGTTTCCTCGTGGTGATCATCGTTGCGGCAAACCGATGTACTGGGAGTACCTGGGACCTCACTTCTTTTCTTTCGAGTACGGCAAGGTCCACTTCGTTTCGGTTGACTTCGGCTACCACTTGGGCAAGCGGCAGATTGTTGTCAATGGTGAGACTCTGGAGTATCCGACGAACCAGGTCCAGCCGATGCATATCAAGTGGCTGAACGAGGACATGGCACATCGGTCCAAGGGTCAGCTGGTGGTGACAGCTGCTGAGTTTGACCTGGAAGACCATTGTCCCGGTTTTCTTCAGATGGCCAGGCAACATGACATCCGCATGCAACTTGTCGGTGACATCCACGTTGTCAGCAGGAAAGACCGTTTTGTGCCCTATCGTGTGGGGGGCGCACTGGCAGGCTGCTGGTGGAATCCACGAACTCGTGAACTCTGCCCAGACCTGTCAGCCCAGGGTTACATGATTTACCACGTTAAGGGAGAGAGACTCGAGGCATTTTACAAGGGACTTGGGCAACGTGTTGCCATCGTCTCGCATCGACTTGGTGCGCCCTGGCAGGGCACGGTCAAGCTGGTAGCACACGTGGTGCAACCGACTCCCGGCGAGTCACTTGAATACTCGTTGGACGGTATCAACTGGCATCCGATGCGAGAGGTCGGCCGTCCGTTTTACCGGGCTGTCTTCGAGGCTAGCGTGGAGACGGCCACAGTTCCCGATGGAATTCACGACTTGGCGGTACGCAGTACGATCACGAAAGAAATTCGGATGCAGCCGATTGTGGTCGCAAACGGTGATGCCTCCAGCAAGTACAGCACAGATGCGTCACTGACATTTACCGTGGCGACTCCCACCCAATGGACGACAGCTCGTGCTCCCAGCGGAAAGGCCGAGGTGCTGGTCAACAACAAGCTGGTCGGCGTGCTGGAGCAGGGCAAGCAGAAGCAATACACATTGCGCGTGCCGGCAGATCTGCTGCGCGACGTCAATCTATTGACGTTCCGCTTCGCCGACGCCGATGACGGGATCACGCTCACCAGCCCGGCTTTTACATACGATGGCACGATCTACCGGGATCCGCGGGACGAGGCTCTTCGCGAAATCAAGGCAGCCCACTGGGGTGATGCTGCAGTGGAATGGGGTGGCTATATTGCCGGCAACGCCAGACCGCCGGACGAGACTCCCTTCGATCGGCGGCAGAACGTGTTCTGTTTTGTCCTGGCAGGCGAAAAGTAGATCTGCAATTCCATTTGACGAGGTGCCGTGGTGAAGTCTTATCTGCTTGGACTGTTGACCGTCGTGCTACTGGTAGTGGCAGGCTGCGGTGCGGATGTTTCCACTCAGAACAGCGATGCCCTGGTCGCCAATACAGATGCCCGTCGGGCGGCGACCGAAGGGCTGAAGAGTGATAGTCGGGCAACTCAAGCGGCGGCATCGACTCAAGAGATCCTGGGCCGTGTGGTGGGCGTCACAGATGGCGACACAATCACTGTCCTGGATGCTAGCCAGGTGACCCACAAGATCCGGCTGAAGCACGTTGACGCGCCGGAAAGGAAGCAGGACTTTGGCAGCCAGGCCAAGACGTTCATGTCTGAGCAGGTCTTTGATCAGCAGGTCCGCATCGAGTGGTCCGAGAAGGACCGCTACGGTCGGACGCTGGGTGAGGTGTTTGTCGGCGACAGGTGGATCAACAGAGAGTTGGTCTCGGCGGGCCTTGCCTGGCATTATCGACAGTATTCAGACGACCTGGATGTCTCGGCTGCTGAGGCCGATGCCCGGCAGCAGGCGCGCGGGTTATGGTCAGTCAGCAATCCCGTTCCACCGTGGGAGTTTCGACACGGAACGAGTGGTCAAACAGCAAGTACCGAGGTGACGTCGGATGAGCCTCAAGGTGATGTGGTCTACGTGACCCGGACCGGAAAAAAGTATCATCAAGCAGGGTGTCGCCACCTGAGCGCGAGCAAGATTAAGGTTTCTCTGGCCGCGGCGAAGCAGCGATACAGTCCTTGCGCTGTCTGCAATCCGGAGAAATGACCGCGACCTGAGCAGAGCCAGTCAGCAGGCCGCGGATATCAATGGCAAAATCAATTTGCCACCAGTTGCATGATGCGGACCGCATTGCCGGTGTTTTCGGTCTGCCGGGAGATCCGCAACGTCAGGGTGTGTGTGCCAGCTGACAGAGCGGTCCCGAACATCACTGTGCGAGGGTAGTGCAGTCCCTTGCTAAAGCGGTGATAGAGATTCACGGATCGCCAGTCTCCATCGTCCACACGGACTTCAACGATTCCGGCATCTGGCCCGGCAACCAGGTAGGCACCTACCGCTGTACCGCTGAACTTCAAGCTGAATTCTGCCCCCGGCTGATTGCCGGAAAGCATGGGGATATCGGTGAATTGCGACCGCTTGCTACCCGGAATCGACTTCCAGTCAGGGATTTTTACCTCCCAGCCAGAATCAAAATGTGCCTGCTCAAGAGCAATGAAACGACCATTGCCATAATGCAGTGGATCCAGCGGACTCGCCGGCAGGGGATGATCTGTTGGCCTGGTATTCTCCAGGCTATCGCTGCTCCAGCCTCTATCCAGCAATCGACTGATCATGTCGGCACAGATGCGATTGCCAAACGGCTTCGGATGGGTTCCACCATACTGTTGCCAGCTAATTGTGCCGGCGGCTGTTTGCTCGGCAATTTCCTTGGCAAGGTAAATGGTCGACGCGCCGTAGTGCCTGGCGACGTCACTGTGGGCCTGTATCGCCACTGGGGTCATCCCTTTCTGTAATTGCCCGAGCATGCCAGGGTTAACAAAGTGAGTGATCACAATGTCGGCCCTTGGATTATGGTGGTGGACCTGCCGCAGGATTCCTTCCATGCCGCGAATGCACTCTTGCCGAGCGTGGCCAGCATCCTGGTCATCGTTGACCGCGAACTCGATGAAGAACAAGTCCACCGGTCCCTTGCTGAGGACATCTGTCTGGAGCCGAAAGGCGCCGCTGGTGGAACAGGTTGATGAAATACCGGCGGCGGTAAAGGTGAACTGTGTGCCAGGAAATCGCTTCTGCAGATCGTCGCATACCATCGGGCGATAGCCATTCATCTGGGTAATGGAGCCACCAATAAATGCCACATGCCCTTTCTTTTCGGTGCTGAATTGAATGCCCGAATTGACCATCCTGCCCCGCAGCTGAATATTGGGGCGGGTGTGTGTGAGTACGAAAGTGACGATTGGAGCCGGGTCCTTGAGGGAGTGGGGGTGATGGCCAACCCCCGGCTTGTGGATTACCTCGATTGCGCCTCCAAGTTCCTTGTATCGCTGTTCCAGGATCGCTGTGTTTTCGGCGACCGGTACAACGACGTCCGCGTCACCGACAATATTCAGCAGTGGTATGCCGGCCCTGGCCAACGGCAGCAGGTTGTCGATTGGATTGAGTCTGTAGGCCAGTGCCTGTTCTTCGGTTAGCCCGTAGGCTTTCAGGCATTGCGCCCAGGTAGCGGCACTCCCTTTGCCCAGGCCTTTACCAGCGGGCCAACTCTTGAAATCGCAGACGGGAGCATCGCCATAAATGCAGGCGACCTTGTCAGGATTACTGGCAGCCCAGTTGTAGATGATCAGGCCACCACGACTCATCCCTTCCAGGGCTGGCCGGCGGGCCAGTTGATATTCCTCGGTCATCTCTTTGTAGAACGCATTCCAGTGTTTGACGGCCTGGGGACTGCCGAACAGTCCTCCCACATCGCAGTAAGCAAGGTGGAATCCTGCTTTCAATAGTGCAATGTCCGCCTGCGGTTCGTGTCCGAAGAATCGTGCCCGCCAGATCCAGGGGTTTCCCTCAGCAGGCATTTCCGGAGTCACTATCCAGCTTGTGCGGCCGTCGACCTTGAAATCGTAACGTGCGAATCCCTGCCAGTCGGATTGTTTGCCGGGAAACTCAGCAGCGTCGGCGGTCGGCAGGCCCCAGCAGATCAGGAGCACGATAAAAACACGGGCTAGCATCGGTTCGTCCTTTTGGTAACCAGTAACTGCAGGCTTGGCACCCGGAAGTGGAATGGGGCAGCGGGTCTGCATGGCGACGGGAGTGCCGGAAGATCAGGCAGGCTCATTATGGCATGCCCTGCCGGACCGAAGCAACGAACTGCGCGGCCTCGGAAAACCCGACTCGCTTCTCCGAGTCGGCACGAGCACAAGAGAATCGGCCTGCTAGGCCAGGATCTCATGCAAGACTTCGCCCTCGACGTCGGTCAAGCGATAATCGCGACCGTTGAATCGATAGGTGAGGGCCTCGTGATCGAGTCCCATCAGGTGTAACACCGTGGCATGGATATCGTGAGCGTTGACCCGCTTCTCGACCGACTTGTAGCCAAACTCGTCGGAAGAACCATACTGGGCACCACCCTTGAAGCCGCCGCCGGCGAACCAGGTCGTGAAGGCATTGGGATTATGGTCCCGTCCTGCCGATCCCTGGGAATCACTGGTTCGCCCGAACTCACCACCGTAAATCACGATCGTGTCGTTCAGCATGCCGCGCTGCTTGAGGTCGTCCAGTAGTGTCCCGGTGGGCTGGTCGACGGAGGCAGCACAGGTGCTGTGGTTGAGACGTATATCGCTGTGAGCATCCCAGGGCACATCATTCACGCCACCGCCCGGCGTCTTGGCGACGTCGGCAAAGACCTGTACAAACCGCACGCCCCGTTCGATCAAGCGACGAGCGATCAAGCACTGGCGGCCATAGTCCTTCGACTCGGGTCGATTCAACCCGTAGGCTTCTTGGGTTGCGGCCGTCTCCTGGTTTACATCGAATGCCTCCGGTGCAGCCGTCTGCATACGGTAGGCCAGTTCGAAGGATTCGAGTCGGGCGTTCAAGTCGCCGTCAAATGGTCGCTTGCTGGCATGCTTTGCATTGGCTGCCCGCAGAGTATCGAGCAGCGATCGCTGCTGCTTGCTAGTCATTCCTCCCGGCCGCGCCAGATTCTTGATCGGCTCGCTCCCGCGTGGATCGAGCGATGTGGCCTGGTAGACAGATGGCAGAAAGCCCGAGGACCAGACCGGATCTCCGCCGCGAGGCTTCTTGCCGTGCATGACGACGTATGCCGGAAGATTTGAGTTCTGGCTTCCGAGCCCATATCCGAGCCAGGAACCGATGCTTGGGAAGCCCTGACGGATCATGCCCGAGTTCAATTCCAGTAGTGCAGGTGTGTGGTTGTTGGATCGTGAATAGCAGGAATAGATAAAGGCGATATCGTCGACATGCTTGGAAATGTGGGGAAATATCTCCGATGTCCAGGCGCCCGACTCGCCGTGCTGAGCCCACTTGAAGGGTGACTTCAGGCACTTGCCGCTGGTGGTAAAGAAGCCGGTTTTCGGATCCGCGCCTGCCAGTGATGTGCCATCACGCTTCTGTAATTCCGGCTTGTAGTCAAACGTATCGACCTGGGATGGGCTGCCCGTCTGGAATAGCCAAATCACCGCCTTGGCCTTCGGGGCAAAGTGTGCCGGCCGCTGCGCCAGCGGATTCGTTGTGCCCGGCGCCGCTGCCACAATACCCTCCTGGTGCAGCAGGCTGGTCAGTGCCAGCGAACCACAGCCAAGGCCGGCTCTGCTGAGAAACTCACGTCGATTACGGGGTGTGTTGAGCATTGAGTGGTGCATCGGTATCGGACCATTCATCGGGTTGTTGGTTGGCACAGTTTCATTTTATCCGGCATCAATCAGTATCGGCCTGCTTTACTCAGCCATCTCAGCCTATTCGATATAGACAAACTCGTTCAAGCACAAAACCAAGTGGCAGAAGTCGCGTATGGCAAGTGTCTCGGCATCTGGGTTGTCGCCACGCAGTTCTTTCTGGCGATTCACAAAGGCTGTCATGGTTACAGTTTCTTCCTCACTCGGAGGACGTGAGAGAGCCGTCTGGTAAGCCAGTTCAATCACCTCGGCAAGTGGCGTGCTCTCGCTTGGTCGAACCCGTGCCGCAAAGCTGGTTGCCAGTTCACGGATGATGGGGGAATTCAGCATTGCCAGGGCCTGCGGCGCCACGGTGCTCTGTTCGCGAGTGGCAATGCCCTGCATCGCGTCGGGTGCATCAAACAGCTGGAGCAGTGGGACCAGCTGTCCTCGCTTGATCGTGAAGTAAATGCTGCGGCGGGCACTCTTTTCATCCAACGTGCCCTTCCCAAACATCGTTATATCCAGCGAGCCGCTGACCGACAGCAACGAGTCGCGGATGATCTCCGCTTCCAGTCGTTGCGATCCGCGACGCCAGAACAGCATGTTCTCAGGATCGTGCTGTTGGCCACTTTCGTTGATCTCACTCGCCTGCATGTAAGTAGCACTGGTCATAATCAGCTTGTGAATTGGTTTCAGTTGCCAACCGTTGTGGACAAGTCGGTCGGCCAACCAATCCAGCAACTCGGGATGCGTTGGGCGTTCGCCACGCGTGCCAAAATCACTGGGAGTTGCCACAATTCCGCGCCCGAAATGGTGATACCAGATACGGTTCACAATCACACGGGCCATCAGGTTACCGGCGCCATGGTCGACGTCGGAGAGCCAGTTGGTGAGTCCAATTCGGCCAGCGAGCGGCTTGTCGTCGTCCTCGTGATTGGTCAACCAGTCGTCTTCCGCCTTGGTTCGCATCAGGACGCGAAAGAACCCCGGTGTCGCCTCATCTTCCTTGTTGTCGGGGTTTCCTCGACGCAGCTGATAGACCTTGTAAGTGTCGGTTCCGAACTGGTACGTGGTCCCCTGAACGCGGGCTGCGAAGACTTCCGTCATCTGTGGCTTGGGATTAGCCGGTTCGTGCCGCAGCACCGCCTGCTGAAGTGCCAGCCACTCAAGATCAAAGCCCTTGTGCCAGTCGACGAGTTTCTTTCTCTGGGCATCGTTGCGCTTGTCGTCCGGCAGGTCTGTAATCGTGGCGATTTCCGCTGGCGTTTCTCCGCTGACGGCAGAAAAATAAAAGCCTGATGTAGCGCCGGCGTTGGTGATCTTCATCAACAACCTGTTCTCACCGGCGGCCAGCTGAATGGTCGCCTTTTCCTGGTCCGCTGCCGCGTTGTTGCGAGTTACCTTCTTGTTGACGACGATCCGGCCGTTGACCCATAGCTTGATCCCATCGTCACTGCCCAAGGAGAGTGCGACGACCTGGGGTCGGTCGATGGTCACCGTGCGGTAGAGATAGTTGGCGACGTTACTGCCGGTCAGCTTGTCGTTGTGAGGAGTTCCGTCCTTCCATTCCGGCTGCTCTATCCACTTCAGCTTTCCCTCCTGGTATGTCGCATCCAACTTGATCTCGTTTTCAGGCGAGTGGATGGTGTCAAACGCAAGATCATGATTGGCGGCCTGGAAGGGGCCGATATGGTGCCAGGGGCCAATACCTGTGACTGGCGTGGCGGCTTGTGGCTTGATGCCAAAAGCAAATCCGGACGGCCCGCCGCCGTTGACCACCTTGATGAGCAGTTTGTTCGGTCCCTCTTTTAACGACGCGGTGACGGAATCCTGCCCGACGGCAACGCCTCGTGAGACCAGGTTGCGATGAATCTCTTCGCCGTTAAGCCAGACCTTAATGGCGTCATCACTACCGAGGGCGAGGACAAGCTGCTGTTCGATTGGTGATTCGATAACGCGAAAGATATAGTTCACAGCGATCTCATTAGCGAAGACGTTGTGAACTGTGTCGTCCTTCCAGTCGGCGTGCTCGGTCCATTTGACCGTCCCATCCCGATAGCTGGCTTCCAAGTCGATGCTCTCTTCTGCGGCGAAGACTGTGTCAAACCCGACTTGCAGGTTCTCACTCGGGAAGGGTCCCAAATGCAGCCAGGGCTTGAGTGTCACGTTCGATGTGGCGGCAGGAGTTGTCTTGCGAGTTTCCAGCCAGGCTGCCAGTCGAGCGGGCAGGTGTTCCTGCTCGTGCTGGGTCCGAGCATCAACAAGTGGCTTGTGGGCTGAATCGTACTGTTCGCGGGCGGCCTGGTAAGCCTCAGGCGACGCATTGATTCCGGTATTGGCGAAACCGACATCGGCGAAGGCCGAGGCCATGCGGTAATAGTCAAACTGGGGCAGCGGGTCGAACTTGTGGCTATGACAGCGTGCACAACCGACGGTCAAACCAAGCAGCGATGTGCCGATCGTGCTGATCATGTCATCGAGTTGCTCATAGCGGCTTCGTTCCCGCTCCTTTTGGGTCTGCTGGGTGGTGAAAGGTCCGGCCACAATAAACCCGGTAGCGGCGATGCGGTCGATCGCTGTGCGGGATTGGGCGGTTGTTTGGACAGTCGTGTCGGTCAGTAGATCGCCGGCAATCTGTAGTCGAACGAACTTGTCGTAAGGCATGTCTGAATTCAGAGCGCGGATAACGAAATCCCGGTAGTGCCAGGCGAACGGTCGATCGCCATCGAAGGCGTAACCATTGCTCTCAGCGAACCGCACGACATCCATCCAATGGCGGGCCCAGCGTTCGCCATACTGTTGATTTGCCAGCAGGCCATCGATCAGATGCGAGTAGGCTGCGATCGGGTCTTCAGCCGAAGCGGTGACGAAGTCCTCCACCTGATCGACCGACGGCGGGAGGCCAATCAGGTCGAAATAGGCTCGGCGAATGAGTGTCCGGGGGTTGGCGCGTGAGTTGGGTGTCAGACCGGCAGCTTCCTGCCTGGCCCGAATGAACTGATCAATCGGGTTGATGGCCCATCGCTTGTCCTTGACGCCTGGCGGATCTGGTTTGCTGAGCGGCTGGAAGGCCCAGTGTTTCTTTCCTTCCTCCAGGTCGATCTCAGAGGAAGGGACGACGGCGATGCCATCGCGGGGGTCCGGTGCGCCGAGTGATATCCACTTTTCGAAATGGGCGATCAACTCGTCGTCGAGCTTGCCCTTGGGGGGCATCTTGAAGGCGTCCTGTTTCAGGGCGCTGATTAGCAGGCTCTCATCAGGCTTGCCGGGGACCACGGCAGGGCCACTCTCGCCACCCTTACGGGTGCCGTCGCGGGAGTCCAGTAGCAGGCCGCCTTTGAGGTTCTTTTTGGCCGCAGCACCTACCGAATGACACTCATAGCAATGCTTGACCAGCATCGGCCGGATCTTCGCTTCGAAGAAATCCAGGCCCTCACGGCTGTCTTCCTGGGCCAGCAGTCCGGCGGGTGTGGTCAACAGAAGCAGGATGCAGAGATATCGCATGATGTGAGGATCTCGGTCGCCGGAGGGTGGTTGGCAGGATGGCGCTGGCCCGTGGATTGGGCCGAGAATAATAGTATACATGGTCCCCGCTGAAAACACACAATTGACCGGTTTCCAGTGTCGGCATTGTGCATCCAGGCAGCCAAATCTGGCACAGATCGTCCTTCAGCCGGTATAGTGGTCTGCAGAGGCCTACCCCTGATAAACCCCCTGTCCCAAGCGTATCCAGGATGCTCCGTTCCAGTATCTCCCTGTTGCTACTGAGTCTGCTGGCTCGACCGGCCCTGGCAGCCGATCCGATCAGCTACTCAGGCGATATTCGGCCGATCCTGGCAGCCGCCTGTTTCCAATGCCACGGCCAGGACGAACAGGCACGCAAGGCCGAATTGCGGCTCGATCAACAGGCCCAGGCGCACGCACGTCGCGATGACTCGTCTGCCATTGTGCCTGGATCGCCGGCCCGCAGCCTGCTGATGCAACGTGTAACTGCCACCGATGAATCGGCACGTATGCCACCTATCGACCAGGCTCGGCAACTCTCACCGGATGAGATCGATTTGCTTGAACGTTGGATCCGGCAGGGCGGCGACTACGAGAGCCATTGGGCTTTTGACTCACCCAGTCGGCCGCAACTTCCCTCGGTCGAAAATCAGCACTGGCCACGAAATGCCGTGGACTACTTTGTGCTTGCCAGGCTCGAGCAGGAACAACTCACACCATCCCAGCCAGCGAATCGAAACACGCTGATTCGACGACTCTACCACGACCTTGTCGGCCTGCCGCCAACTCCCGCTGCCGTTCAGAGCTTTGCCAAAGACCGGCGGCCGGACGCTTACGAGTCCCTCGTTGAGCAGCTGCTGGCGTCGCCGAGATTTGGTGAGCGAGTTGCAGTGGAGTGGCTGGATGCTGCTCGCTATGCCGACACCCATGGCTATCATGAGGACTATCACCGCGATATGTGGCCCTGGCGCGACTGGGTGCTGACCGCCATTAACTCGAATATGCCGTTTGACCAGTTCACTGTCGAACAGCTTGCCGGCGACCTGCTTCCGGCTGCCACGTCCCAGCAGGTAGTTGCCACCGGTTTTAATCGCAACCATGGAGTAACGGCATCCGGCATCTCGGAAGAGTACCGTGTGGAATACGTGTTGGACCGGGTGCGGACCACGTCGACCGTCTGGCTGGGCCTGACGATGGAGTGCGGTCAGTGCCATGACCACAAGTACGACCCTATCCCGCAGCGAGACTTTTACCGTTTCTTCGCCTACTTCAATAACATCACTGACCGCGGAGTCGAAAATAAAGCCGGTAATGTTGATCCCTTGGCGCCAGTCCAAACACCCTCGCTTGACCGACAGCTGCAGGCAATCGAAAAGGGACTGGCTGCTATCGATCAACAGCTCAGGGACTACTCATCAAACGCCGATTCGCTAGTCGCGGCCTGGGAGCAGAAACAGACGGCCAGTGATGGCGAACAGCCATTGCCCGAGGGCCTGCTATTGCAGTTGGCTCTGGACGCCGATGAGGGCGCCGAAGTTGTCGATGCTGTCACGGCCAAGCCGGTTGGTGCTATTGCAGGAACGGTCAGCCGGGTGCCTGGTAAGTTCGGCGGCGCCGTCGAGCTGGATGGAAAGTCCTACCTCGACCTGGGGGACCGACTCTCGTTTGAACGCAGCGACCCGTTTTCGTACGGCGCCTGGATCTTCCGCATGGGTGGCAGCGGCGCGATTATCGCCCGCATGGACGATGCCAATAATTATCGTGGCTGGGATGTTTTCCTGGCCGGTGGCCACGTAGAGTTCCACATGATTCATCAATGGCCGGCGAACGCAATTCACGCCAAGTCGACCAAACCGGTGCCGGACAAGCAATGGGTCCACCTGTTTGTGACCTACGATGGTAGCAGTAAGGCCAGCGGCTTTCGGCTTTATATGAACGGCGCTGTCCAGGACGTGAACGTGACCCAAGATGGTCTCAGCGGGACGATCCAGACTGACAAGCCGTTGCATATCGGCCGCCGCAACCCATCGGGCTTCTTCTCCGGTCAGATTGACGATGTGCGTGTCTACTCCAGTGCTCTCAGCCCCGCCGCCGTTGCCACGCTGGCTGGGTCAAATCCCATCGCCGCCATACTCAAGGTGCCAGCAGAATCGCGGACCGCCGCACAGCGTCAGGCAGTCAAGCAATATTACCTGGATAACGTTGATCCCGTCTCGCGCCAGTTGTTGAAACAAAAGGTGGCAGGA
>CAUZOB010000002.1:0-59396 GCA_963581185.1 Planctomycetota bacterium | reverse complement strand
CTGCCGGCGCCAGTTGCCGGGCCAGCAGCTTGTTGCCGGCCGCCTGCGGTGAATCGATCTGCTCGAGGAGTTCCCGGGCTCGCTCGTGCTGGCCTGTGGCCTCGTAGCAGCGTGCCAGGTTGTATCGTGCGCCAGCGTCGTAGGGCTGCCGCTGGCCGGTCTCGAGTGCGCGATTTTCCAGCCAGTTGATGGCTGCTGTGTAATTGCCGTCTTCCATGTGAATCAGGCCCAGCCAGTAGCTGGCATAGTTCTTGGAAGTCGAGAGCATTTCCTGCAAATTCCTGACCTTCTCCGGATCAGGATTTTCCCCGCTGGTTGCGATGGCAGCGATCTGTGCGTTCGGCAGGCGTGAACCCAGTATCAGCGTCTTGGCGTTTTGCTCACCCTGCCCTGACTGGTTCAGGCGTGCCGTGCCAAACTTGCCGCGAAAGAACAGCCGGCGACCCTCGACCAGCTGGTTATTCTGCGACGTCCAGAGGAACTCATCACGTCTGTAGGCCTTGGCGGCGATCGGGTCCGTCTGGATCTTGCTAAAGAAAGCGATCTTGAAACTGTAGTTCTCAAAGTCTGCAGGTAATAACTCGCTCCGCGAAATCTCAAACTCATTGCGCATCAGGCGTGAGATTCTGCCAGGAGAAGTGCTCAGTACCATCTGGTTTTCACCGGTCAGGTGTTGTTCCAGGATCCGCATCCGTTGCGAAAGTGAGCAGTGGCCGGCATCGATCAGGGCAACCAGGTTTTCCAGTTCGGCGGCCGAGATGCGGTACGGTTCGCCATCGACGGCCAGTGGCTCGAGCAGGCTGGGATCGGCTCGCAGGTCGGCCAGCGTGGCAATTTGTCCGCCAGGCCCGGGGACCGGCAGTCCCAGCTGGTTGTCAAACAGGTAGAGCCTGGAGCCGCAGACAGCGGCGGTCAGCCAGGGCTGGCTGCGACGACCCTTCTCACCACGCAGGCCGAGAAAAACGACTTCGATCTGCCGCTGGCGAGCCAGCTGGATGAAGGCCCTGCCGCGCTGCCAGGCATCACCAGTGCCGCGGCTGAGCACGTCGTGCATGCTGAGCGTGTAGCCGGGACCGTCCAGCCCCATCTCGGCTGCCATGGCCCGCTCACGCGGGTTGTCAGCACTTGCGGTGGTCGGGAAAGTGGCCAGTGGCAGGAGCTGAATGTGTCGCACAGTCCAGTCGAATAATTTACAGGCAACCAGTAGCTGCTGCTGGTCTTCGTCACTGAGATCGGTCGGCAGCATCTCGCTGAAACGGTCGTGGTGTGCCTGCAGTGGTTGCAGTGCCGCCCAGCCGGCGATGTCATGCAGCCAGCTGCACTCGTGAAGATAGTAGGTATCGGAAGGGTGGAATAAGAGCTGGGACATGTCGGGATGCTTGTCGACACCGAATGGCAGCCGGCTGATCAAGGGATCGCGATTCCAGCCCGGATCACTGGGCTGCTCCTTGATCCAGCGGTTCAGGTGGTAAGTCAACTGGGACTGAGCTTCCTGTGGCATCTCCCCGTCCAGCTGATCGATGATCGAGATGGCGCGATTCAGGTTGTCTGCGCTGGTCGACGTCTCCCGCTTGGTGAGTCGCGTGAGATCAGTGTCGCTTCCGCAGCCAGGCAGGATTAGCAGGCCGGCCAGCAGTGTCAGCACCAGTGGTGCGCGGATATTTCTCGAACTCTCCAGCGTCACGGGTGGGACTCCTTTACGACTTCTCGAATCTGCACTAGCAGCTGCAGCAAGGGACCAAGTTCTGTTAGCGGAACCATGTTGGCTCCGTCACTGGGTGATTCTGCCGGGTTGGGATGCGTTTCCATGAATATACCATCCACTCCCACGGCGATCGCAGCCCTCGCGAGCGGAGCGACCATCTGGCGATCTCCGCCGGTGGTGCCATCGAGTCCACCAGGTTGCTGTACGCTGTGAGTCGCGTCAAAGATCACCGGTACACCAAGTTGTTTCATTTGGGGTATGGCACGCATATCGTTGACGAGGTTTCCATAACCAAAAAAAGTCCCCCGCTCACATAACAGGATGTCGCTACAGCCACTCCCCTGCAACTTCTCCACCACGAATCGCATCTCCCCCGGTGCCATGAATTGGCCCTTCTTGACGTTGACCGGCTTGCCGGTCGCTGCCGCAGCTACCAGTAAATCTGTCTGGCGAGCCAGGAATGCGGGGATCTGTAGCAGGTCGCAGACCTCGGCAGCCGGGCCGGCTTGTGCGGGCATGTGAATGTCCGTTGTGACCGGTAGTCCTGTCTGCTGGCGGATCTTCTCCAGCATCTCCAGCCCCGCCTGCAGGCCGGGTCCCCGGTAGGAATCCAGCGACGTTCGGTTTGCCTTGTCAAATGAGGCCTTGAAAATAAGCTGGATTGGCAGACCGGCAGTCTGCTCGAGCATCTGCTGGGCAATCTCCAATGCCTGCTGCTCGGATTCCAGCACGCAGGGGCCGGCGATCACGGTTAACGGTTGCCCGGTACCGCAGCGATGAGGCCCGATCGATACAGGGTTTTTCAGGTCGGGAGTGGATGCCATGGAGCAGGCGGTGCGATCCAGAGTGCCAGGCCATTCGTTCAGACTAGGGCGGCACATTATGACGCTGGCCGGAGCTAAGCACCAGACGAATTAGAGAGCACGTCCGGCAGAAAAAAGAGAACCGGGGTTTGGGCCCGTCAACGCCGTGTTGACATGATTATCTGGCCAGGGGCAAGGTAACCAGATTACCAACCGTTAAAGCCCAAACCCCGATTCAGTGCGTCATTACGCTGACCTGTATGTTATGCACGTGCTGTGCCAAACTGGTCCGCCACGGTGGGAATCTGGATAGAGCCTGTTTTTCAGGCGAATTTGAGCGAGAGTGGCCCTTGCCGGCGACGGCCCGGAGTCGATCTGCCGTCCGCATTATCCTGCTGCACTGTGCAATTGTGCCTGAGTGGTTTTGCAACAGTCGGTCTGGAGCCAGTCTGGGCGGCGGGCACCAGACCGGTTGTCCTGGGCGATTGGCTGTTCGTAGACTGCGGAGAGTAGGCCCGACGTTGAGGGCGAGGTATGCTGGGAGCGTTGTTCTTGCAGACAGGGGCGTGATGAATTCCATCGAACCTCAATACCCATCCGAGTCAGCCAGGCTGGTGTTGGTTTCTGTCAATCCGACTGCTGGAGCTGGCACCAGTGGCGAGCGCGTTGGCGAGCTATGCCAGCTGCTGGAGCAACGAGGATTTACAGCCGAAGCGATCACGGACCTGGCAGAATTGCGTGAAAAGGTCCGAGCATCGCTGGAGGATGGCCGCCTGCGGGTGGTGGTGGCGGCCGGTGGTGATGGCACAGTCGGTTGCGTACTGAATGAAACACCCAGCGGAACTCCTTTGACAGTTTTGCCGCTCGGTACCGAGAACCTGTTCTCCAAGTACCTGGGCATTGAGAAACAGGCGGCTTCGGTCGCGGACGTGGTGACGGGCGGTGCCACGGTCGAGCTGGATGCCGGCCGTGCCAATGACCGGCTGTTCCTGTTAATGTTCAGCTGTGGTTTCGATGCCGAGGTTGTGCGACGACTGGCTGACGGTCGCAAGGGGAATATCAGTCATCTTTCCTATGCCAAGCCGGTGCTGCAATCGCTGCTGAATTATGACTTTCCCGAAGTGCGAATTACCTGGCCAGCGGAGTTAGAGTTGCCGGGGCTCTCGTCTCCGCTGCTGGCACGCTGGACATTCGCTGTCAACCTGCCCTGCTACGCCTTGGGATTAACGACAGCGCCGGATGCAACTGGAACGGACGGCCTGCTGGACATCTGCACTTTTCGCAAGGGTTCGATCCTGCACGGGCTACGATACCTGGCGGCGGTTGTGCTCGGCCGCCAGGCGTCCTTGCCGGACTGTACAACGCTCCAACTGCCGAGTTTACGGCTGGAATCGGACCGACCGGTCCCCTACCAGGTCGACGGGGATCCCGGCGGGGAACTGCCGGTGGACGTGGAAGTCGTGCCGGGACGGCTCAAGGTGATGGTGCCGGAAGCGTGGATTGAGGCCCAGCAGGTCGATCCAGCGACGGGTCCGGTTGACGGTGATAACACGTTTGCATAACTTGATTGGTTCCGGTCCGGTGAGGGTTCGTCTGCCAGCGTAGCTTCAATCGGCAGAGCACCGCATTCGTAATGCGGGGGTTGTGGGTTCGATTCCCACCGCTGGCCCTCAACAAGCCTTCTTCAGGTGAGCGGTCACCGCCAGAGGGCTGATGCGTTTTCGTTGAAATGGCTTCATCATTGAACGGGAGTGGGCACTCGTGGAAGAAACTGAACAGTTGGAAGCGCCACAGGTAGATTTCAAGGAAATCGTGCTTTCCAATAGCACTTTTGGACCTGCTGAGATCAAGCAGATTATCAGCGGCATTCAGTCTGACTTCAGCAACCATGTAATCTTGCGTGATGCGGTTGCGGAGTTAGAAGTTCGAGAGGTTCGCAGTCCGGCGACGGCGGTTCGTCTGGGGGTATGTTACTACCTGCTGGGTCGTTTCGAACGCGCACTGGAGACGCTGGCCAGCGCCGATGGCGGCGCCTTGCCGCTGTTTTACCAGGGGCGGTCCCATTTTGCTCGCGATCGATATGAGCAGGCGCGCGAGTTTTATCAGAAGGCTGCCCAGGCAGGTTACGACGTGGATGCCTGCGCCCTGGCCGAGGCGGAAGCACTGCGATATAGCGGTTCGGCCCAGGAGGCTTGTGACATCCTGGAGCGGATGAGTGGCGCCGTGCAGCATACGGCAGAGTACCTCTACCAGAACGGTGCCACGATTGCAGCTCTCAAAGGAGACCGGCAGCAGGTGGTGAAGTGGTTTGAGCGAGCAGTGGTTGCCGACGAGCGGCATCCCGGCGCTCTGTTCGGCCTGGCTCTTGAGAATGACCGTTACGGCAACGATGAGGAAGCCCTCACGTTTTACGAGCGAGCAGCGGGTGGTTTCCCTTCCAATGTGGGAGCGCTCTTGAACCTCGGCCTGATGTACGAGGACAACCAGCGATTTGACCGCGCCCAGCAATGCTATTCGCGAATCCTGGAGACCCGTCCGAACCATCCCCGCGCCGACCTCTACTTGAAGGACGCCGTGGCCTCAGACGATCAGTACTTTGATCTGGACGCTGAAAAGGCAGAGGACCGCCTGGCACAGGTGCTGAATGTTCCCGTGACAGATTTCGAGTTGTCGGTCCGCAGCCGTAATTGCCTCGAGAACATGGGCATTACGACACTTGGTGACCTCACGCGGACGACCGAGCTTGACTTGCTCAATAGCAAGAACTTTGGTGAGACCTCGCTGGTTGAAATCCGTGACATACTGCATTCCAAGGGCTTGGACCTGGGCCAGTTTGCTCACCAGACGACCACTTCGGACCGCGGTTATGATCGTGCTCACTTGAGCGAGGAAGAGCTGGAACTGCACGATCGGCCGATTGCCGATTTGAATCTTTCGGTCCGGGCCCGCAAGTGCATGATGCGATTGGGGCTCAGCACACTTGGTGAACTGTTGCGCAAGAGCGGCGATGACCTGCTGGAGTCCAAGAACTTTGGCGTTACCAGCCTGAACGAAGTGCGCGAGCGTCTGGAAGAGATCAACTTGACACTGCGTGGCGAGTAACCATCCCCTGGGGGCTGGTCGTGCCGCGTTGATCACAGCTGGTTGTGCAGGGCAAGAGTGGTATCGCCATGAAGGCCAAGGGCTTCGACTTCGAGTTGCACCATACCTCGGCCGATTGCCATGCTCGGCAATCGACGCTGACCACACCGCACGGTCCGGTACAGCTTCCGGCCTTCATGCCGGTTGCCACCCAGGGCACAGTCAAAGGGGTCACAGTTGAGCAGCTGCGTGCCACCGGCGCAGAGATGGTACTTGGCAACGCCTACCACCTCGCACTGCGGCCCGGCAGCGACGTTGTTGCCCAGCTCGGTGGCTTGCACCAGATGATGGGTTGGGATGGCCCGATCCTGACCGACAGCGGTGGTTTCCAGCTATTCAGCCTGGCTCGATTGACAAAGGTCGAGGAACAGGGGGCTCATTTCCAGTCGCATATCGATGGCAGCCGCATGATCCTGACCCCCGAGCGGTCGATCGAGATCCAGCAGCAGCTGGGCAGTGATATTGCCATGGTGCTGGATCATGTCATCCCGCTACCGGCAGAACCCGCAGCGGTTGAAGATGCCTGTCAGCGAACAGTTCGATGGGCTGAGCGATGTCGGCAGGCGGCCAGTCGCGACGAGCAGCTGCAGTTTGCGATCGTGCAGGGCGGTCTGGACGAGCGGCTGCGGGTAGAATGTTGTCGGCAGCTGGTCGCGCTGGACTTTCCTGGCTATGCGATTGGCGGGCTGAGTGTGGGCGAGTCAGCCGACGAGATGTATCGCGTGCTGGACCTGACCACGCCCGAGTTGCCCGCTGATCGGCCTCGTTACTTGATGGGAGTTGGCCGGCCCGAGGACCTGCTGGAGGGCATTGCCCGCGGTGTCGACATGTTCGACTGTGTGATGCCGACTCGCAACGGCCGCAATTCAATGGCCTTCACCGATGAAGGGCCGATTCGTCTTCGCAACCAGCAATATCAGGACTCCCAGCTGCCGCTGCAGGCCGATTGCCCGTGCCCTGCCTGCGGGCACGGCCGTGGCTATCTCAGGCACCTTTTCCAGGCCGGAGAGATGCTTGGTCCGATTCTGCTTTCGCTTCACAACCTAACATATTACCAGCGACTGCTTGACCAGGCCCGCCAGGCAATTCGTGCTGACAGCCTGCTGGATTTGATCGCCCGCAAACGAGCTGGCTGGGGGAGTTCGGCAGGTCGCAGCAGTGCGTCGCCGACGGCATCATAGTGTGCTCTTGTCGACCATCGCGTGACGATCTATGATGACTCGATTAACCCTCGATAAAGCCTGCTGACTGAGTTTTTCGTCCCTGCCGAGCCGCCCGCGTCAACCGATACCGGCTCGCCACAGATGACTGGGAGTATGACGTGAAACAGCTGCTGTTGTTAATCACGTGCCTGCTGTTGAGCACGGCTGTGTTGGCCGATCCTGCCACTGCGCAGGATGAGGCGGCTGCGCCAGCTCCGGCGGCTGCAGATGGTGGCGGCGAAGGGGATGAGCAACAGCCAGCGCCGGTCGGCGGCGGCAGCTTCCTGATGCCGATGCTGATCATTTTCGCCCTCTTTTACTTCATCATGCTGCGGCCTGGTCAATCGAAGGAGAAGCAGCGGACCAAGCGAGTCAATATCATTGAAAAGCACAACCAGGTGATCACGCGCGGCGGGATTATCGGCAAGGTTGTGTCGGTCAACGAGGATCGGCAGGAACTGACGATTGTGACCGATGAATCAACCGATACACGACTGGTCCTGTCACGTTCTGGTGTCTGGGACCTGTATGAACCGCCCGAACCCACGGAGCAACGTCGCTGACCAACCGACTGGATGTCGTCTCAAACCGACGGCAGGCAACCAGCTATGCGTTGCAGCGAGCTGAAGTTGGCACAACAATAAAACTGGCTTATGGCATCGAACCTGAACAACATGTTGAATTACCTGCTGCTGGCTCAGGCTGAAGCGGCCGCACCAACCACGATGGACGGTATCAAGACCGGCCTGGCCTGGACGTTTGCCATTCTGTTCGGCATTCTCGGATTTTACATCGGCCGCGGTGTTCCGCGCATGATGGTTGAGGGCAAGAAAGCACTGGAGTTCATTTCGGGAACGATGCTGGCCCTGCTGCTATGTTACGTTTCCGGTGAATACCTGTCTGACGCTGGCTGGGGCATGATGCTGTTGCTGGTCAGCGGTATCGTGGCAGTCCTCTCAGCCCGGCTGGCGCCGCCTGTCGCCAAGCTGTTGCACGTGCGCGGAGATTCCTTCCGCTTTGTCTTCACCATGGCGGTCTTTGCTGGGCTGCTGCTGGGCTTTTCCAACCTTTCGGTTGTTCAGTCGGAAGGCAATGCAGCGTCGGCGGACAAGGGTTTCCGGGCCTTCGGCGTGTTTATCATGGTCATCAGCTTTGCCTACATCATGGGCCGCATGATCGTCGATCGCATTCGCTCTCCGGAATACACCTGGAAGATTGCCTTGATCCTGGCCACGGTCGGTATCGCGGTCGTGGAAGTTGCCCCGCTCGATTTCAAGTACGGCGTCGACCTCAAGGGGGGCGTCAACCTGATCTACCAGTTGAAAGACGATGGTAGCGGTGAACGACCACCGATGGATGCCATGATCCAGGCACTCAGTCGCCGTATCAATCCAGGCGGCACGCGTGAGATGGTGCTGCGCAGCTATGGCAGCAGCCAGATTGAGATCATTATCCCCGATGCCGAGGATAGTGAAATTGCCCAGATCAAGAAACGAATCACCCAGGCCGGCTTGCTGCAATTCCGCATCGTCGCCAATAACAGTGACCACGCGGTGCTGATCGAGAAGGCCAATGGCGAGCAGCAAGGCGCCGATATTATCTACGATGACCCTGCCCTGCCAGCCGCTGATCGGACCGAACTGGGGCAATGGGTCAGGGTCGCTCGCGATATCGAGGCAGATGTCAACGGCAAGCGGGCTATCAAGTACAGCGCCGGTGGCAACATCGTACGGGATGCGGCAAACAAGGATCTGGTCCCCGTGGCCGGTCGCAGCTTCAAGGATGAAATGGCTTTTGATCGTTTCCTGGATCAACTGGGAATCGAGAATGTCGAAGTCCTGATGTTCACCGATGATGGATTCAATATTGAGGGTGCCGACCTGGGCGTCGTCCGCAGCGGTGTGGATGAAAATGGCGGGCCCGCAATTGACTTTTCCATGCGACAGGCGACTGGAGCGGTCGAGCGATTCAAGCAGATGACCAGCCGTTATCGGCCTGACGAGAGACAGGGTGTGACCCGCCAGCTGGGTATCGTGCTCGATAATGAACTGCTCTCAGCGCCGACGATTCGCTCGGTCATCTCCGAACGAGGCCAGATATCAGGTAACTTCACCCGCGATGAAATCAACTTCATGGTCGGCATCCTGCGGGCCGGACGACTGCCCGCCACGCTGGAGCAGGAACCGATCAGCGAAAACAGGATGGGTGCCGAGCTGGGCGAGGAGACGATCCGCAAAGGGACCGTGGCGATCGGTATTTCGCTGGCGGCGGTGGTTCTGTTTATCGCCATCTACTATCGCTTTGCCGGAATCATCGCGGTGCTGGCCCTGGCCACCAACCTGCTGCTGATCCTGGCACTGATGAAGATGATTAACGCCGCCTTTACCCTGCCAGGGCTGGCCGGCCTGGTACTCACCGTCGGTATGTCGGTGGATGCCAATGTGCTGATCTTTGAACGTATACGTGAGGAACTGTCCCGTGGCTCGTCACTCCGGATGGCCATCCGTAACGGCTTCGGTCGGGCCACGATCACGATCGTCGATGCCAACCTGACCACCCTGATTACAGCACTCGTGCTGTACATGATCGGCACCGATCAGATTCGAGGATTTGCCATCACGCTGATCCTGGGAATCATGATGAGTATGTACACCGCCATTTTCTGCAGTCGGGTGGTGTTCGAATTGGCCGAGCGTGCCCGCCGTATCAGCGTCTTGAAAATGTTCAGCATCGTGGGCAAGACATCTATCGACTTTATTGGCAAACGCCTTGTCGCTGCCGGCATTTCCGTGGTCGTAATCGTAATCGGTATCGGGGCGGTCTCTAGCCGCGGTAAGGGGATTTTTGCGATCGACTTCCTTGGTGGCACGTCGGTGACCCTGCAGCTCATCGAACCGCTCGACGATCAACAGATGACCACCAGGATCCGTGGCGTGCTGGACGATCCGCAGGTCCAACAAGGCATGCTCAAGGACTATCTGGAGAATCCCGTACAGTTCACGATGACGCGGGTTGAGGTAAGCAACAGAGAGAACACCGCCTGGCGAGTTGATACATCGATTGCCAAACCGGAAAAGCTCAAGGAAGTTGTCCAGGCAGCATTCCAGGATAATGGCAAGACTCTCTTGAGTTCCTACCGGGTGGACCTCGGCACAGTGGTCGCCGTGCGACGGACAGAGACGCCAGCCGCTGCGGCCGGCAATGGCTCCTCCGATAGCGATGGCTCCTCCGATAGCGATGCAGACGGAGGCGATGCAGACGGAGGCGATGAGGATGAGGACGCCGATGAGGATGAAGATGAGGATGACGGCTGCTTTGTTGACTCAGCTGAAGATCCCACCGAGTCCGGCGACGAACCGCCAACAGACGAACCAGCAGAAGACGAACCAGCAGAAGACGAACCAGCAGAAGACGACAACTCGACTGATGACGCAGCAGCGGCTCCTCCCGGCAGCGATCCGGTCGATGCTGACCCAGCCACTGGAGAGCCGGGCAGCACCAGCGATCCGGTCGTAGGCCGGGTAATTGAGTCGGCGGCAGTTGTCAGATTCAGTATCGACTCTGGCGGAGACTATGGCGAAGTCGATGCGGTGACGCTGCGTGAGATGATCCGCAACGCGGCCCTGGAACTCAACATCAACCTGTCTGACAACAGCATCCTGGTGGTGCCGGAGTCCGAGGCAGCAACCAGCTGGGACCAGGAGAGCACGGCCGATTACCCTGCCTGGAATATCACCTTGAAGGAGTCGGTGGTTAATACCTCCACGATCCTTGAGAAAATGAAGTCGTCGGTGGCCAACGAGCCCTACTTCCATTCCTCTTCCACGATCGGCGGCAAGGTTGCCGGTGACACACAGCAACTCGCCATCATGGCACTGCTCGGAAGCCTGGTTGGAATCGTGGCCTATATCTGGTTCCGCTTCCAGCGAGTCGCCTTTGGATTAGCTGCCGTAGTGGCACTTATCCACGACGTGCTGGTCACATTGGGAGCCATCGCGATCAGCAAGTATGTGGCGATTGAGTTCCTGCTGATTGAGGAGTTCCGCATCAGCCTGCCGGTGGTGGCCGCCTTCCTGACGATCATCGGCTACTCACTCAATGACACGATTGTGGTCTTTGACCGTATCCGTGAGGTAAGGGGCAAGAGTCCGAATCTGACCCGCGAGATGATCAACACAAGCATCAACCAGACACTCAGCCGCACACTGCTGACTTCCTTGACGACCCTGATGGTCGTGCTGATTCTCTACTTCCTGGGCGGACAGGGAATCCACGGATTTGCCTTCTCGCTGCTGGTCGGCGTGATGGTCGGTACCTACAGCTCGATCTTCGTGGCCTCGCCGGTCCTGCTGATGCTCGTCAACTGGGGTAACAAGGCCGAAACTCAGAAGAGCTAGCTTATCCTGAGCCCTAGTTTGCGGGGATTTCCAGGACGAGTCCCAGCGGCAGCAACTCGGCAGAAGAGAGTCGCTCTCGATTCAGCTGGTAGATCTCGCCCGCTCGCTGGGCACTTCCCAGGTAATCTGTTGCCAGCTGAGATAGCGTGTCCCCGTCCTCGACACGATGACTGCGCCGCTGGGCCGGCCTGATTAGCGTTAGTCGATCCGTTGGCGTGGCGATCAGCGGAGTGGTGTTGGATGGTAGCACTGGCAGAGCAGTGACGGGAAATCGGTCGTCGATGCTGGGGATCGCGGGTCCCGGGCCACTCGGCGCATCGGCTGGCTCGACCTGACTCAGGGGAGCTTCAATTCGCAGCGGCTTGATCCGATCCTGGTCCTGCAGGCTCTGGATTGGCGTCGTGCCATCGACCTGATTGCGAGCTACGATCGACAGTTGCAGCGGCTGATCCGACAGCTGTCGGGAGGAAACCAGGCTGTCGTTCAGGCCGGCTGGCCCTTCCTCGCTGGCCTGTCGCTGGTAGGGAATGGCAGCACAGAAGCCAGCCACCAGGATACCGATTCCAATAATCCGACGGTTGCGCGTGAGCATGGCATTCACCAGCAAGAAGTTCAGGGGCCGCGGCGGACAACTGGCAGCTGGATATCTGGCTCTCCAGGCGAGGCTGCTATAGGTCAGGATCGGGCTGCCAGTCGGGCAGGCTTGATCTCCAGTCGCCAAGGCTGCAAGAAACGCCGCAGCAGCAGTCGGCCAGCAACAGCTCTACCGCCGGTATCAATGATGCCGGTCATGCCGACGGGCGACCGTGCTACTTGTCATTGTCGGGGTCGAAGGCATTGCCCCGTTGCTTCCATTCAAGCGACATGTCGCTTCCACCCACTGTGAACACATCACGGCCGACGATCTTGCCACGCAGGAAGGACCAGATCAGGTTCTTCGGATCCGGCGCGAGATTGCTGTTAAGTAGAGCCGTGCCCTGCTGTTCCGTTTCGAACTCAATAATGAACAGCTTGTGTGCTGCCAGCTCAGCCTGGTCGGTCGGTTTTTCGCCATGCCGACGTTCCATCCGGTTGTAGAGTCGCTTGGCATCGGAGAGTTCCTTGCTACTGCCGTTGCCGACCAGGATCAGGGTATTCAGCTGGCCTGCGATGACCGGATGCGTCATGGCGACCTGATTGGTGACACCTTTGAAGGATCCCAGCGGTGAGAGCAGGATCAGCGACTTGACATCCTGCCCCTGCTTGAGGAAGGGTGTGGATTGCACGTTCCAGTCCCCCACGGCCCAGTTCATTGCCAGCATGCCACCCAGCCCCGCTCCAACCACCGTCAGCTTTTCGATATTGAGCTCGCCTTCATTGTGACGCTGCATCAGGAATCGCTTGCAGGCCTCGACGTCGCGGGCCATGGCAATAATGTGCGCTTTGGTGAACTTGTCAGGATTCAGTTCTTGCGTGTCTGTCAGGCCATTCGGTTTGCGGATGGTGATGGTGGTGCTCATGCCGTGTCCTCGCAAGTCGGGCACGAGTACTGCATGACCTTCTTTCTGGATTCGTAAGGCCAGGCTGTAGAGCGTGCCACCCTGCGATTGCCAGTCATGCAGCATGATCACCGGCATGGCGTCTTTTGCCTTGATTGCCGCAAAGTAAGCAGCATTCAATTGCAGGCCATCGGCTGTCTTGATCTGCACTCGCCTGGGCTTGGGGATCTCCTTTTCATCGTCGTCCTGGGCGGTCAGTCCGCTGGCCAGCAGCGGCAGCATGATCAGGCCTGCCAGCAAGGCGCTGAATACCATTGTCAGGGCCTGGCGACGATGTCGAGTTGTGCTTGTGAGCTGGCTATGCATGGCATGTACCGGTCAAGAAGTTGTGTATTGAGACGTGTTTAGGATAAGGCTCGCTGCTGGTCCGTTGTTGTTATTATCGGCTGTCTTGTGGCCGGGGACTCAAATGGCCATGCGAAGAGGATGTTTGTCCGAGTAAAATTGAGTGAATGGAATCACACCGGAGATGCCGATTTTGTTCAATATTATAGCCGCGCTGGCCTTGAAAATGAGTACTTTCTGTGGGCCAGGCCGCTTTAACTGGTAGAGCAGCCTAAGGAAACATACGGTCACTGCGGATTACGATGATTCCTTGCCTTTTCCGGCGTTTTGGGGGACAATTCCGTTATTGGGCACTGTTGTCAGCGGACTGCCTTCGCTAACAGCTCATAATACACGTGCTGGCTGGCAACCGGCCGTGCCTTGCGGCAACGTTTGCTATTTGGAACAGATACTCGAAGGAACGAAACCGTGATACGACGACTGCGAGAATGGTGGCAGCTGAGAACCGGCGAAGAGGATACTCCTTTTGACCGCGATTCCGCTGCATTTCTGACCAGTGTGGTTGTTCATGTCAGCCTGCTGCTGGTGATGGGCCTCTGGCCACTGGTGTTCCAGAACACGAACGTTGAGCTGACTCTGACAACTCCGTTGACAGAAGAGAAAGTGGAGTTGACGAAGGCTGAGGACGTTTACTTCAGCGAGCAGCCGACGATCAAGATGGGTGCCAACAGCGAGGCGGGCGAGAAGATGGCCTTGTCTGAAGCGCCGGTGTTGTCCGAGATCTCGGATATTCCCGTTCCCGTCGACATGTCACCGCAGGATTTCGGCGAAATCCAAATCAGCCAGCAGGTGCAGCTCGCCACCGGTCAACGATTCAACGAGACCCTGGCAGTCAAGGGTCACGTGGGCGAAGGCACAACCGGCGCCAGTGGTGCCATCGACCGCATCACGCATGAAATACTGATGTCACTGGAGGAACGCAAGACACTGGTGATCTGGCTCTTTGACCAGTCTGGCAGCCTCGCTCGTCAGCGAGATGAGATCCACGCTCGATTCGATCGAATCTACGAGGAGCTTGGCATCCTGGAAGCCTCCCAGAACCCTGCCTTTGCCAAGTACGAGGACAAGCCGCTGGTAACGACGGTCTTTGCCTTCGGCAGCCAGGTCCTACCGATGATGCCCAAGCCGTCCGATAGCCTGGCGGAGATCAAGGAAGCGGTCCGGAAAATCGAGCAGGACGACAGTGGTCTGGAACGAGTCTTCCAGGCTGTCTACCAGGCGACAGAATCTTACAGCGGCTATACGGCGCCGGACGACAACGGTGAGCCGAAGCGTAATGTGATGGTCATTGTGGTCAGCGATGAAGCGGGCGAGCTGGATGATATTCAGCAGTGGTCGGACAAGACGGTCCGATTTTGCCAGAAGCTGGCGGTTCCGGTCTACGTGATCGGCGTACCCGCTCCCTTTGGTCGACGCGAGACGTTGGTCAAATGGATCGATCCGGATCCGAATTTTGACCAGGGGGCGCAGTGGGGTCGGGTTAACCAGGGTCCCGAGTCGTTCCTGCCGGAGCGGATCAAGTTGCATTTCTCCGGAGCTGGTGAAGACAAGGCACCGATTGATTCGGGCTTTGGGCCATTTGCGCTGACTCGACTGAGCTACGAGACCGGCGGCATCTACTTCGCCGTGCATCCCAACCGTAACGTCAACAAGGCGGTGTCGCGTGGAGAAACGACTGCCTACTCCGCACATCTCAAGCATTTCTTTGATGCCACGATCATGCGCAATTATCGCCCCGAGTACATTACGGCGACGGAGTACCTGCGGCGGATCAAGACCAGCAAGATGCGCAGCTCCTTGATGAACGCTGCCGCTCGCTCCTGGGTGACCCCGATGGAGTCACCGAAAACACGCTTCGTCAAGCGTGACGAAGCGACCTTGGCCAACGAATTGTCGGAGGCTCAGAAATTGGCAGCCAGCCTGGAGCCACGGGTCAACCTGCTGTACGAGCTGTTGAAGCTGGGTGAAACGGACCGCACAGATGAACTCTCGCCGCGATGGCAGGCCGGTTTTGATTTGGCCATTGGACGCACGCTGGCAGTCAAGGTTCGTACCGAGACCTATAACGGCATGTTGGCTGCCGCCAAACGTGGTCTCAAATTCAAGGACTCCAAGAACAATACCTGGCAACTGGTGCCGGTAAATGAAGTGTCGGTTGGCAGCCAGCTAGCCAACCTGGGTGCCAAGGCGACTGAGTACCTCGAGCGGGTAGTCGAAAACCATCCCGGTACGCCCTGGGCGCTGTTGGCACAGCGGGAACTTGATATGCCGATCGGCTGGAAATGGGACGAGGAATTCACAGATCTGGCACCGCGGCGTCAGGGTAACGGCGGCGGCGGAAACCCCGGCCCGGCGACCGATGATCAACGTCGGAATCTCAAGAAGCCGCCCCCGAAGCGGAAACCACCGGCACTCTAGGCAACGTCGCTGGATCTTCGACCTGGCATGCGGGACTCTCTGTCACCGCCGCAGTGATTCAGGAGCGAATCATGTGGACACGCTCCACCACGCTCGACTGATGGCTCAACGTGAGATCGCTGTTGCGTCGTAGGCGAAGTCCTCGTCGCGGTCATAGTCAAAGAAGTCCTTGGCCAGCTGACGGGCCAGGCTGCGAATAAAGACGCGTCGAAACGACGACTCGCTGACTTCCGTCGTATGCCGGGCGCCGTTTTCGGGGTAGTTGAAGTCGAAGGTTGAGCTTTCGAAGACCACCTTGCCGTCGGCATTCATATCGAACACGGTGGTATGCGCCGTGGCTCGGCCCTTGAACAGGGTTGCTCCATCCTTCAAGCGGAAGCTTTCCAGGTCAATCGCCACAACCAGGTCGGCCTGCACGCCGCGCCCCACCTCGACGTATTTGATTTCGTTCCACTGGTTGCGATCGATCCAGTCGGCGACCTCGTCGGGCCGCACCATCTCGATATCGGCAACTCGCTTGGACAACATCTGTCCCACGTCACGGGCAATCATGTCGGGTGGTGACGCCGGCCCGCGGGCCGGTGAGCTGGAGACGCAGACCACGGCCACTCGCTGGCCGGATAGCTGGTCGAAGGCCGCGGGGACCTTGTTTCCCTTGATCACGTAAAGTCCGTGGGCCAGCATGCCCACACAGCCAGTGAGGAACAGACCGGCAGCCATCAAACTCAGGGCTGTCCAGAGCGAACGGTGTGGTAATGTGGCAGGCTTCATGATTCGGTCGTCCAGTGTCAAATGTCGTGGAACCTCAGGCCCCAGTTGGCCAGGATGACAAGCATCCAGCAGAGCAGAAACAGCAGCAGCAAGACTTCACTCGGTGGTCGTACAACCCAGCGGCCGAGAGCTGCAGAGATCAACAGCCAGGGGGCTGCAAAAACTGCGGCGACTGCCAGCATGACGCCACCAGCATTGGCGTGAAGGGCCGCCAGCGGTCGTCCCCTGACCAGCAACGACCACGCTGTGGTCATGCCGCAGGAGGGACAGCGGACATTCCATTGCTCAACGAAAAAACAGTTCCCCAGGCCAAGCTGGCCGTGGGTTCCATAGCCGCGTGGGGATGGTTCCAGGATGCATGCCACCAGCAGCAGGAGCACGAGGCCCAGCCCACTGAACAGCACCAGCCCGCGAAAAACCCACGTCCAACGACGTTGAGGTAATGGAATCACTGGTCCTTCACAGCACAAAAGCTGGCAGAGGATAATGGCGGTTGTGCAGCGGACGCAAGGCCGCTTTATGGCAAATCCTGGATTCCAGGTTAGCCCTCGTCAGCCAGCCATTGGTCCAGATCGGCCCGACTTACCATCAGCCGCTCGATTCCTGTCGCCCTGCCAGTCTGGTGGTCAACATCGACGAGCGTACCGGACAGTCGGACATCCTCGCTGGCCACGGTAAACGGGACTGGACGAAAGGTGGTGGTGGTCTCGGTCACGCGGTCAATGCGACGGCCCAGGATGCTCTCGTAGGGGCCCGTCATACCGACATCGCACTGGAATGCGGTTCCGCCCGGATAGATCTGTTCGTCGGCCGTGGCGACATGCGTGTGAGTCCCGAGTACCGCGGAAACCCGCCCATCGAGATAACGCCCCATCACCTGCATGTCACTGGTGGCCTCGGCGTGGTAATCGACCAACACGACCTTCACATCGACTGGAAACCGTTTCAGCTCACGCTCGACCGCCTGGAAGGGACAGTCGGCGGGCTTCATGAAGACACGGCCCTGCAGGTTAATCACGCCGACACGGATCCCGGTGGTGGCAACAGCGGTTGTTGAACCCCGGCCAGGTGACGCTTCGGGGTAATTCGCCGGCTTGATGATGTTGTCGCTTTTTTCCAGCGTGTCGTAGATCTCACGACGACGGTAGACATGATCCCCCATCGTGATGCAATCGACTCCAGCATCGATCAGCAACTGGTAGTGCTTGACCATCAGGCCCGAACCGTCACTGGCGTTTTCGGCATTGGCAACGATCAGGTGGATGCCGTGGCGTTTCCGCAGCAGGGCCAGGCTATCGCGCACGATCTGGCGCCCCGGTTTGCCCACGATATCGCCGATCATCAGAATCCGCACAGTCTACCCGCCTCTCAGTCTGATTTCGCCAACCTAAGCCATTATCGCTTCTATCGCCTCGGCAGCCAGCGGGCATTGCCCACGGCTGACTGTGCAGTATGTTACCAGAGAGCTTCGATACTTCAACTGATCGTCTTCCGGCCTGGCCGGAGGCGGGTAGCACCGGACATCATGACCGTTGAGACGACGAACCTTGAACAGCAACTGCTGGCGGCACTGCAGGCCAGCTGGCCGACAGCCAGCTGGCAGGGACTGGTGGTCGTGGTTGCTGTCTCGGGCGGTTCGGACAGCGTTGCCCTCGTCCAGCTGCTGGATCAACTCGCTGCTGCGGCTCAGAGCAGCCTGGTGCTGGCTCATTTTGATCATGGCTGGCGCGATGATTCAGACCAGGACGCTGAGTTTGTCAGCCAGCTGGCGGATCAACTTGGCTGGCCCTGTGTGGTTGGACATGCTGCTGCTGATGGGCCGCAGACGGAACAAGCTGCCCGCGATCAGCGTTACCAGTTCCTTCACGAAGTGGCCCGGCGTCACGGTGCCCGCTGCGTGGTAACAGGCCATACGCAGGATGACCAGGCGGAGACGATCCTGGACCGGATTTTGCGAGGGAGTGGGATGCGAGGATTGTCTGGGATCCCGCGATTAAGGCCACTGGACGAGGATATTGTCCTCGTCAGACCGTTGCTCGCATGCCGGCGAGAGGAATTGCAACAGTACCTGCAGCAGCGACAACAGGCCTGGCGTGAGGACAGCAGCAACCAGGATCCCAACTTTACCCGCAACCGCATCCGGCACGAACTGTTGCCGCTGTTGAGTGAACAGTATCACGAGGCCGCGGCCCAGTCCCTGGTCCAGCTTGGTCAGTTGGCCGAGGAAACACAGCAGTACCTGGGGCAGCAGGTAGCAGAACTTGCCGACGCGGTGGTCCGGCAGGAGTCGAACGACGAGTTGCAGCAGCTGCTGATCGAATTGCCGCTGCCAGCAGGTACAGCAGAATTCCTGGTGCGTGAGTTACTGATTGATTGCTGGACGGGCCTGGGCTGGCCGCGCCGGGATATGGGAATGCAGCAGTGGAAGCAGCTGGCGGCCATGCTGCTGGATGAAGGCCAGCCACAACGGCAGACCTTTCCGGGCAATGTCGACGCTCAGCGTCGAGAGAAAAAAAGCGGCGGGGAGCTGCTGCTCACCCGCCGCTTGGATTCATCTGCTGGTTAACGGTCAGTAGTTAGCCGTCTGCTAGTACTCGGACTCGTCTTCCTCATCCCCGCTGCCGCCGGCCTCATCTGCGTCAGTCGCATCATCTTCTGCGACTTCCGCGGCGACCTCGTCAGCAGAGCCAGCGTCGTCATTCATGTCATCCAGTTGCAGGACCTTGTAGCCACCGATGGAGCGGTAATAGAACAGCAGGAACAGGAAGCCAATAGCCATCCCGGTCGGAACCAATGCTGTTTTTGTTAGCGCTGTGCGGCTCCCGGTATCAAATGCGGTCTTGATTGCCGTATGATCCGCGTGCTTGTCATCGGCCATGGCCGTCTGTTGTTTGTCGGCCTTGAGTTCTTCAAATTCGAACAGCGAGAGGCCAATACTTGATCCCCAGGACGGGAAGGACTTGGTTTCACCGGACTTGTAGTCCGGTGCGACGGCGGCATGATTGGTTTCCAGGTTGGACAGCGTGGCCATCGATTGCTGCACGCCAATCAACTCCGCGCCGATGAAGCCCACACAGAGCATGCCTGAGGCACCCAGGGCGCTCATTGCAATAGCCCCCGACTGTGGGTACCGTTCGCCTGCCACGGCGAGCATCGTAGGCCACAGGAAGGCCTTGCCGAGTGCGTAGACGGTGGCTGCCGAAAAAATCACCAGAGGCGTGGTGATTTCACTTCCCAGCCAGAGCAGCCCGGCGATTGCCAGCAGCGAGCTGACAAAAAGCAGGCCGATAGGATTGAGCTTGTGAGCGATCGGTCCAGCAAAGAACCGCAGTGCGAACATCAGGAAGGACGTATAGATCAGGATCACCACGGAGTTTTCCACGAGGTTTTCCATCAGCCTTGTTTGCCACGAATCGACTCCGAGTTCCATGTAACCGATCATGGCATGGATCACGATCAGCAGCAGGAAGGGGAGTGATAAAAAACAAGCGAACAACGCCGCGGTATCGGCTTTACCACCCTGGGAGATGGTATCTGGGAACGCCTCCTTGATTGCCATCAAGAGGAGCACAATCAACACGATTGAATAAGTGCACAGTATGTAGTGCCAGGGAACTTCTGTGATCCAAGCGGATGCATTCTGGAAGCAGGCGGCCAGGATACCACCCACGATCAGCCCGCCTGGCCAACCCGCGTGGAGAATATTGAGGTAGTGCGTCTGGTTCTCCGGGTAAAGTTGACCCACGAGCGGGTTAATGACCGCTTCATAAAGGCCACTGCAGACGGCAAACAGGAACACACTCCAATACAGCAGTGTTGTAATATTTGCTGTGGCAGCCTCTTTGCCGACGGAATCCAACCAACCGGCGTGGAGCGAGGGCGCGGCGAACAACATGATCGCGCTGACGACGTGCAGAATGACGGCGGTCAACAGGAGCTTCTTGTAGCCAAGCCATTCAACGAGCATTCCACCGACGAAAATGAAAATCCCGAATCCTAAGAAACCGGCGCCCATGATCGTACCGAACGTCGCTGGAGTAATGGCGTATTCCTTGGCCCAGGCTCCTGCGGCGGCACCACGTGTAATAAAACCAACACCCGCTGCAACAAGCGTCAGGAATGAAATGATCAAGAGGGTTTTTCGATTGGTGTGCATGTTTTTTCTCGACGCGGCGTGAGTAGACAAAGATTCCTGGGGGCGTGATTTCTGTGCAGCGAAACGCAATCTAGCCAGCTGCTGGCAGTTGCTTGATAGAGCCAGCCTGGGACGTTAATTGCACGTGAATTCTACCACCTAAAGGTCCTTTGATACCGACTTCTCGGTCGCCGACGCAAGACCATTTCTCAACCACCGGCTGGGAATGCTCCTTTCATTCGCCAGGCCGACTAGATTTGGTCTCTCCAGGCCTGATTTCTCTTGTCCTCAAACGGGAAATTTTATACCCTTGCACAACTGCACATGGGGGGCGTGGCGGGCCCGGGCGTCTGATCGGAAGTGGAATCGCGGTAAGGCGATCTACCAGTTCCATCGCTGCCTGCCAGAACCACCTCCCCCGTTCCCCTGCCTCGCCATGGATGCGCGAATAAAGGCAGCACCAGTGCAGGTGACGTTAGGCAAGGAGGCAGCTCTATGGCAGCTGGACGAGCGGAATATCTACCGCCCGCCAGGCGCTCGTTACGCGCCGTGATCCTGCTTGCCACCGTACTTGCAGCGGTCCTGCTCAGCGGTTTTGCCGCCGTCCGTCATTATTTCGAGCGGCAGATTGCCGCTGGCATCGAGCAGAAACTGGCTGAGCACTTTCCACACGTGCGCTGGTATGTGGGTGAAGTTCAACAGACCTCCCGTGGATTGCTATTGTCCGATGTGCGCGCTAACCTGCCAGCCAGCAGCCAGCGGGAAACGGAGCCGTTGCTGTCGATTCACCAGGTCCGGCTGGAAGGAGAGCTTGGTACCGATAACCTCGTGCTGGGCACTTCCCGGCTGGATCGGATGGTCTTGCTGCGTCCCCGTATCCACGTGCACCGCGATACCGCGGGCCATTGGAATCTGGAGCACCTGCGGCCCGTCTTCGATAGAGAGAATCTGCCAAAACCACCGGAAGTTCGAATTGTCGATGGCCAACTCCAGCTGACAGACTCCCAGCTGCAAGGGATGGGCCGTTTCGTGGTCGATAACCTGCAGCTGCGGCTGGCCCCCGAGGCCGACGTCTCGGCAACAGCATGGCGACTCGAGGGAAACGCCACCAGTCGCTATTTTGAATCGCTCGAGATCCTCGGCCAGCTTGATTTCGCCACGGACCACTGGAATGTGAGTGCTGCTGCCAGGTCGCTGGAAGTCAGTAACCTGTTACTGGGATTGCTGCCAGCCGACGCGCTGGCTGGCATTCTGCAAGCGGATACTCGCCTGCTCTGCCACACGAATCTTGACCTGCAACTGGCCGGTCGTCTGGCCACGCCAACTGCGGCTGGTGATGGCGGAATCAGGTTGCCTCGGTTTGAGCCTCTCAGTGGCGGACTGCAGGCACAGGTCCTGGACGGCAAACTCGAGGATGCTCGCTTGCCATACCCGGTCGGTGGCCTGCAGGCCACAATCCATTGGGATCAGAACGGTCTCGCCGTGACGGACATCTCGGCTCATTGTGGTACGGCTCGACTGGCAGGTTTCTACCAGCAGAGTGCCACTGCAGAGCTGCCCGAACGGCGTTTGAAGTTGTCGGCCTACCAGCTGCGTGTCGATGCAGGACTGATCGCTCGATTGCCGGAGGATTTACAGAAGCCGCTGACCACCTTTTCGCCGGTCGGCACGGTCGATATCCACTGGAGCAGCGAATCGGGTTCGCACGCAGACGAGCGTGAGCTGGTTGTCGCAGTGCACGATGCTTCCTTCCGTTATGCGAAGTTTCCCTATGCACTTGACGGTGCCGAGGGGCTGATCCGACTGAAGAATGACACGCTCACGATGGAAGGATTCAAGGCACACGCTCACGGCCAGGCCCTTTCCGTCGTCGCCAATATTGATCAGCCATTTAAACAGCCGCGCGGCTGGCTGCGGCTTGCCGTCAGTGGCCCGGTGCCGATTGACGATGAGCTGATGGGCGCCCTCGATCCCCGCTCAGAAGCGTTGCTGCGGTCACTCTCCCCGACTGGCCAGCTGCTGCTTGAAGAAGCACTCTTCCAGTACAACGGTCAGCAGCGCCCCGAACATCGTCGCCTGATCGTCCACCTTAGCCAGGCGGCGATCCGCTACGAGGCTTTCCCCTACCCTGTTGACCGAATCGATGGCACGTTTCGACTCAATGATGACATCTGGACGCTGGAAAACCTGACCGGCGTTCACGCTGGCGCATTCGTGCGCTGTGCCGGCAGCTGGCAGGCTGGCACGACGACGCCGAACCTGGCACTTGACCTGTCGATAAACGACATGCCGCTGGACGATGACTTGCGGGATGCGATCGGAATGCTTGACCTCAAAACATGGCAATTCTGGAACTCGCTCAATCCCAGCGGATCGATTGACCAGTTATCGATCTCCATTCGTCGTGGACCGGGTGATGAGCGAGCTCATCTCTCCCTGGCGGCTGAAAAATTCCGAGTTCGGCGGCAGCAGTCGGATGGGATCCGGATCAAGCCGAGCTGGTTTCCCTATCCGCTGACCAACCTCTGCGGTGCTATTTCATATCACCGCGGTACGCTGGTCATGAGTGATATGCGTGCCGAGCATGGTAGCACCGTGCTGCGATTGGATGGCCGCGGACGGCTGCAGCCCAACGGCGACTGGTCGGTCAACCTGGAGAATGTCGCTGCCGACAACCTGGTCGCGGATTACGACCTGATCTCTGCCCTGCCAGGTTCGCTTGGCCCGGCACTGGCAGCCATGGATATCCAGGGCAGCTTCCTCGTCAATGGCCAGCTGCAGCTGGGTCATCGAGAGGGCGACCAGCGTTCGATGCATGCCGGCTGGGATGTCACGATCGACACCGCCGGCGGGATGCTCGGCGGCAAGATGGCGCTGGGAAAAATCTTTGGCGGTATCCGTTTGCAGGGACGCCATAATGACAGAGAGTCGTTTTCGCGAGGCGAACTGGAGATCGACTCAGTCCAGATCAAGAATCAACAGCTGACATCGCTCGAGGGGCCGATCTGGATTGAACAAAAACAACTGCTGCTAGGTCGCTGGGTTCCACCCCGTTCGGAGGGTGACGTGGCACGGCCGCTAGTCGGCACCTACGCCGATGGTGCGATCGAACTGGCTGCTCACGTCAATCGAGCGGATACGTCCCAGTTCCTGCTCGTCGCTCAGTTGCTGAATGGCGATCTGAGTCACTTTTCACAACAGCCAGTGGTTGGGGGTCCGCTGGGGGGACGTGTTGATGCCCAGTTGCAATTGACGGGCCAGCTGGGAGCAGTCCACAGCCTGCGAGGACTGGGCCACGTCAGGCTTCGTAAGGCCGACATCGAGCGAACTCCCTTGATCATGGCGGTATCCCAATTACTGGCAGCGACCGAACCGGCCGGCAGTAACTTCACCTCCGCCGAGATTGACTTGCGCATCCAGTCAGATCATCTGCACCTCGAGGATATCCGGCTGAATGGCGATGCCGTCAGCTTGCGAGGCAGCGGCTGGATGAATGTTGACCGGGAAATCGACCTCAAGCTCTACACGGCAGTCGGCAGAGGCGAGATACGAGTGCCAATTGTCAGCACCGTGTTGGCCGAAGCGAGTCGCAGCTTGATGGAGATCAACGTGGTCGGCAAACTCGACCAGCCGCAGATCAAGCGGACGGCATTCCCGGATCTGGATGACACCATGCAGAGGATCCTGGCAGACCTGGAAGATACTTTGCCGGGCCGGCCACCGACGATGGCACAGCCACGTGGTCCGGATATTCCTCTTACACGGTGAGCTGGCCAGCTGGCATTGTCGGATAGAGAGTGATAGGTAACGATAAATAGTTGGAGTGCAGGTCGGCAGTGGCAGGAATGCAGGCAATGAAATTCACCAAGATGCACGGGGCGGGCAACGATTACGTCTTCCTCGACTGCTTTCAAAACCCCCCGCTGCCCGAAGGGCTGCCGCAGCTGGCGCGCGACATCTCCGATCGCCACTGTGGGGTCGGAGCGGATGGGCTGATCCTGATTCATCCAAGTCATAACGCCGATGCGCGAATGCAGATGTTCAATGCCGATGGAACGGAAGCGGAGATGTGTGGCAACGGCATTCGCTGCCTGGCAAAGTACGTTTACGACCACGGTATCTGTCAAAAGCCGCAGCTGCTTGTCGATACCGGAGCGGGAGTGCTGTCGCTGGAGCTGGAAATCAACCAGGGCCTCGTCAGCAGCGTTTCGGTGGATATGGGGCCACCGATCCTGGCTGCCGAGCAGATTCCAACCACGCTTGTTGGCGATCCAGTCGCCGATTGTCCGCTCGAGGTCGCTGGTCAGGAGTTACTGGTCAGCTGCGTCTCGATGGGCAACCCGCATTGCATCGTCTTTGTTGACCAGCTGACAGATGAACTGGTGCGTGGACTGGGTCCGCAGATCGAGACCCATCCCTGCTTCCCAGCACGGGTCAACGTGGAATTTGTTGAGGTGCTGGGTCGCCAGGAAGTTCGCCAGCGGACCTGGGAACGTGGATCCGGCGAGACGATGGCATGTGGAACAGGAGCATCTGCTGTCTGTGTGGCAGGCGTCTTGACCGACAGAACCGATGAACAGATCACCAATCACCTGCTGGGTGGCGATCTCTCCTTGCGCTGGGATCCGTCGAGCAAGCATGTTTTCATGACGGGCCAGGCGGTCGAGGTATTTCAGGGAGAGTGGCCGAGTTGATCGGCACGGTTGACAGGGAGGTCAACGCATGAAGTTTCGCGCACCATGGATTCCGAAGGTCGGCGGCCTGCTGGCCAGTTCGTTCATCTTTGGCTGGCTTCGCTCAGTCAATTTCCGTGTCGCGCATTATGATCCCAGCACCGACACGCGATTTCCCGAATTCCAGGGTCCGATCATCTACCTGCTTTGGCACGAGTACATCACCGCGCCTTTTTATATCTATGGCAACACGAACATCTCGATGTTGATCGGCCAGCATTTCGATGCCGAGTTTCTCGCCCAGGCTGCTCGTCACGCTGGCTTCGGGGCTATCCGGGGATCGTCCTTTCGAGGTGGTGTGGCGAGTGTCAAGAAGATCATCAAGCAGGCGGGCTTAACCAATCTCTCCATTACACCGGATGGCCCGCGTGGCCCACGGCGTCAACTGGCGCCGGGAGCGGTCTACCTCGCCTCTCGACTGGGTATTCCACTGGTCGGCGCGGGCATCGGTTATGACCGTCCCTGGCGGATTCGACAGAGCTGGGATCAGTTTGCTGTGCCGCGAGCCGGCAGTGAGGGTCGCATGATCATTGGGCCGCGGGTAATGATCCCGCCGAAACTGGGGCGCGATGGCCTGGAAAAATACCGGCTCTACATGCAGCAGCATGTCACTGAACTGACAACCGCTGCTGAACAATGGGCCGAATCGGGAATGCGAATCAGCAGTACGATCCCGGGCTTCGTGGCCCCAGCAGAAGCGGCTCACTCGCGCCCCGAAAAGCACGCCGCCTGACGCTGACAGCGACTGTCAGCGAACCCCGGGCCTTGCTCGATCGGCCGAGTATACCCAGCCAGTGGGTGCTCTGTTAGGATCAGCGATTGGCCCCGCTTTCACTGGCTAGGATTTCGTGCCCTGATGGATCAATCGCCTGCAGACCAGGATGTCTTGACGGTCAGTCAGCTGACCATGCAGATCAAGGATCTGCTGGAGGGGGAGTTTCCACGGGTCTGGGTGAGTGGCGAGTTAACCGACCTGGCCCGGCCGAAAAGTGGCCACATCTACCTGACACTCAAGGATGACCAGGCTCAGCTGCGAGGGGTCATCTGGCGGGGAACTGCCACCCGGATGAAATTCTCGCCCGAGGATGGCCAGCAGGTACTCTGTTGCGGCGAGATCGATGTCTATCCTCCGCGCGGCAGCTACCAGCTTGTGATCCGCGAGGTCCAGCCAATCGGCGAGGGTGCCATGCAACTGGGACTCAGGCAGTTACAGCAACGGCTGACTGCCGAGGGCCTGTTTGATCCTGAACACAAGCAACCATTGCCGGCGATGCCTTCACGGATTGCCTTTGTGACCAGTCCGACGGGCGCCGCGGTGCGGGATTTTCTCGAGGTCCTGCGGCGTCGCTGGCCCTCGGTCCACGTGATGGTGATACCAGCTCGCGTCCAGGGGAGCGGCGCCGCCGACGAGATTGCTGCCGGAATCGAACTGGCCAATCGTCTCAAGCCAGCCCCCGACCTGCTGGTTGTGGGACGCGGCGGCGGCAGCCTGGAAGACCTCTGGTGTTTTAACGAGGAGCGGGTGGTGCGTGCTATTTTTGCCTCCCAGCTGCCTGTCGTCTCTGCGGTTGGGCATGAGATCGACGTGACTCTGGCTGACCTGGTGGCCGATCGCCGTGCCTTGACGCCCAGCGAAGCAGCCGAGATCGCGGTGCCCTCCAGGGAACAGGTACTGGAGAGCCTTTCGATCCTCAGGCGACGAGCCTTGACAGCCCAGCGGACGCGGCTGCAGCAGCTCGGTCAACGAATCGAACAACTCCGTTCACGGCGCGTGCTGCGACGTCCCGATGAACCTCTGCGGATGCTGGCCCGGCGTATCGATGAGCTGGAATTTCGTTTTGAAAAGGCTCTCGATCGGCGCTTGAACTACCAGCGAGACACGCTGGCGGCAGCCGCAGCCCGACTGAATTCACTCAGCCCGCTCGGCGTACTCGCCCGCGGCTACAGTATGACCCACCGGCCAGACGAGACCCAGCTGATCACGTCGGCCGATCAGGTAGCAGAGGGAGAGTTGATTGTCAGCCGACTCGCCAGCGGCGAACTGGTCAGCCGCGTGGAGCAGGTTCGACCGGGAGATAATCAGGACCAGCCGTTTCAGCAGACCGAGGAGGGGAATGAACCATGACAGACAAGCAACAGCCGGCGGAAGAACTGGATGAAATCAGCTTTGAAGACGCCCTGGCCCAGCTGGAGGAGACGGTCCATCAGCTCGAGGAGGGTGAACTGGGACTGGGTGATTCGCTCGAGAGGTACCAGCAATGCGTGGCACTTTTGAAACGCTGCCACCAGCAGCTGGAGCAAGCCACCCGGCAGGTTGAGTTATTGCGAGATGTCGACGACCAGGGTGAAGCGGTCACAGCTCCGTTTGAAGACGAGGACCTGTCGCTGGACGAAAAGCAGGAATCGCGGGCCCGACGGCGTGGGGCCGCTGTCGAGGATACTTCGAGCGAGGATGCCTCGGACGAGGAGTCGGAGGCCGACGATGTGGACGATGAACCGGGCCTGTTCTAAGATGAATTACTGCAGGCGGTTCTGCTGGAGCTGAGTTGCTGGTTCGATCGCCAAAGTAATTGAGGAATTGTTCAGATCCTGCCCAAGGTTTCGTTGCTGTACCCCCTGCTGGGGGACTTCATGGAGGCAGCCAGCTGCTGCTGATCGGCACCGCAACATTCCCGTCAAACAGACAACGGCAGGTAAGGTTGAATCTCATGGCCACCACGGAGCAGCTTGCTTTTCAGGACGTTGCTGCTGAGTACAAGCAGCAGGTGGACCAGCAGCTGGACCAGCTGACTCGTTATCCAGCTGGCTCTCCGGCCGTACTGACCGAGGCAATCCGTCACAGCCTGCTCTCAGCTGGCAAGCGTCTGCGGCCGATCCTGGTGTTAATGGCGGCCCGTGCCTGCGGTCAACAGCAGGAGGCGGTCCTGGAGGCAGCCTGTGCGGTGGAGATGATTCACACCTATTCCCTGATTCATGACGACCTACCTGCCATGGACGATGACGACCTGCGGCGAGGTTTACCGACCTGCCATGCCGTGTACGGCGAGGCCAATGCGATCCTGGCTGGGGATGCCCTGCTGGCTCAGGCTTTTGAAGTCATCTCGGCCATGCCCGCGCCGGCCGAGGTGGTTGTTCGCTGTAGCCAGGAACTTGCCGCCGCCGCCGGCGGCTGCCAGCTGGTCGGGGGCCAGGTTGATGATCTGGCCGCCGAGCAGGGACTTCGCACGCTGGAGCAACTCGAGTCAATTCACCGCCGCAAGACAGGTGCCATGTTCCGGGTCGCCCTCCGACTTGGCGGCATTATTGCCAGGGCCAGCGATGAACAGATTACCGCGCTCGATACGTATGGAGATAGAATGGGTCTTGCCTTCCAGGTTACCGACGACCTGCTGGATCATGCTGGTGATGAGCAGCAGGTAGGTAAGCGGACGGGCAAGGATCTGGATCGTGGTAAGTTGACCTACCCGGGCCTGCTCGGTATTGACCAGAGCCGTCTGCGGGCTGCCGACTTGATCCAGCAGGCCTGCCAGGCAATTGAGTGCCTTGCGCCGCTGCATCAACCACTGGTCGGATTGGCCCAGTTTGTGCTTGAGCGAGATCGTTAATGAGTGAACATCCCCTGTTAGAGAAACTTGAGTCGGCGCGCGACCTGCATGAATTGTCAGGTCAGCAGCTGAAGCACCTCGCCGCGGAAATCCGCGACGTGCTGTGCCAGTTGCTGGAGTCGCGGTCGGCCCACTTTGCTTCCAACCTGGGGGTCGTGGAGTTGTGCCTGGCACTGCACAGCAAGTTTGATTTTCTCCATGATCGACTGATCTGGGATACCGGCCACCAGGTCTATCCTCACAAGCTGGTGACCGGACGCTATGCCGACTTCATGTCGATCCGGACCAAGTCCGGATTGATGGGTTATCCCAACCCGGCGGAAAGTCCCTATGACCTTTTCATGACCGGGCATGCTGGCTGCAGTGTCTCCACGATGCTGGGATTGCACTCGGGAGATGATCTCAATGAGATGACCGACCGCTGGGCGGTCGCGGTGATCGGGGATGGTGCTTTTCCATCCGGTATTGTCTACGAGGCACTTAATAACAGTGGCGCGTCGAGTGACCGTTTGCTGGTCATCCTGAACGACAACGAGATGTCCATCTGTCCTCGCGTGGGCGGCCTGGCCTCCTACCTGGACCGGCTTCGTACGGCTCCCTTTTATACCGGCCTGAAGAGCGAGGTCAGCAAGATCCTCAACAAGGTGCCGCTGTTTGGAGATCCGGCGGAGCGTTTCCTGGGACAGATGAAGGAAGCGGTCAAGGCCGGCTTGCACGGCGGCATGCTGTTTGAAGAACTTGGCTTTCGCTACCTTGGTCCGGTCGACGGTCATAACATTGCCACCCTGCAGAAATACCTCAAGATGGTCCGCGATATTCCGGGCCCCACCCTGCTGCACGTGGTGACCGAAAAAGGCCATGGCTATCAGCCAGCAGCCGATGATCCGGTCTTTTATCACACGCCGCCTGGATTGCCTGTCAGCGAGGAGCCCCAGCCAGCGACAGCGGGGGGCACTCTGAATTTCACTCACTTTGCCCGTGATTCGATCCAACAGGCGATGCAGAACGACCAGAAGATTACCTGTGTGACAGCGGCGATGTGCCAGGGGAACAAGCTGGAAGGGGTCCGCGACGAGTTCCCCGAGCGGTTCTTTGATGTGGGCATCTGCGAGGCACACGCGGTGGCATTCGCTGCCGGTCAGGCCAAGGCAGGCCTGCACCCGATGGTGGCCATTTACAGTACGTTCTTACAGCGGGCCTATGATCAGCTGTTCCAGGAAGTTGCCTTGCAGGGGCTGCCGGTGACTTTCATGATGGACCGCTCCGGTCTGGCTGGTCCCGATGGACCAACCCATCACGGTATCTATGACCTGGCTTACCTGCGCGTCTTCCCGGAGATGATTGTGATGGCCCCGGGTGATGGACCCGACCTGCAGCAGATGGTCGAGTTTGCTCAGCAATATCCAGGGCCGACAGCCATCCGTTATCCCAAGGGGACTGCCCCTCAGCTTGATCGAGAAGTTGCTGCGGTGGAGCTGGGACGGGCCGAACAGCTGTTTACAGGCCGGGACGGTACAATACTCAGCTGTGGGGCGCTGCTGGCCGAGTGCCTGCAGGCCCGCCAGCAACTGGCTGACAAGGGACTCGATGTCGGTGTCGTGAACGCCCGCTTCGTCAAACCACTGGACGAACAGCTGATCGGACAACTTGTCGCGCACGCTCCCTTCCTGCTGACGGTTGAGGAAGCCGCTCTGGCGGGGGGATTTGGCAGCGCCGTGCTGGAATGTGCAGCCAGGCTGCAGCTGCCAGCCAACCGCATCCGACGACTGGGAATTCCCGACCTCTTTGTAGAGCACGGAAGTCGCGGTGATTTACTCAGCGACCTGGGGCTGGATGCGAATGGCATTGCCGACGCCTGCCGACAGATGGCAGAAGCTGTCAGTGTGCTGGATCCAGAGAGTTTCGAAGGGTTGGCTCGTTAATTCGCTCAAGGGACACCACCATCGATGGTAGACGATCTCTCCTTAACAGAAACTGCACCCCAGCGTCCTGGCTGGGCCGACCAGCAGAACAAGCCACGTGCGGTTGTCTTGCTGCCGGCCAGCGCGAACGCTGCCGACGAGTTGCTGCCGGCACTTGAAAGCCGGCTGGATGTGATCCAGCTGGGACAGCAGCTGGATCAGCCAGAGATGATAGAGCAGGCCGACCTGCTGGTCGTGCTTGGCGGTGACGGCTCCATCTTGCATGCCGCTCAGCAGATGGGTAACTGCCAGCGACCGGTGATCGGTATCAACCTGGGACGACTCGGCTTCCTGGCATCGATCTCGCCGGACCAGGTCGACGCGGCGCTGGAAGAAATTGTGGCCGGTAAATGCTCGATCACCAGCCACTTGATGATGCAGTGCAGCGTCGTACGGGATGGAAACGTTCGCTGTCAGCAACTTGCTTTGAACGAGGCAGCGATTCGTGCGGGCCAGCCCTACTCGCTGCTTGATGTCGATCTCTACGTTGACGCGAATCGGGCAACGACCTATAGTTGCGACGGCTTGATTATCAGCACGCCGGTCGGATCGACCGCCCACAGCCTGTCTGCAGGTGGCCCGATTCTCCGCAAGACGCTGCAGGCCTTTGTGATTGCCGCTATTAACCCTCACACCCTGACCGTTCGACCTGTTGTCGATTCGGCCGACCGGGTCTTCGAAATGAGTATCGGGCAGACCGATGTGACTGCCTCACTGGTTGTCGATGGCCAGGTGCTGACGGAACTGGCACCGGAAGATCGTGTTCGTGTGGAACGAGCTGAAGCGGTTTTCCAGCTGGTAGAAGTGGCTGCACACGATGACTACCACACACTGCGTGAAAAACTGGATTGGGGCGGACGGATTCGCCACAAGAAGTAAGGTTCGCTGCGGCTGCAGTGGACCCCCTGAAAATCTCGCGAGTCATTTTGCAAGGATGCTCAATGATGAGTCGTTGGCCACACTTTCTCTGCCTGAACCTGTTGGCGAGTTTCCTGCTGGTTACTCTCGCTCAGCCCTCTGCGTTGGCCGCTGAAGAACCTGCCCCGCCCCCGGTACCCGATGGCGCGCTGCTGGACGAACTGGATCGGGCCACCGGCCGCGTCTCCAATGATAGCTACCTGTTGCGCTACAAGTTCGAGCTAGCCGAGCCGATATTGACCAAGGTGGTCCAGCTGGTCTCGATGCAGACTCGCATCGATGGCGTTGACCAGACGGTGCAGTCGCGCAGTCAGTCGTGGCGGCAATGGGATGTGAAGAAAGTCGATGCTGACGGCAATATCACCCTCGTACATACCATCACGCAGGTGCGGATGTGGCAGAAAGTCTCCGGTAAGGATGAGATTCGCTATGACAGCAGCAAGGATGACATGGCTCCCGGGACCTACCAGGTGATTGCCGACAGCGTCGGCAAACCACTCTCGACCGTGACCATCACGCCGCAAGGGGCTGTCGTCAAGCGTGTCGATCGTACCAAGCAATTCAACCCCGGTATCGATTCGCTGCTGATCCCGCTGCCGGAAAAGGCCGTCAGGGTCGGGCAGCGGTGGTATACGCCGCAAAAATTGCGGATCCGTACAACCGAAGGTGTGTTCAGGACCATTCAGCTGCGTCGCCAATATCAACTGGAAAAGGTCGAGGCCGGCGTGGCGACGATTGCCATCAAAACACAGGTGCTGACGCCACTGACTGACCCGAAAATAAAATCCCAGCTGGTGCAACGACTGCAGGATGGCAGTGTGCTGTTCGATATCGCTGGGGGACAGGTGAGAACTCGCCGAATGCACCTGGATCAACGTGTGATCGGATTCAATGGCCCCACCAGCATGATGCACTACCTGGCACGCCTGACCGAAGAGAAAGTCGACCGCCCGGCGCCGCCAGAACTCAAAGAAGACTAATCCGCTCCCCTCTGCCCTTCTCACAACCTCCCCACCCACTCTGCTGCATGCACTCAGCTGCCACTCATCTGACCAGGCTGTTGATCGTCGCTCTGCTTGGTTGCCTTGCGCCGGCGTTCCATCCGCAGCAGGTCGCTGCGGCCGAACACGTGGTCTTTCACCGCCAGGGCCAGTCGCACCATGTGCGCGGTGAGGTTGTTGCCAAGGATCGCCAGGGCGGCCTCCTGCTGCTCGGCCAGGACGGCAGAATGTGGGTTGTCAAGGCAACGGAGATTCTCTATCGCGAGAAGTTGCCTGCGCCGTTGCCAGCTCAGAGTGCAGCGGAGATAGAGCAGGATCTGCTGGCGGAGCTTCCCGAGGGCTTTCGTGTTCACCGGACCGCACATTTTCTGGTCTGCTTTAACACCTCTCCCGCTTTTGCTCACTGGTGGGGTGCCCTGGCTGAACGACTGTACCGCGGCTTCTATGGGTACTGGAAATACCGCGGTCGAGAACTCAAGCCGCCGGTCTATCCGCTGGTAGCAATCGTATTTGACAGGCAGTCCAGCTATCTCGACTTCTGCCGTGATGAACTTGGTGCTAACGGGAGTCATTTTATTGGCCATTACAGTCAACAGACCAACCGGGTCTGCACTTTTGACCTGACCGGGGTCGATGCCCTCAGCGGCCAGTGGCGCCGCGGAATCTCACTCAGCCATATAGATCGGCTGCTGGCACAGCCCGCAGCCGAGCGGACGGTGGCCACGATCATTCATGAGACCACGCACCAGCTGGCCTACAATAGCGGCCTGCAGGTACGGTTTGCGGACAACCCAGCCTGGCTAAGTGAGGGCATCGCCACTTTCTTTGAGTCACCGAACCTGGATGATCAGCGGGGCTGGGACCGAGTTGGCCAGATCAATCGCTACAACCTGCTGCACTTTCGCCTGGCCCAGGCAGGTGGGGAACAGCTTCAGCTGGCGACCATTATTAGCAGCGATGCGGGCTTCAAGGATCCCGCCAGCATCCGCAGGTCGTATGCCCAGGCCTGGGCCCTGACCTACTTCCTGCTGCGTACCCGCCGACAGCAGTTCATCCAGTATCTTGGCCAGCTAGGGCAACAACCACCACTGGCTGAGTACGATCCGCAGCAGAGGTTGGACCTGTTCCGCGCCAGTTTCGGTTCTGACCTGGCTCAGCTTCAGCGTGATTGGCTGCGGTATATGAACCGTTTGAAGTGACCCTGTCGGGGCGCCGCCTGATCAGGCGAGTTGCAACTCGGTTTCCACGCGGCGGATGGCGTCTCGCGTGTTCCAGCTGCCATGAGGTGTCTGGATCATCTCGTTGTTCAACATCCAGTTGTTGACGCGCTGGTGAGCTGAAATGACTGTGTTGTGGGCGCGGTGTCCGAAAAAGTCGCCGATCTCGGAGTAGGCCGCCCGCGTGTACTCACGGGCTAACCACATTGCCAGCATGCGAGGTTGGCTGACCGATCGAGTTCGTCCAGAAGATTGCAGCGACTGAGGCTGCAGACCAAAGACATGGCAGATTGCCTGTTCAATTTCAGGTAGCTTGACTGCCCGCCGGGCGACCTGGAACAAATCCTGCAGGTGCGAGCTGGCAGCCGGCACCGAGACAGGCTTGCCAAATGCTCGCTCGATGGCCTGCAAGCGGTGAATCGCTCCGTGCATCAGTCGTACGTCGCCTCGCAGCTGCTGTGCCAGCAGGTCAATGATCTCGCTGGAGAAGTGGCAGTCCTGCCGTTGACAGTACTGCTGGCAGATCTGCATCCGCATCGCATGGTCGGCAGGTTCGGTGCCGCAGACCAGGCCGCTGGAGAGTCGCGCCACCAGGTCCATGCCCAGGTCCTGGAGTTCTGCTGGCGGGTAATGCGATGCAAATACGAGTTGCCGGCCATCACGCAGCAAGGAGTCGATCGTGTAATGCAATTCGCTGATCGTGGCTCGCTTGCCGACAAAGAAATGCACGTCGTCGATCAGCAGTAACTGGACGTCGCGGTACTTGTGGCGGAAGCTGGGAAGTCCGCTGCCCCGCAAGGCCTCAAGGAAATGGCTGGTGAATTGCTCGGCTGTCAGGTAGACCGAGCGGGATCGCTGCCGCCGTTGCCGGAATTCTGTCCAGATCGATTGCAACAGGTGACTCTTGCCACTGCCAGGCGGGCCATGCAGGAAGAGTGGGGAAATTGAGCCCGGGCGGTCTGGTAACATGCGGGCCGCGGTGACAGCGATGCGGTTGGCATCCCCGACCACCAGGGACTCGAAGCGTCCCCAGCTTCGTTGTGAATTGTCCGCCACAACCTCCGTCTCTCGTTGGACAGCGGGTTCGGCAGGCGACTCGTCAACCGGCTCAATCGCTGCCGCTGATGTGTCGGCCGGATCGCAGCTGGGGTCTGTACGCAGCTGCAGTGTGAGCGAGCCGTAGTGGCCCGACAGTGATTCGATGACCTCGGATAACTCGCTCTGGAACGAACGCCGAATGCGTTCCAACGTGAAGGCATCACGAACCAGCAATTGCAGTTGCTCGCCCGCCAGCTGCCAACGCACGCGGTTCTCAAACCACATGCGATATCGAGTTGTTCCGACCTTGTCTCGCAATGCAGTTTGCACTGCGGACACGATCTCCGTATCGTCCCTGGTCACGTTTTCGCTTATTCCCTGCGTTTCCAACCATGCCCCGCTGTAAAACAGTAGCTCCCTTGCTACTGTGCCCACATCCTGTGGGTTTCTAGGACAGGTATCCACCAGCTCTCGTTCTGACTGACTCGCCTGCTGGCCTGGGCTCACGAAGGGTCATATGCATCAGTCAGCTGCCGTGAGGAGAGCGATTGTATTACTGCTAGCACTAAAATCAAACCTGCCAGTCGGACATCTGTCAGATTTTTTTTGCAGGCGCTCGCAACCCCTCTGTTGACGGGACATGCTGAGCTGTCGTTGGCTGCTGACGACCCGCGATGTCGACCCCTGGACGCGGTGACACGGTGGAAAAGATGTCGGTGAGATCAGCTTTGCGCCAGGCGCTCGCAAGTTGCTGGTGGCGCTCTCATCGGGTCCACAATTCTCGCCGCTCGAATTCGATCATACCGCCCCGCAGGTACAGCTGTCTGGCCGGTTGATTTCGTCGGTCGACCATCAATCGCACGTTGTCAGTGCCCCGCTGACGGGCCCAGTTGATGCTCAAGCCAAGTAAATCTGCTCCCCAACCTTGTCCACGGACTTCGGGCCGCAATCCCATGTACTGGATAGTACAGCTGTTGCCGACCGGATCCCTGGCCAGCAGCAGGCAGCCGACGGGCGAATCCTGGTGTTGAGCAATGAACCAGCCCAGATCCTCATCGGCAGCTTCACTACGGTACGTTGCCAGCACATCGACCGGCGACCGGCAGCCCTGCAGTTCCGGGATGTCCAGCGAAGCTTCTTCAGTCGCTTGCAGTTCGTCGATCAACTGTTTGTCGTCAGCAGCGGCATGTAATTGAAGCGAGCTGGCTTGAATTGGCTGACTTCCAGCCAGCAGGAGTGACATCGAGATCAGCTCGGTATGCATCTGGTAAGCCGATGCCAGCAGCAGTTGTCGCTGTTGTTCCTCTGCCGGTGTACTGTCGGTTCCGGGCAGACTGATATGCACGCTGGCCTGCTGGTCGTCAAGGAAATCATCAACAGCTGCCAGCAGGCGGATGCCATCATCGTGCGATGCAGCATCGGCCAGTCGCAGGGGCCAGACAACGCCGAGTTTTCCTGGCAGCAGCTGTCCCCAGGCGGTGCCAACAAGCTGGCCGGCCAGGCTAGCCTGGAACAGGCCTGCCAGAGAGACTTCTCCCTGTCGGGCGCGGTCAATGATCGACGCGGCGGTCTGGCTTTCGCTGGCTGCCTGTTGCCTGCCGGAGAGGATCCAATCGAGCAGCCGCCCATGATCAGCGGATCTCGCCGGCAGTATGACAGCGTGCTCGGACGAATCGAATGGCATGAGGGAAGCACCTGGTTCGTGGCCAGTGGTGTCTGGTTAGCTTCCGGCTGCCAGCAATTTCATCGACCCGGGACTGAGTTGCTGGCCGGAGATATTCAGCTCCATGGCAACCTGGTAGCGGCCATAGAGTGTCTTCAGGTTAACAACGGATGGTCGGGAGATGTGCAGCACATGTCGCGGTCCGACTCGTCCATCCCGCACAAACAGCGCGTTGACGGGGCACCCCAGCGGGCTCAGTCGCTGCGTCCGCTGAACATAGGATATCAGCCGCCCTGGGTCTCCTGTGACGCCCTCGAATTGGATCCGGCAGGTACGACCGCGGTTGTCGAACCAGTAAGTTAGCGAGCCAGCCAGGTCATCCAGCTGATCACCGGTGACGAGTGTAACCCGTACGCCTTCCTGCCCCTGATCGTCTGTTACCTTAGTAAAGCCTTCCAGCTCGCGCATCATGTCACTTCGAGCGGCACCGCAGTTGAGGACTTGTGAGAACCTTCCCAGTTTTCCGTTGCGGTCGTGGAACCGCTTGGCCAGGTGCTGCATCTGTTCAGCCAGCGGGCTGAGAGGCAGACTGTCGTCTTGCACGCTGGCGTGCTCGTCGGAGGAAAACAGCTGTCCCGGCAGGTTCACCAGTTTTCCCAGGATATCGCTGCCACCGCGCAGAGCGGCTTCTCGCCATTCGCTGTTCAGCAAGACCAGCGGGACGACAAGAATTCCCAGCAGCAGGGAGAGGTAGATGGTACGTCTAAGCAGGAATCGCATGTCGGTAGATTGTCCTGGAGCGAGGCAGTTGCGGAGAGGATCCCTGTAAGTCTCTATCGTCATTTCCGCTCAGTCAGCCTCTGATTCCGATAGCATGATCGGGCTAACCGCGCCAGTGATTGCAATTGGAACTGTTGAGGGGACTGGCCAGCTGGCATGACTGGCTTAATCGTCAGCGCCGGACGTTTGCAGCAGCAGGTCGATCTCTGCCGGGTTGGTTCCCAGCAGTGCTGCGGCATACTCCTCGTCGGAGTAGTAAGCCTGGCGTTCCCCCTCGCTGCTGATCCCCAGTTCGTCGAGCAGCTGTTCTGCTTTCTCTCGCGGGTAACGCCGCCTGATGACACGGCAGAAATTATCGAAGTCGGGATCACGGATGGCGTCGCGAAGCCTGGCCCAGTGGCCCAGCATGTGACCCGGATTATGGTCCAGTACAAGGTGCCGGCAGTAAGCCGCGATCCGGTTCAGTTCCAGCTTGGCGCTGAGCTGTCCAGCCAGAACCAGCATGCGATCACGACGGAGCAACTGGCTGCGCTGTTGAAAGCTCCGTGCCAGGTGCAGGTAGATACCAAGTAGTTCGATCTGCGAGTCCATATCTTCATCATTGGATAGGTCTGGTGAGTTGGCAAGGGAGCCAGCGAGAGTTGTCTGCTGAGGCCTTGGGATCTCCGATTGATCTGGCACCTGCCGCGTCAATCTGATACTTTTTGCCGCGCCTTAAGCTTCCCTTTTTCCACCTGGCAGTAAGCACGGATGCAACGATTCACTTCGCGTTTTGGCTGGTCCCGTCGCTACACCCTGGCGATGATCCTCAGCTGCCTGGTCAGCCAGGCTGGCTGTTCCCTGTTCCCCAATCCAGTGGTGAACTGGAACGCCCTTGATCCGGCAGCTCGCTCGGAATGGGCGGAGGACGAGGAATATGCGGTTACCTGGCATCAGCAGGAAACGCAGCTCAACGAACTGCGCCGCGATGCTGCGGGCATGTCGATTGCAGATCGATCGTCGCATGCGAGTGCCTTGGCCGAGAACCTGCAGCAAGAAACCAACAGCGTGCTTCGAACATCCCTTGTGCAGACATTAGCTACCTTTGATGTGCCTGAGGCGATGGCCGGGCTGGAGTCAGTCAGCGAAGACGATGACCCGCAGATTCGGATGGCGGCCTGTGAAGCACTGGGGCTGCAATCGTCCCCACGCCGTGTCTCGCTGCTGATTCGCCGCGTCCTGGGCGACACCAACAAGGATGTACAGATGGCCGCCATGCGATCGCTGGCAAGCTGCCGTGGTGCCGCGGCACAGCGGGAAATACACACTGCCCTGCGTGACGTGCTCGACGATGACGACCCGGCGATTCAGTACTCGGCAGTCGAAGCACTGGAAGGTTCCAGCGGTGTTGACCTGGGAGCCAATATTAGCCTCTGGCGACAGGTGCTCGACAGGAAAGTCCCGTTGGCTGCAGCGAAACAGCAGGCCCAGTCACGGCAAGGTGGCTACTGGGAGCAACTGCAGCATGAGGGACTATCCTTTAATGACCTGATGCCCTGGAACTGGTTCTAGTCCGCCACGTCGGACATCTTCAGCTGGGAGTCGACCAAGGCATGCGCCATAGCGCCATTTTCGTTTCCTGCAGCCTGGCCATGTTGGCTGCTGGTTTTCTCTTCCCTGCAGCGACGTCTGCCGACACTCCGTCCCTGACCGAGCCACAGCAGCAACTGAAATCGAGCCTGCTGCGGACCCTGGCCTATTATCACGCCCGTCCGGTTGACGCGGCGCGTGAGGCGCCCTGGAGCGTGATGCACCGGGCCCTTGCTTTCGGAGTCGACACCTCACTGGTCAACGGACAGCGGCAAGTGAATGCCATCGGCTGGTTGTGTTGGAATCAGCCGACGGCCGGCCAGCGGTTGCTGGGACTTGAGCAGGGTCTGCCAGCACCATTGATCGGAGTCGGATTGGAAGGTCACGAGGGACAATTCCTGTCCGTTCTGGCCCAGTCGCGGGTGCGACCGGATTACGAGCTGCATGTGGCCGGCGGCAACTACACGGTGGCCGACCTGGTGACTCACGAACAGCGTGCCTGCCGAAGTGGAAGTGAGTTGACGTTCCAGTTGATCGGCTTGTCGCACTATCTACCCCATGGCACCCGCTGGCGTGACAGCCAGGGAGGAGCATGGGATATTCCCCGTCTGATTCGTGAGGAACTTGGCCAGCCGATCCACAGTGCAGCTTGTGGAGGCAGCCATCGTTTGATGGGTCTCAGTTACGCTGTCCGCAAGTGTGAACGACGAGAATTAGAGATTGAGGGTGAGTGGGCGCGAGCGGCCAAGTACCTGCGTGAATACGGGCAATACACGCTCGGGCTACAAAATTCGGACGGCAGCTTTAGTACCAGCTGGTTTGCCGGGCGGGCGCAGGCCCCCTCATTGGCGCGCCGGCTGGAGACCAGCGGGCACATGTTGGAATGGCTGGCATTTTCGCTGCCACGCAGCGAGCTCAACGATCCCCGAGTGCTGCGCGCGGTGAGTTACCTGAATGATCTGCTCTGGAATGGCCGCCAGCAGCGCTGGGGCGCAGGGCCATTGGGACATGCCCTGCACGCCCTGGTGATATACGATCAGCGAGCGCTGGGTGGGCTGCCGGGCCAGCCAGCGGCCGAGCTGGATCTGCCAGCAGCGGGCCAGTAAGCTAGCTTGTTCTGCCACGGAAAAACTATAAGATCAGGTCGGTGAACCCTCTCGGGGCCCATGGACTCCTTGCAGGAAGCGGGGAAGGCCCCTTCTGGTCGATCATCCACACCGGCTTGTGGGCTGATCGCTGAAGATGATTTAACCGGCTCCCAGTGCGCACTGAAAGTATGAACGCCAAACAAGTCAGCAAGAACTTTGCCGACATGGTGGACCTTGCCAGTAAGATGCGGTCCGCCACGGATGCCGATGCGCTGTTGGTGATGGTCAACGGTCCGGCCGACTGGCAACTGCTGAAGCGACGGTCGCGCAGTTACCTTGTGCTGGTGGCCGGGAATGATTCACAACAGATGCACGATGCCAGCGAGGCTGGCTTGCCAACCGTGCTGCTCGAATCCGACGAGACGCCCGTCCTGGAACAGCTGAGCCGGGCGCTGCTGGCCAGCGTGGCCGACGAGTTGTTGCTGCCCGGATCCGAGGTGGTTGCTCTCTACAGTGGCTTCGAGACGGGTAGCATCGATTCGGTCAGTCATATCCGCCTGGAAGATCACCTGCGCCGCCTCACGGCGAGAGATCTGCGTCAGCTGGAAACCAGCCTGCCGCTCGAGACATTGCGAGTGGTCGTTGACCTGGCACTGGAAATCGGCCGCGAAGGTCGCGAGGGCAAGCATGTAGGGACAATGTTCGTGGTCGGTGATACTCGTCGTGTGCTGGCTCATAGCCATTCCGCAAGTTTCGATCCCGTGCGTGGTTACCGCCGCAAACAACGCGACCTCAAGGATCCACGGGTCCGTGAGGCAATCAAAGAGATCGCCATGCTGGATGGGGCATTTCTGGTTGGTGCCAGCGGTGTTGTGGAAAAAGCCTGTCGACTGGTCGATGCACCGCATGCGAATATCACCCTCTCCAAGGGTCTCGGCTCGCGACACTGGGCAGCAGCTGCGATTACCAAGATCACCAATGCCGTGGCCGTGGTCGTCAGCGAGACCAATGGGACAGTGCGGTTGTTCCAGAAGGGGGATGTGATGTTGCGAGTTGAGCCGATGCGGCGAGCCATGAAGTGGAAGGAATTTGAGTACGATCCTCCGCCGCCGACAGAATGAAGTGCTGGCAGGATCGGCTTATTCGGTCGCCGGCAGGCGACGCACCCGGGCGACCAGCTCCGCCGGCAGACCGATTGCCACAATCGCTAACTTTCCCACCAGCTCACGCGCCGCTTCAACAAGCAGCCCAGCTTTGGGTGCCACCAGCGTGCCTGTGTGATCTGCCCGCACAGAGGGGCTGCCTGCCAGGCCAGTGTCGCAGTCCAGCCCGCTGGGCAGGTCAATTGACAGCCGCAGCCCAGCTTGTTGATTGAGCCAGCGAATGGCCAGGTCGAATGGGCTGCGTGGATCCCCAGTCGCGCCGCTTCCCAGTAACGCGTCCACGTACCAGCTGGCAGGCTGGCATGCTGCCAGCAGGTTTTCCAGGCCAGTAACATCGGCAGCATCGGCCAGCCAGCGGACGTGCTGACCCGTGGCCTGGAGGCGTGCCAGGTTAGCTGCTGCATCGGAGGAGAGTTGCGTTGGTTCGCTGCAGAGGATTGTCTGCACCTCGAAGCCGGAGGCGTGCAGGTGCCGCGCCAGCACCAGCCCATCGCCACCGTTATTGCCTTTGCCGCAGAGGATGACTGCCGTTGTCGGCTGCTGATCGTCGTGTAGTTCTTCCAGCAGCTGGGCAATTCCAGCACCGGCGTTTTCCATCAAGTCGAGGCTGGCGAGGCCGTACTCAGAGACCGCCAGCAGATCAATCTGGCGGGACTGGTATCGCGTGAGTGGCTGCATGTTGTCACTAACCACTCGCCACTGGCTTCTCTCTCTGCATCAGGGAAGCAGCACGGCTCCACCGGTGACGACGCCGGCTTGCCAGAGGCCGCCGCGGATACTGAGTGGGAAGGCGGGGCGAATTTCCGGAGCTGGCGTGCCGGGCCGGAAGTAACCGAGCGTGTAAATGCACTCGTTGATCGGATGAATCCCAGCTCGGTAAGGCATGATGGCAATGTTGGTAAAGAAGTGTGCGCCACTGCGGAAGGGCTGCAGGAAGGGACCTGCTGTATAGCCGTATCGCTCCAGCGTGACGTCTTCGAAGAAGAGTGGCTGCTGGCAGATGGCCGAGGCGGTCCAGCTGAGTGAAATAGCGGTGAAATCTCGCTGGCTGCTGCCATCGCTGCCTGCCAATCGGCACTTGAGCGGGAATCCCCAGACATCGGAGACATAACAGCGGTCAACGTCACTCATCTGCTCGATTGGAAACTTCTGCAGATGGCCTTCTGCATCTTGGATGGTGATACGGCCAAAACGGAAATCGGCGAGTTGCCCGCTGGCCACAACCGCTCCATCCGAGTCGCGCCATTCACGTACTTCGGGTTGCAGTCGCGGCGGTGGTTCACTCAGGTTGGGATTGTACGACGGTGTCACGTCGAGCGAGATTGAGTGCAGTGCGGTCGGTTTCAGACGCCGCGCTGTTGCCTCGCAGGTTTCGCTGCGACATTCCAGGATTGGATTACGTTCGACCACCGGAGCGGGTTGTGCTTCGGCCGGTTCTTCATCAACGGGCTGCTGGAAGCTGATCAGTGGTTGCTGCGCCGGAGCCAGCAGCGGTAGCGAACTGTCTTGCAGCGGATCCGGAATGGCGGCGTTGGGAACTGTCAACGTGGGTTCCATCGGCGCTGGCGGAGCGAGTTGTTGTGCGGGCGGGCGAATCGACGGCAAGGGTTGCGGCTCGGCCTGGATCTGATCGGAGAGAGCGTTTGGCGCGACCGCAGGCCAGCGGTCCGTAGTTGCTGTCGCTGCGGAGTCCAGCGAGTCGGTCGGTTCTGCTGTTATCGCCTGCCAGGCAGGCTGGCGGGCCGACTCCGTCACTGCGGCGGGCTGGGCCGGATTGGCATGCAGGGCGGGCGCCGGAGCATCGAAGGGGTCGAGAGTGGTGTAGGCGGTAGGTGCTGCGGCGGGCTGGGCCTGCATTCGCAGGGGTGCCGTTTCGGTCCGATAGATGGTGTCAGGCCGCGGCGAATCGGCGGGGGCGCGGAACTTCAGATGGAAGCTGGAATCGCGCTGAGACTGTGGTCGAACGTTATCGGAGCTGCGAAACAGTGGGTCTGCTGCTCCCAGCGGAACCAGCAGGAGGGCCATCAGGAGCAACAGGGAGATGATCAGAAATGGCTTTGGCAGCCAGGCTGTGCGATTACGAGTTGTCGGTACCGGAGGCATACTCCGGGCTGTAATTCGGTGACTCTTGCGTAATGGCAATGTCATGGGGATGACCTTCTCGTATGCTCGCTGCAGTAACTCGTATAAACCGCGCCTCTGTCCGCAAATCATCAATCGTGGCAGTGCCACAATATCCCATTCCGGCTCGTAGCCCGCCGACCAGCTGGTAAGCGAAGTCACTCAGCGCGCCCTTGAAGGGAACGCGCCCCTCGACTCCTTCCGGTACAAGCTTGTCGGCTCCTTGGGTACCCTGCCGGTATCTCTCACTCGATCCCACCACCATGGCTCCCAGGGACCCCATGCCCCTGTAGGCCTTGAAGGTTCGTCCCTGGTAGAGGATCAAATGGCCAGGACTCTCTGCTAGGCCAGCGAACAGGCCGCCGACCATGACACAGTGAGCTCCAGCCACAATGGCTTTTGTTATGTCACCCGAGTAGCGGATTCCGCCATCGGAAATAATTGGGATACCGGCATCCGCAGCCGCCTGGGCTGCCTCGTAAACGGCCGTGATCTGGGGAACTCCGACTCCAGAGATGACCCGCGTGGTGCAGATCGATCCGGGGCCGATGCCAACTTTGATGGCGTCCGCACCTGCCTTGATCAGGTCCCGGCAGCCATCCCGGGTCGCCACGTTCCCCGCAACGACGTCAATATCCCAGTTTCTCTTGATTTCCTTTACGGTCTCAATGACGTTACTTGAATGCCCATGGGCACTGTCAACTGTGAGGACGTCCACTCCCTTTCCGATCAGGTTTTCGGCCCGTTCCAGGTCGAAAACACCGATCGCGGCACCGACACGCAGTCGTCCGGACGCGTCTTTACACGCATCCGGGAACTGTTTCATCATGTCGATGTCTTTGATCGTAATCAGCCCTGTCAGTCTGTATTCATCGTCAACCAGTAAAAGCTTCTCTACCTTTTTAGCCGTTAATATCCTCTCAGCTTGCTCAAGTGTTACAGCCCCCGTGGCTGTCACCAGGTTGTCACTGGTCATCACGTCGGCCACCGAGAGGCTGTTGTCTTCCAGGAAGCGGAGATCGCGGCGCGTCAGGATGCCGACAAGTGTGCGGCCGTTCTTGAGAATGGGCACGCCAGAGACGTTGTGCTGGTCCATCAGTTCACGGGCTGAAGCGACCGTTGCATCGGGAGTCAGCGTGACTGGATTGGCAATAATGCCATTGGCACTGCGTTTGACCTTGTTGACCTCGTCGGTCTGGTTTTCGATCGAGAGGTTCTTGTGGATGAAGCCGAGCCCGCCCACTTTGGCCAGCGCAATCGCCATGGCACTCTCGGTGACCGTGTCCATGGGTGCACTGAGCAGGGGAATATTCAGCTGAATCCGCTGAGTCAGATGAGTAGCGACACTCACCTCAGAGGGAACCACTTCACTGTAGGCAGGTTCCAGCAGGACATCATCGAAAGTGATGCCGGTGTATTTGATTTTGTCGTCCATGGCCGCGCAGCCGCCCTTTCAAGAAGCCCTCCAGGGGAGACTGGGCGGTCGCAACAGCCGACCACCGGGTCGCCTGGGAATGCAGCATTATGCCCCCCCGATCTGGATTTGACAATCCACCCGGGGGCGACTGAGAGAGAATTAGCGGGGCCTGTTCTAGCTGCCGGGGCCAGTTGCCGCTGGCCCTGTGGCATCCCCGGCTTCGTCGCTGCGACGGCCTTTTCGCTTGCTGGTCTTGTCACTGAGTCCATAATCGAGCAGTTCCATCGTGCTCCGTCGCATCACCTGCCCTGCGGCGTTGGTCTCTTCGGAGCGATGGGAAATAATGCCACCCGGTACGTCAGCACAATAGGTCTCATCACTTGTGATCGTTCGCATATCCTGGCGGTGGACGGTATGGATCGTACAAATCATCTCGGTTTCTCCCAGCACCTTGTGTGCCAGTCCATATTCAGTGACCGAGACAGTGGTCTGGTAGAGCTGTTCGTTCTCGTTGTTCACCATCACGGTTTCGCGACGAAAAACGAAGGGTGGTGTATCGCGACTTGAATGCACCGTACTGGCTCGACGGCCGTTGGTGTCCTCCAGCGTGACATTCAGCACGTCGACCGGGAGTGTGTGGCCGTTAAACGTGACCGTGGACTTGCTGGCCGGCTTGATGCGGATCTTGCCGTCGGTATTGATGGTAAAGTTCCGCTTGATCTGTTTCGGTTCGGATGCGATCCGGCGATCCCCGATCTCCATCGTGACTTCCACTTCCAGCGTGTAACTGTTGCCCTTTTTCTTCAGCAGCGTGGTTGTGGTTTCGGTCTTGGTCGTGCTGTTAACATTGCCCTGCCCGTCGAGGATATCGGTGATCACACGGACAGTTTTCCAGCAGCCAGGCTTGAAACGCCCCCAGGCATGCTGCTGGGACGACACCAGCCATTCCTGGGCCGCTGCCGGACCGCTAGAGGCCAGCAGGCCAAGCAGCGAAACCAAGATCATGCTCCGCAACGGTCGGCGCAGCATGCCCAATCGCCCATTGGATGGGGTCGTCGGAATCCGCTGGCTGACACAGTGCCGGTTCACGCCTGGCCTCTTGGTCGAATGATGGTGGCCGTAGGCCCTTTGGTCGCCCATCTTGACGACATCCGAGACTCTCAATTCTAGGGGACCCGGCGTGTGACTGGATAGGCAACAGGCCGGGAAATTCATGCTGACAACGGCCTTAGCTGCAGGCGCTGCGGATCGATTCCACAAGCTCTGCATCCTGTGACGGGAAAACCGTGCGCAAGTCCAGCAGCAGTCGATCCTGCTGGACCCGTCCCATCACGCTGACACCGCCCGACCGCAACTTATGGGCCAGTTCGTCGACGGAAATAGTGGTTGTGGCCAGCGAGACACACCAGCTGTCAATCTCGCGGGTGGGGACCGATCCACCGCCCAGGTAGCTCGTGTCTGCGACTGGTTGCGCTGCTTCAAGTTGATCCACATCAGCCAACTGGCTGGCAATCTCTTCGGCGCGATTCTCCAGCACCTCGAGCGGCGTGGCCAGCAGTCGCAACAGGGGTACGTGTTCGAGGGCCGTACTGGTGTCCTTGTAGAGTTTGAGCGTGGCGGAAAGCGCCGCCAGCGTGATCTTGTCGACCCGCAGGGCCCGCATCAGCGGATGCTGGCTGATTTTGTCGATGGCTTCTCGGCTGCCGACAAGGATGCCGCATTGCGGCCCGCCTAATAACTTATCGCCGCTGAATAAGACCACGTCGGCACCGGCTGCCAGGCTATGAGCTGCCAGCGGTTCGTCGTCGATGCCGAACTGGCTGTAATCATGAAGTGCGCCCGAGCCAATATCATCAATCACGGGCAGGCCATGTTCGCGACCCAGCTCGACCAGCTCTTCGAGCGAAACCGACTTGCTGAAGCCGACAATCCGGTAATTGCTGGTATGGACTCGCATCAATGCGCCTGTTGATTCGTTGATCGCCCGCCGGTAGTCCTTGAGGTGTGTCTTGTTGGTTGTGCCAACTTCTTTCAAACGAGCACCACTGGCTTCCATCACGTCTGGCATGCGGAAGCTGCCACCGATTTCAACCAGCTGACCACGTGAAACGATCACCTCGCGATCGGCAGCCAAGGCTGCCAGTGCCAGCAAGGTTGCTCCGGCATTGTTGTTGGCCACGGCAGCCGCCTCAGCTCCAGTCAGTCGTCGCAACTGGGCTTCCACCGCATCGACTCGCTGGGACCGCTTGCCGCTCTCAAGGTCGATCTCCACGCTGGCATAACCACTGACAATCTGCTGGATCGCCTCGATTGCAGCTGCCGGCAGCGGGGCGCGGCCCAGGCCGGTGTGCAAGAGGATTCCGGTGGCATTGATGACCGGTCGCAAACGAGCAACTTCGCCCCTGCTGATCCGCTCGGCAATTGCACTGGCGACATCATTCTTGGCGAGTGAAGTCGTTGTCTGCGGTGTAAGCTGGATTTCAGCCCGCAGCTCATCGAGGTACTGTCGGGTGTGATCCGTGATCACCTGCTGACCGTGCAGTTCAGTCAATGCTACCAGCACCGGCTCCTGAAGAAGCTCATTGACTGCTGGAATATCACGTAACGTGGCGGACATGATGATCGGCACCCTTGGGGGTAAAGGCGGCTAACTGGCTTCTCCCTCATCTTCCGCCGCAGGAGGGCATTCATCAAGTGTTGTGGGGCTGTTAAGGAAGCGAAGGTCCCCATCGCGACGCGTAAAATCGACACGATCCAGATATTCGCACAGTGGAACGGCGTATCGACGCGAGGTTTGCAGGATATCGCGGATCTCACCCATCGGTCGACCACTGCCATCGGACATCGCTGAGGCCAGAGTTTCCTTGATCTGCTGCTCCGCCTCGGTATGCAAAAAGTAGTCGTCACTGACTTGCACAAGGTTACCATTGAGGGCAGCCAGCGAGATCAGCTGGGGCACCTTGTCCTGCAGGTGGCGGGCTGACTCGACCTGCTGCTTGACCATCGGGGCCTCGATGCCGGCGCTGCGATACTGCTCGATCAGCTCTCGCAGCAGCGTCTGCTCCTTGCGCGACAAGCGGGGTCCACGGCCCTTCAGACCGATTGTCCGCTGATCCAGTTCAATCCGGTCCTGGTCGGCAAAGCGACCGAGCATGGCACGCAGTATGACGTCATTGTCGAGGTAGTCGAAGCGGCTGAGGAAGCTGTCGAGTGGAAAGCGAGTGCGGAGGGGCTCGGCGTCGTGCATTTTCTGCAGCAGGGAGTCGAATCGCTGCCAGAGCCTGTCGATCGCTCGCAGGTGAACTCGCTGGCTACGACTGGCGGTTACCTTGAGTTGCCAGAGCGTGCCCGCTTCAACCAGCTGGTCTAGGAGCTGTGGGTCCGCGACACCGATCCGCGACGGCAGCTGGCCCGCCGTCACTTCCTGCAAGCCGGCCAGGAAGCAGGCAGCTGCCAATCGCTGCAGTGGTTCGTCCGAATCGAGCTGGGCGACCTGCTCGAGCACTTCGTCGTCGACGATCCGTAGCTTTTGAGCTGCCGGGTCAAGGATCGTGCCTCCACCAATCGTCAACATCGGAGATTCAGTGCGAACCACGTAGGGCTGGCCCCACACACTGACAGCTGGTTCGCGCAGGTAGAACTGTACCATCGCCGACTCGCCAGCCGCCAGCTGGTCAGCGGCCAGCAGCTTGATGGTAGCATTGATCTCGGCGGTACCCATGTGCAGCCGTAATGCCGAGCGATCCTTGAGCGGGCGCTGGACGCTGTCAAGCAACTGCAAGCGGGCGGTGATAAGTGTGTCGGACTGCAGGTGACCAGGGGAAGCCAGTTCCTGGCCACGTTGTATTTCATCGTGGTGCACACCAGCCAGGTTGATTGCGGCCCGCTGCCCACGATGTATCTCTTCAACGGCTGAGTCGTGGTTTTGCAGCCCGCGCACGCGGACTTCCTGGTCGCCAGGCTCAAGGATAAGCGAATCGCCAACGGCAGCCTTGCCCGAAGTGACACTGCCTGTCACAACCGTGCCGTGGCCTGTCATCGTGAAGACGCGATCAACAGCCAAGCGAAAGGGACCCATCAGCACATCTTCACTCAGCTGCTCGGCCACCTGCTGGGCGGAGACCAGTAACTGATCTCGCAGCTCATCAATCCCCTGCCCTGTGTGGGCACTGGTGTAGAGCAGCGGCGCATCTTCAAGAAAGGTCCCGGCGCAGAGTTGCCGTGCTTCCTCGCCAATCAACTCCAACCATTCCTCCTCCACCAGGTCCGACTTGGTGATCACAATCAGGCCCTGTTTCAGACGGAGCATCCTCAGGATGTCGAGGTGCTCACGCGTCTGCTGGTTGACCGAGTCGTCGGCAGCGATCACCAGCATCGCCATGTCCATACCGGTGGCGCCGGACAGCATGTTACGGACAAAGCGTTCATGGCCCGGCACATCGACGATGCCCAGCCGAAACGGTGGAATGTCCAGCTGGGCATAACCCAACTCAATCGTGATCCCGCGTTTCTTTTCCTCCGGCAGGCGATCGGTATCGGTGCCGGTCAGAGCGCGAATCAAGGCGGTCTTACCGTGGTCAATATGACCCGCGGTGCCGAGAATGAGGTCGCTGATCATGGGAGCGGAGGAAGGCTAGAGAGTCACAAGGGTACGTTAGACGTTATAGAGGTTCTGACTGATAACCTCTAACCCCCGGGTCTCTCAGGCTGGCGCCGGATCGCGCTCAGCTGGCCCCGCGCCGGGCGTTTCATTTCACTCGTCGCTGGCCGAGAAAATCTTGTACGGAGCCACTCGGCCGGAGTGGTTCGGTTGACCGCAGCCATGAAGGCAGGCCGAAATACGATGTGGGTTCTTTTGGCAGTTCCTGGATGTTCGTGAATCCGCGAGATCCGGTGGGCGGACGCAGCCGTATTGGCTGCGGTGTGCTGTAGGCCCAGGGGACGAGAAACTTGCCTGTTGTGTTGACGACATAACGTGTGTTGCGCTGCATATCGCCCCAGATTTTGGCGGGCGTTGGTGGCGGCGGCAGTTTCAGCCAGGCTGGCACGAGGTTAATCTTTGGCAGCCCAGGTAGAGTTGGCGGGGAGAGCAACCAGTTATCTCCAGCCGTTGCATCGCGACTCGAGCCAACAACAAGAACAGACAGGCTGGCTGCCAGCATCCAGCCTGAGAATCGAGCTTTCATGGCAGGCCTCATTATTGGCACGTCGTTTGAGCGTTTGCGATGGGGCGGGAGTGTCGCAGGATAGAGTCTGCCGGTCCAGATCGATCCCGCCGTCCGCCAGCTGCTGGCGACTTTCGAACTTCCCGGCTTTGGCCTAGCATAGAGTGATCTGGCGGTTTGGCAGCGCCCATGAAGGCACGAAATTGGGTTCCAGCGATGGCAGGAAAAACTGGTTTTATTGGAGCGGGCCAAATGGCCCAGGCACTCGCCAGAGGATTTCAGCAGGCAGGCCTGCTGGCGGCTGAGGATGTCGTTTTTTTCGATCCAGCTGATGCCGCTGCCAACGCCATGAGCACTGCCCTGCCCGGCAGTCAGCGGCTGGGCAGTGAAGCTGAAGTGGCTGAGCAGGCCAGCCTGCTGCTACTGGCGGTCAAGCCGCAGGTGATGCCGAATGTGCTGGAGCAGCTGGCCGGGACACTTGACCAGCAGACTCTGGTTGTCTCCATCGCCGCCGGCGTGGGCCTCTCGACGCTGCAGCAACAGCTGGGAACCGAACGGATTGTTCGGGTGATGCCCAACACACCCTGCCTGGTGGCCGAGGGTGCTGCCGCATTTTCCGTCGGTCGTGATGTCAGTGACGAGGACAAGCAGCAACTGACGGAGCTGCTGGAAGCTGTCGGAATTGCCATCGAGGTAGAGGAAAGCCAGATGGACGCTGTGACAGGGCTGTCGGGTTCCGGTCCTGCCTATGTCTACTCGGTCATCGAGTACCTGAGTGATGCCGGCGTCGAGCAGGGTCTATCACGTGAGATTGCCCAGCGGTTGGCGGTTCAGACAGTTCGTGGTGCAGCCCTGATGGTTGAGCAGACCGGCGAGCATCCGAGTGACCTGAGGGACCGGGTCAGCAGCCCCGGGGGGACAACCCTGGCGGGACTCAAGTCACTGGCGGACCATGGACTACGGGCGGCGCTGCTGGCGGCCGTCGAAGCAGCTACCGTGCGATCGGAAGAACTTGGACGATAAAGGGGTTCGGGGGATTGAGACCAGCAGGGCTTTCGCAGCACGTACTCAATAACTGACAACACGCTCGGGGGAGGACCAGAGATGTCACTATTCGGCAATTCCGAATATCGCTGGCGTGAGACCTTCCTGGTCATGCTCGATCGCACCAAGCGTCCCAGTGGAGCAGAATTCGAGCGGGCCATGGGGCAGCTGGGTGGCCGTTACGTGGTCGATGAGCTGGCAGTCGACGACGAGGGCCTGCTGGAGACCGCCACCCTACTGGCGCCCTCGGATCATGCTGCCATGGACGTGTCGTTTGTGGCCGGCGAGGAAGTCTCCGAGCAGGTGGCGGAATTGTACGCACAACTGGCCGACGATGACCTGCTTCCCGACGAACAGCAGAAGCTGGCCCAGATTACCAGTTGCGATGCCCGCCTCGACCTGCTGCATTTTGAAAAAATCGAGTTAGAATTCCTGGCTGACGATGCCGAGGAAGAGGAGATGATGGATCCCGGCAGCCTTTTGATCGTTGCTGCCACGATAGGAGCACTCTGCCAGGGAGTCGCCGTCGACCCCCAGTCCGGCACTTTTATCTAGGGGTTCGTCACAGGCGTGTGGAAAGATACGAGCTGAATACCTGGTCCACTTTGGTCAGGGGTTCGTTGTTAGAGCCAGACTTGCGAGGACAATCGAGATGCAGGCCAAGGAAATCAAGAACGGTTCGGTTGTCGTATTTGAGGGTTCGCCGGTGTTGATCGCGTCGATATCGGTGCAATCCCCGTCAGCTCGCGGCGCAGCCACACTTTACAAGTTCCGTGGCCGCAACCTGGTCTCGCGGCAGAAAACCGATATCACGCTGAAGGGAGGCGAATCGCTGGAGGCGGCGGACTTCCAGCGCCGTTCAGTAACATTGATGTACAGCGACGCGAGCCAGATTCACCTGATGGACACGCAGGACTATCAGCAGTACTCGGTCAGTCACGAGGATGTGGCTGAGCAGATGCAGTATGTGGCGGAGGATGCCGAGGGGCTGCTGGCGCTAATCTACAACGATGAATGTGTCGGTATGCAGATTCCCACGGCTGTGGAGCTGACGATTACTCAATGTGATCCGGGCGTAAAGGGCAATTCGGCGACCGGGCGTACCAAGCCAGCCACCTTTGAGACGGGGCTGATCGTGCAGGTACCGGAGTACTTGCGGCAGGGAGAGCGAATCAAGGTCGACACGCGCAGCGGCGAGTTCCTTGGTCGCGTCAGCTAACCCGACTCAGTTGAGCCGGCCCTCAACTTCGCCCAGAATGACATCCTCGTCGGGGAATTCCCCGCTATCGAGCTTCGAGTAGATCAGTTCGTCATTGAGTGTGACTTCGAAACAGCCCCCCTTGTCGGGTTGCAGTTCAAAGGACGAAATCTGCTGCTTGTATGTTTCCAGAATCCTGGTGGTCAGACTGACCGCCTTGGGTTCGTAGTTTCAAGCAGAGCAGTAGCGAAGATGGACTTTCATTGTGTTCCTTCCCCAATGGCCCGCAGCAGCGGGTCATCTGGATCGATCACGATTTCTTGGACTTGGTCTTTTTCGTTTTGGCCGGAGCCCTGGCGGGCTTGGTTTTCTTCTTTGCGCCAGCAGAAAAGACTTTGTTCCAGTTGGCAGCATATTTTGGCGATGAGCCGACACGCAGAATTGTCACGAGCTGTAATCCTTAATCAAGTCAACAGTATCAGCAGGTCCAGGACTGGACCTGCTCTTGATAAATCATGGGGCCACAACGGTCAAGGTCTCGTCGGCCAGGTGCCAGCTGTTACTTGAGTTTCTTGTAGCGGAAGCGACGGGGCTGATCGGCTGCCATCCCCAGTCGTTCCTGTCGCTGTTTCTCATACGTCTGGTAGTTACCCTCGCACCAGTGGAGGTATCCGTCACCTTCGAAAGCGAGCACGTGGGTGGCAATTCGGTCGAGGAACCAGCGATCATGGCTGGTCACCACGACGCAGCCGGCATAGCTGCAGATGGCATCCTCGAGGGCTCGCAGGGTGTCGACATCGAGGTCGTTGGTTGGCTCATCCAGCAGCAGCACGTTGGATCCCCGCCTGAGCAGCTTGGCAAGATGCACTCGGTTTCGCTCTCCGCCTGACAGCGTGCCGACTTTCTTTTCCTGGTCAGGACCACGAAAGTTGAAACGAGAGACATAGGCTCGTGCGTTGATCGTACGGCCTCCCAAGTCGAGCGACTCATGGCCTCCGGAAATCTCCTCAAAGACCGTTTTGTCCGCATCCAGTGCGTCGCGCGACTGGTCGACATAACCGAGTTCCACGGTCGGTCCCAGGCGCAGCTGGCCGTCAAACTCCTTGTCCTCGCCGGTGATCATGCGAAACAGCGTGGTCTTGCCGGCACCATTGGGACCGATGACCGCCACGATCCCTCCGGCCGGTAAGCGAAAGGAGAGGTCATCGATCAGGACATTGTCGCCAAAGGCCTTGGTCAGGCCGCTGGCTTCGACCACCAGTTCTCCCAGGTGGGGTCCGGGAGGGATCTGGATTTCCAGTTCATCGTCCTGGTCCTGGAAGCCCTTGGCGACCATCTGGTCGTAGGCCTTGATCCGCGCCTTGCTCTTGGCATGTCTGGCCTTGGGAGCCAGGCGGACCCATTCCAGTTCACGGGCAATCGTCCGCTGGCGTGCCAGGTTGGACCGTTCTTCGACTGCCAGGCGATCCTGCTTTTGGACCAGCCAGGAACTGTAATTGCCCTCGAACGGTATCCCCTTGCCACGATCCAGCTCGAGAATCCAGCCGGCCACATTGTCGAGAAAGTAGCGATCGTGGGTGACTGCCACAATGGTGCCAGCATAATCTGCCAGGTGCCGTTCCATCCAGGCAACGGCGTCGGCGTCGAGGTGGTTGGTTGGCTCATCCAGGAGCAGCAAGTCGGGGCGTTCCAGCAGTAACTTGCAGAGTGCCACTCGCCGCCGCTCGCCACCTGAGAGCGTGTTGGCCTGGGCATCGCCTGGCGGCAGGTTCATGACCTGCATGGCGATCTCGATCTCTCGGTCCAGTTCCCACGAGTCAGTCAACTCGATCTGGTCCTGCAGCCGCGCCATCTCGTCGCACAGCTTCTGCATCTGTTCGTCATCCATCGGCTCAGCAAGCAGGCCGCTGATCTCGTTATAGCGATCGACCATCCGCCGCCGCTCGCGGACTGCCTCCTCCACATTGCCACGCACATCCTTGTCCGTATTCAATTCGGGCTCCTGTGGCAGGAAGCCACAGCGAAAGCCGTCGGTCAGGCGTGCTTCCCCCTCGAATTCCTTGTCGAGGCCGGCCATGATCCTCAGCAGGGTGCTCTTGCCGGATCCATTGCGGCCCAGCACCCCGATCTTCGCTCCCGGGTAGAATGACAGCCAGATATTCTCCAGCACCGTCTGCGGACCGTGCTTCTTGGTCAGATCGGAAATTGTGTAGATGTATTGTTTGCCCATGTGTGCCTGGCTCTCCTGCCGTGGGAGCTGCCTGCTCCTATTCCCATTCGATCGTGGCGGGGGGCTTGCTGCTGATGTCGTAACAGACCCGGTTGACTCCCCGCACTTCGTTGATGATGCGAGTCGAGATACGAGCCAGTAGCTCGTAGGGCAAGTGAGTCCAGTCGGCGGTCATGAAATCGTGGCTATCGACACAGCGGACGGCAATCACGTCCTCGTAAGTCCTCGCGTCCCCCATCACGCCGACGCTCTGGACAGGGAGCAAGACGGCGAAGGCCTGGGCGACATGGCGGTAGAGCCCCGCTTCCTGAATTTCGTCGACGACAATCTTGTCGGCCTCGCGGAGCACATCCAAACGTTCGGGTGTGATCTCGCCGAGGCAGCGGACAGCCAGTCCGGGTCCCGGGAAGGGATGCCGCCAGATCAGTTCTTCCGGTAAACCGAGTTCCAGTCCGAGCTGACGGACCTCATCCTTGAAGAGATCTCGTAGCGGTTCCACCAGTTCGAATCCAAGTCGCTCTGGCAAGCCACCGACGTTGTGATGCAGCTTGATTGTGGCCGCTGGGCCATCCACGGCGGCACCACTTTCGATCACATCAGGATAGAGCGTACCCTGGGCGAGGAAACCAGCTCCGTCAATTGCCTTGGCCTCCGCCAGGAAACACTCGATGAACTCGTGCCCGATGATCTGGCGTTTTTGCTCGGGTTCGGTGACGCCTGCCAGGGCAGTCAGGAATTGCTGTTCGGCTGCCACCACCTGCAAGTCTGTTTGGAAGTGATCGCGAAAGGCGTCCATCACGGCCTGCTGTTCGTCCTGTCGCAGCAGGCCATTGTTGACCAGGATACAGGAGACCTGGTCACCGACTGCTCGTACCAGCATCGCTGCCGTGACGGCCGAATCAACTCCCCCGGACAAGCCACAGATAACCTGGCCATCACCTATCTGCAGTCGCATCTTCTCGATCATCTGCTTGGCAAAATCGCCCAGCCGCCAGCTGCCTGAACAGCCGCAGACTTTCAGCAGGAAATTGGAAAGTAACTTGCCTCCCTCGGGAGTGTGAGTCACCTCGGGGTGGAACTGCAGTCCGTAAACCGGCAGCTCACGATGGCGGACTGCGGCAAACGGGCAGGTGTCTGTTTCTGCAAGCGCGACGAAGTCTTCCGAGACATCGGCGACCTGGTCCCCGTGACTCATCCAGACGTCCATCACGCCTGGCACGCCGGCAAATAACTCTGTCTCGCCAGTCACCCGCAGACTCGCCCGGCCATACTCCCGCTCACTTGTGCTCTGCACTTCCCCACCGAGTGCTTCGCAGGCCAGTTGCATGCCGTAGCAAATGCCCAGCACGGGTAAACCAAGCTGAAACAGCTCGGGATCACACTGGGGTGCACCGTCCTCGTAAACGCTCGCCGGACCGCCCGAAAGGATCAGTCCGCGCGGCTGATGCTGCTTGATCCGCTCCGCCGTGATGTCATGGCGGACAATCTCGCAGTAGACGTTCTGCTCGCGTACTCGACGCGCAATCAACTGGGCGTACTGTGACCCGAAGTCGAGGACCAGAACTCGTTCCTCGGCAATATCGCGAGCCAGCGTATCAGAGCTATCTGCCAGGCTACTCATGCAACGGATTCCTCGCTGCCTAACACCCGCCCGGTCTAAAATAACAACAGGGCCATGGCAATGGCGTGATTGTTGGCGGCAGGGTCTGGTTGAGCCAAAACACGATTATAGAGACGCTCCGGAGGATCTGCCACCACCGGCAGCGCTCGTTGCCGGCCATCCAGCCGCCGACTATGATGACCCGTCGATGCCTTTCCTTCCTGACTTTGCTGGCCGCGATCCACGTGGCAAGGCGCCTTGCACATACTGCTGACAAACGACGATGGTATCCACGCCCCGGGTCTGGCGGCGCTTCAGCCGGCACTGGCCTCGCTGGGCGATCTCTCCGTGGTCGCACCGTCGAGCCAGTGTAGTGGCGTGAGTCACGGGGTGACTTACCTGCAGCCGTTGACCTGTGAAGAAGTACCGCGTGCGGGGACTGTCGCCAGCTGGTCGGTCGATGGTATGCCGGCCGATTGCGTCAAACTGGGTATCAACCGCTTGCTCAAGACTCGACCCGAACTTGTCGTCAGCGGCATCAACGGCGGTCTGAATGCCGGCATTAACGTGATTTACTCCGGCACCGTCGCGGCAGCTCGTGAGGCCGCCCTGCTGGGCGTGACCAGCCTGGCTATTTCGCTGGAAGCAGCCCCGCAGCCGGACTATGACAGAGCCGCCACGATTGCCCTCGGCATTATCAAACAGATCCTTGCTCAAAGACCCCAGGGCGGTTTCTACAACGTCAACATTCCGACCCAGGCCCTGGATGGTAGACCTCAGGTAGCCGTCGCTGCGATGAGCCTGGAACTCTATGGAGAGTACCTGCAGCGAGAGGATCCCAAGGGTCGGCCCTATTACTGGTCCTCCGACTCCCCTCCCCCGCCGCCCACCAGCCCAGCCAGTGATGTGGATTTGCTTGAACAGGGCCTGGTGACAATCACGCCACTCCAGCTCGATTCGACCGACCATTCGCTGCTGAGTGAAATGCGATCATGGCCGCTGGGGCTGCCAGATGGGTAAGTAACGTGTCAGCAGAAGTGGCCGACTCCCGAAGGGAGTCGGGTACGTGCCAGTTAGTACCGATCGCTGTGGGTGTCGCGCATACCGTGCAGCGGCTCAAAGTGTTCGTAGTCGTGCACCAGCCACTTGCCGTTGTGCTGGCGAAACTTAACTTCCACATAACGGCGAACGGTGACGTCCTCCATCCCGAGTGAGCGAATGCCGCCATCGGCAACGACGTTGAAAGTTGCCCTGGCTGCCAGCGGAGTGCCTTCGATAATCGTGACTTCGAGATTAGGGCGGATGGAGATCTCCCCGAATTCATACTTGGGGAATTCCGCGCGTGCTTTGGACCGCGCATGTTCGGCATCCGGGTGTAGATGGGCCAGCAGGCCGTCGAGGTCCTCTTCGGCGACCACCTCGACAATCTCCTGCAGCGTCTGTTCGACCTTCTCACGCTGGGTGACCACCGCGTTTTCCAGCCAGACCAGCAGTCCGGTAACAAGCAGCACGCCAGCGGCAATTGGCAGCAGCCAATTGAATGCGGTCTGGACCCAGCCGCCGATCAGGATGGCTGTCAGCATGCCGCCCACGATGACTGCCGGCAATGGGGATTCGAGCAGAAAGCTCATTGGCGGTCCTCCTCTTCCGAGTTACGGGGAGCGTCCTCATGCCGCCGATAGAAATGGCGGTACCAGACGACTGCCCAGCCGACGAGTGCCGCAACGGCCAGCATCAGAAACAGGGGCCTCAAGCTCACGATACGGTGCTCGGGCGTGGAGGGTTCAATCGTCGGCTCTTGTCCCCGCTCGATCTGTTTTGCCCGCTGGCGAGCCTGAAACTGCCGCTCCTCGTTGAGCTGGCGTGCCGTGGATCGCTGGTCCACCAGCAACAGCAGTGCCAGGCCGACGGCACAGAAGGCATAGACCCAGTACCAGGGGGACTGCAGTACCGACTTGCGCGACTTGCCATCCACGCCGCTGGCTCCCCTCTTCAGCCGGACACAAAGGCCCGCCGATTAACGCCTGGGAAACTGGGGGCCACCATAGCGGGCGGCATCCCCCAGTTGTTCTTCGATACGCAACAATTGATTGTACTTGGCCATGCGGTCGCTACGGGACGCCGAGCCGGTCTTGATCTGGCCGGTTTCCAGGGCCACGGCAATATCGGCGATCGTGGCGTCCTCGGTCTCGCCACTGCGATGGCTGGTGATGCTGGTATAGCCGGCAGAACTGGCCAGCTGGATGGCGGCAATTGTTTCGGTCAGTGTACCGATCTGGTTGACCTTGATGAGGATACTGTTGGCGATCGACTCGTCGATACCGCGCTGCAATCGCTCCGTGTTGGTCACGAACAGATCATCTCCCACCAGCTGAACGCTCTCACCGAGCCGGTCGGTAAGGATCCGCCAGCCGTCCCAGTCATCCTCGCTGCAACCATCCTCAATCGAGCAGATCGGGTACTGAGCAGACCATTCTGCCAGCAAGTCGACCATGCCGCTGGCGTCAATCTGGTCGCCGTCGATTGTGTATAGTCCCTTTTCGGCATCAAAGAACTCTGTGGCGGCCACGTCCAGTGCGATCTGTACCTGGTCTCCCAGCTGGTAGCCAGCACGGTCGATCGCCTCGGCGATCAGCACCAGTGCTTCGGAGTTGCTCGCCAGGTTCGGAGCGAAGCCTCCCTCGTCCCCCACGGCCGTGTTCAAGTTGCGACTGGAAAGCACCGTCTTGAGGTGATGAAAAATCTCCACACCGCAGCGCAGGGCGTCGCTGAAGTTATCAAAACCGAGTGGCATCACCATGAATTCCTGCACGTCGACCGAATTGTCGGCGTGCTCGCCACCATTGACGATGTTCATCATCGGGGCGGGGATCAGCGAGGCGTTCTCGCCGCCGAGGTATCGATAGAGCGGCTGGCCGCAGGAGCGAGCTGCCGCCTGGGCTACCGCCAGCGAGACTCCCAGGATCGCGTTGGCACCGAGTTGCTTCTTATTGGGTGTTCCATCCAGTTCGATCATGCGCTGGTCGATGCCCTGCTGATCGGTGGCATCCTCACCCAGCAGCGCCTGTTGGATGGTGGTATTCACGTTCGCGACTGCCGTCTGAACTCCCTTGCCAAGGTAGATCGCAGCATCGCCATCACGGGCTTCCCAGGCCTCGTGAGCCCCGGTACTGGCACCGCTCGGTACAGCAGCACGGCCTTCGGCCCCGTCTGCCAGCTGCACGTCAACTTCCACCGTGGGATTGCCGCGACTGTCGAGGATCTGGCGGCCGTGGATTCTTGCGATCGAGCTCATGGGGTTCTCGCTGGGGGCTTGTTGTGGGGCTTATTGTGGCGGATGTCCCCACAGGGACAGGACCTGACGGTCTATTGAATTCACCGCCGAACCGGCCATTGTGACGCACTGCCTACGGATTGGCTAGGGTCACGG
>CAUZOB010000001.1:0-79736 GCA_963581185.1 Planctomycetota bacterium | reverse complement strand
GCCTCATCGCTGGGGCAGGAATTTCGTGATGTCGATGTCAACGACGCGATTCGAGCTGTCCCCACCGCACTCGACTGCGGCATGAACTTCATCGACACCTCGCCTTTCTATGGACGCGGCATGTCCGAAGTCCTGCTGGGCATCGCACTGAAAGATATTCCCCGTGACAGTTACTACCTGGGGACCAAACTCGGCCGCTATGACGCCGATCACTTTGACTTTTCAGCTCAGCGAGTGATCGAAAGCGTGGATGTCAGCCTGCATCGCCTGGGTCTGGAGTACCTCGACTTCTGTGTCTGCCATGATATCGAATTCCGGCCGATGCAGCAGATCGTTGATGAGACCCTGCCCGCCCTGCGCCGATTGCAAGAACAGGGCAAAGTACGATTTGTCGGTGTCTCTGGTTACCCCATGAAGATGTTCAAGTTTGTGCTGGCTCAGACAGACCTCGACGTGGTCTTGTCCTACAACCATTACACGCTGCAGAACGACATGTTTTCCGAGCTCGTGCCGCTGCTGAAACAGCGTGGGGTCGGCATCATGAATGCGGCACCCTTCTCAGCTCGCCTGCTGACCAATGCACCACTCCCCAGCTGGCACAAGGCAACGGATGAGGTGCGGGCGATTTGCAGACAGGCAGCTGAGTTTTGCAGCCAGCAGGGAGTCGACATTGCCCAGCTGGCACTGCAGTTTTCGCTGGACCACCCCGACATGACCACCTGTATCACCGGTTCGGCCAACCCCGGGCGGATTAAGCAATGGGTCCAGTGGGCCGAGCAGCCACTCGATCAACAACTGCTGGCGGATGTGCAGAAGATCCTTGAGCCGATCCATAACTGGTTCTATATCGAAGGGCGTGCCGAGAATAACGACCCACTGCCGGACGAGACGCCGGCTGATTGAGCATCCTTGAGTGAGAATACCATGAGCCTCGTGATTGATGCCCACCAGCATTTCTGGCAGCGGTCGCTGGAACCGCTCGACTACAGCTGGCTGAAAAGTGACGGTCACGAGACAATCTGCCGGGATTTCCTGCCCGCTGACCTGGCTCCAAAGCTGCAGCAGGCAGGTGTCGATCGAACCGTACTTGTGCAAACCCAGCATCACCTGGCAGAAAATCGCTGGGCCCTTTCACTAGCGGAAAACAACGACTTTATCGCCGGCGTGGTTGGCTGGGTCGACCTGGCCAGTCCAGCATGTGAAGAGCAGCTGCTGGAATTACGCAGCCACTCCAAATTCGTCGGCATTCGGCACATCACGCAGGACGAGCCGGACGAGGACTTTATCGTCCGCGACGACGTCCTGCGGGGCTTGCGCGTGCTGGAAAAACAGCGCTGCCCGTTTGATCTGCTCTTTTACACGCAACACCTCCGCCACGCGGTCACGCTGGGCCAGGCACTGCCCGAGTTGCCGATGGTGATTGATCACCTGGCCAAGCCAAAGATCGCCGCAGGGCAGATCGATGACTGGAGAGTTGATCTCCAGGCGGCAGCCCGCTTTCCCAATATCTACTGCAAACTGTCTGGCATGATCACCGAAGCGGACTGGCGGCACTGGCAGCCTGCTGATCTGCGGCCTTATGTGGAAACGGCCATCGAGGCTTTTGGCCCTGAACGATTGATGTTCGGTTCGGACTGGCCAGTCTGTGAACTGGCAGGCTCCTACCAACAGGTCTGCGATGCGCTGGCCGAAGTACTCGGACCGCTCAGCCCACATGAACAGGCACAGCTATACGGACAGACCGCTGCCGAGTTCTACGGGCTCTAACAGCTGCAGCAGCTCGTCCAGGTCGCTCCAATCGAAGCCTTCCGCTGGATCGCCTGGCAGCTGCCAGGCAAGAACCGCTGGCGCTGGTCGTGCTGGCCGCGAGATCCGGACAAAATCACGAGTCTCAGCAAAGACCCGCTGGCGCGGTTCACCGCCGTCGAAGCTGGCAGGCATCACAACCGACGTGGCCGGTATCACAACACTCCTGCTGACAACCTGCTGGGGCAAGCTCAGCCGGACCAGCTGTGCCATCACCTGCTTGGCATCGCTGGATCGATTCCTCTCCGCCTCGGCCTGACGTGCCCTCAGGTTAGCCAGCGTCAGCTCGTTGTAGTGATCGACAACCGGCTTCATATCCGCCTGCGAGAACTGGAAGTCACCGTTGACATCCAGGAACGGAGCGGGTGCATTCTCGGGTAGCGTGTTGACTGGCAGCGGAATGCTCCCGGATTGCTCCATCATGTTGATGAGCGCCAGCACGTCGGAGGGAGTAACACGGCCGTTGTTGTCGACATCGAGCGGATTGACCGGATTCTGCCAGGTCTCGTAGTCGCTAACCTCAATCACCAGGCTGGTCTGCTCCAGGCCGTCACTTCGTGCGGTCACCGTGACCGGCCGAGTACCGTCAAACAGATGATCGTCAATCACGTCGGCCATGAACTCAATGCTGCTAGCCGTCGCGGGAATCACGATCACATCGGGCACAGCCAGTTCACTGGTATCGCTGCTGCTCAATTGGACCGTCAGTTCCTCTGCTGTACCGATACCTGCCCGGCTGACGATCCAGGTAAGTGCCGCCGCTCCAGCGTTCTCAGCAACCGATGCCTGGTCCGATTCGAGATGCAGGCCAGCCCGATCAGAGAACCAGAATCTGGCGGTGGTCGCTTCATAGCCAGATGCCTCGGCGGTCACAACAACCTGCCGTGTTTGCGACCAGTTACCAGGATCCTCGACCTGGATCTGCAGATCGGCCGATTCAACTCCAGCAGGAATCACGAACTGGTCGGCGACTGCCAGTCCAACGGCGCCCTGCCAGTCAAGCTGAACCGACAGCGGATCAGCCAATTCAAGCGGATTGCGATTAATGGTCAGCGTGTTGCTGCCAGCCGTGGCTGATACCCAGGCAACATGGTCGTCCACAGCAAGCTGCAGCGGCTCATAGTCCAGTACATTCAGCTCGATTTCTGCTGGCAGGAAGCCGGCAGCCCTGGCCCGTACCTGCACCTGCTGGGTGCCGTCAAGAATCTGATCGTCAATAACGTCAACCAGGATCGTCAGAGACGTTACGTCGGCAGCCATCAGGACGCTGGAGGGCAGAGCCAGTTCGCTGCTGTCGCTTGAAGTCAATTCGATTTGTAATGGCGCTTGGGTCTCGAAGTCGCTGCGTTCGATAAGCAGCTCGATCGCAGCCGAGCCGGCGTTTTCCCTGACACTGGACGTTTGGCTGGTGAGTGTCAGCAGCTCGTGATCGTCAACAGCCAGCACCGCTGTATCGCTTCCCAGCCCCGTCGAGCTGGCTGTGATCGTCACCTGCTGCGTACCGTCACGCAGGCGGTCGTCGACCGTGTTCACAGCCACCGTTACTTCATCAGCGCCAGCTGGGATAACCACCTGGCCCGGCAAGTCAATTTCACTGGCATCGTTATGGACGAGTGTCACCCACAGGTCATCCGCTAACGACACTCCCTGGCGCGAGACAACCAGCTCGGTTGCCTGCGGACCATCGTCTTCACGAATCACGCTGTCGGTCAGCCAGATCTGCAGGGATGTCTGATAGGCAAACTCGACCGCTGCGGTTGTCTGTCCGGCTGTCACCGTCAGCTCCTGCAGACCACCACTGGCGACTGCGGTCGGCAGCATCAGCCAGTTGGCAGGCACGTCGGTGCGGACGAAGTATTGTCCAGAGACCAGGCTGTCGAATTGAAATTCTCCGCTACTGCCAGTCCGTGTCGACAATTCGGTGTGACTCAATTCAAGCGACCAGGACTCCAGTCGCCCCTCATCACGCTCAAATCGATCATGAACTTCCAGGGTCCATTCGCCAGCCGCACTTTCTCCGGCAAGCTGGCCGAGCGACTCGGTGGGACGGTAGGACCCTTGGTAGGGCGACGAACCTCGATGGACCGGCGACCGTGCCTGGTCGTCGAAGACTGTATCGCGAAAGTCCGTCTGTCCGTTACCAATGTCTGAGATCAGCTCAACTCGTGTCCCCTGCGGGCTGACCAGGTACACTACCAGGTCAGCATTCCAGCTATGGCGAACATCGATCCTGACATTCACGTCGGTCAGCGGACCTTGCTGGTCTTCAACCAGGATGGTGGATTGCAGCATCGACTGGTCGGCAATCACCTGGCTGGCTGCGGTCGAGTCGAAGCTTGTTGTGGTCGCATCCAGCTGGCCGTTATTGTTGCTGTCGAGATAGACAAGTTGTCCCGAGAGTCCGGGGTCGGTGGCCGTTGAACCATCGGCGTCGAGGTCATGAAAGACCCGGCCTTCAATTGCGCCGGGTTGCAGCTGTTGAATCCCCGCGGCCATTTTTACCAGGTCCAGCCGTGGGTACTCGAGGCCGCTATGCAGAACATTGTCGTTTTCATCATCGCCATCGGTAATCGTGGTTGAGGCTGTGGCCAGCAGGTGGCGGAATTCGTCGACCGTCAATCGTCGGCCAAGCAGTTGTGTGGAAATCTGCTGAGCCAGTGCCGCTGCTCCAGCCACGTGTGGTGTCGCCTGGCTGGTCCCGTGCTGGGTCAGCAGGCCGCCGTTGGCTCCAGCTCCGGAAATCGGAGCTCCCGGGGCAAAGACATCCAGCATCGCGGGATGCCGCTGGGAAAACGGCGTGATGATATCGGGGCCACTGCGTGCCGCATGGGCTCCGTCGAAATAACGCACGCCGCCGATGTTGCCAGCAAAGACAGCACCCACTGAGATCACGCCGGGATCGGCAGCAGGCAGGGAGATGCCGGCGGTCGATTCCAGCTCGTAGTAGTCATTGCCCGCTGCGGCCACCATGATCACGTCCAGCGACTCCAGGGCCTTGAACTCATCTGACCATGCGGTGTTGTTGCGGGCGTAGGCAAAGTTGCCATAGCCGAGTGACATGTTGACGCTGGCAATGTTGTAAAGACCAGCGTTGGCGACTACCCACTGCAGAGCTTCCTCGATGTCGCGGGTGGTGGCAGCACCCCCCTGGTCGGGAAACACTTTGAGATGAATGATGCCGGCAGCGGATGCCATGCCAGGTCGGAGGCTGTCACTGGAAGCAACAATACTGGAGACATTTGAGCCGTGCCCGTCGTAGTCCGAGGCATCGTTGTCATTGCCGCCGGAAAAGTCATAGTTGAAGACGATCCGGTCGGCGATCCCATCACCGTCAGCATCGGTCCCAAAGAAGGGGTGATCCAGGTCGATACCGGTATCGATAATCACAACAGAAAACCCACGGCCATCGATATCGGCCAGCTCCGGATTGGCTCGCAGTTCATCCAGCCGTACCAGGCCGGATGATTGCATGGTCTGGAGCGAGAATTCATTGCCGCTGTGGAGATCGGCAACCTGTCGCTGAACGATGGGCTGGTTGGTGCCAGTGGAGGTCAGGTTGGCGACCGCCTGGTCGATCAACAGCGGGTCGATAAGACCGGCAACTGGCTCGGGCTGGACCGAGTCCGTATTCTCGAAAATCGAGAATGCAGCGGCAGTTAGCATCTGCCGTGGTTCCAGCTGCTCAAAGAAAAGCCTCCGCTTTTCTGTTTTCTGCCAACGCTGATTCCGTCCAGCGCGCAGCCGCCAATGACGACTTCGCCCGCGCATGGTGCCTCCCTGCGATCTCTGTTCCTGGAGGCCATCGCCAGCCCATGGACTGGCCTCCTCGATCGCTGTGCCCCGTATGTGCGCAATTATGCGCCTTGCCAGCGAAAGGTCAGCTGAATTCACTCATGACGACGCCGGGCGGGGGGAATTCTGTAGCGGATGTACCAGCCAGCGAGCAGGTTATAACGATCAGCTCGATTGGGCGTTGAAAAAGCTGCCGTTGGACAGTTGACTGGCTCTCGGAGGATTCTGCAGGATCCGCGCCTAACCCTCAGCTGTAATCTGTAAGCCGCTAGCCTGTCAGCAGCGGAGTCAGGATAGCGCTGATGGCGATCAGGGTCAGTACGATCAGGGACGCTGTATTGAGTTGTTTTCGTGGCAATTTGTCACCCGTCGAAATCCCCAGCCAGGTGCCGAGGAAAATAAGCGGTAAGCCGGCAGCACCAATCGCCAATCCCAACAGGGCCTGAGTCTTGAAGAGGATAATCAGCTGAATCGTCAGCGGCACCATGCCAGTTACCAGCATGTTGAACAGAAAGGCCCGGCTACGAATCGCACTCCAGGGCTGAGCCATCACCCAGAGGGCAACGGCCGGTCCCCCCATTCCACAAAATCCCAGCAGGATGCCACTGATTGGGAATGCTACCCAGACCCAGAAAGTCGGTAACTCATGGGTCGGCTCGACCTTGATCCGCCACTTGATAAAGACGATCAACAGCAGCACACCGCCGATCGCCTGGCGAACATACTGGGCACCCAGGCGGCCAACCAGGACAAGCAAGAAGCCGCCAAGTGGTATGATCGAGATACGGATCAAGGCCGGGCGCCAGGCCATTTTCCACTGGGAATGTTTCCGCAGACGCACCGATCCGATCAGGGATTGAGTCATCGAGGTCATCACGATGATCGGGATCGCAACGCGATGATCAAAGCCGGACATCAGCAGCAGCGGGATACCGAATACACCCGCACCGAAGCCGATCACTGCCTGCAGCAGGCTGCTGCAGAGCAGGATCACACCAGCTAGCAGGTACTGCCAGATCTCGTATTCGGTTGCTAGTTCGTACATCTTTCGAGCACTCAGGATCCTCCACTGAGCTTCCTGTTATCCTCCAAGGCCACCGAATTGGCTACCCGCCATCGGTCGACTGGTTTATTCTTGGGTCGAGAACAACTCAGCAACAACGAATACAAGGAATCCGACCATGGCTGGCCGAGTCGTGGGCCTCCCGCCGCAAGTAGACCCTTCCGCCGATGGCAACATGCCCGGTGGTTGGTGGCATGATAGTGAGACCGCCGGACGCGTCATCTGTGACCTCTGCCCGCGCGAATGTCACCTGGCCGAAGGTGACCGCGGATTTTGTTTCGTGCGCGAGTACAGCGGCGGCCAGATGCAGCTGACGACCTACGGCCGCAGCACCGGCTTTTGTATCGACCCGATCGAGAAAAAGCCGCTCAACCACTTTTACCCTGGAACCAGCGTGCTCTCCTTCGGTACTGCTGGCTGCAACCTGGGCTGCAAGTTCTGCCAGAACTGGGATATCTCCAAGTCGCGGGAAATCCGACAGCTGAGTGAGGAAGCGACCCCGGAGACGATTGCCGAAGCAGCGCTGCAACTCGGTTGCCAGAGTGTGGCTTTCACCTACAACGACCCCGTCATCTGGGCCGAATATGCAATCGATGTAGCCCGTGCCTGCCACCAGCGGGGGATCAAGACCGTGGCGGTCACAGCAGGTTACATATCCGAAGCGGCTCGTCAGCCCTTCTTTGAGGTGATGGATGCAGCCAACGTCGACCTCAAGGCTTTCAACGAAGATTTCTATCGACTGATCACGCTCTCTCACATGCAACCTGTACTCGACACGCTCAAGTGGCTGGCGGATGAAAGCGATACCTGGTTCGAGATTACCAACCTGATCATTCCTGGAGAAAACGACAGCGACGACGAACTCTCCAGGATGGTGGACTGGATCCTGGCCAACCTGGGGGACGACGTGCCGGTCCATTTTTCTGCTTTTCATCCCGACTACCGGATGACCGACAAGCCGCGTACGCCGCACGAAACGCTGCTACGTGCACATTCGCTGGCGAAAGAACAGGGAATACGTCACGCTTACGTCGGCAATGTCAACGACGAACAGCACCAGAGCACTTACTGTCCGTCCTGCAGTACGCTGCTGATTCAACGAGATTGGTACGAGCTCGGTAGCTACCAGCTGGATGGCAACAGGTGTGGCCAATGTGGACACCAGGTTGCCGGCCGATTTGCTGACCAGCCCGGCGACTGGGGCCGTAAACGCCAGCCCGTGCGAATCCAGGACTACGCCAGTAAGCCAAATCCTCGACTACAGGACCCCGCCATGTCCTCTTCCGCTGACTCGCCACAATCGGCGAGTCCCAATACCGATTTCAGCCCGCTGTCTGAACCAGACCAGCAGCGGGTTCACCGCGCCACCTGCCAGCTGCTGGCTAAGGCAGTCGTAGGCGACGCCTCCCCGGACCTGGCAGATGCACTTGGTCCAGCAGCCGATTCGACCGTGATGGGCTGCTTCGTAACGCTCAAGAAGGACCAACAGTTGCGCGCCTGTTGCGGGGTATTGAACCGACCATTTTCGCTGGCCGACGCGCTTCAACAGGCTGCCGTCAGCACCGCAACTCGAGATCGACGTTTTCCGCCCATTTCGCCAGCCGAACTGGAGGGCCTGAAAGTCGATATATCCCTGCTGCACAATTTTCAGCCTGTCGATATCCCCGCCGACCAGCGCCAGAGTGTGATCCAGGTAGGTCACCACGGGCTGGTCATCCGACAGGGTAACAAGAGTGGCCTGCTGCTTCCGGTCGTGGCGGTTGACTTCGGTTGGGACAGCGAGCAGTTCCTGCGACGGGTGTGCCACAAGGCCGGCCTGCCGGAAGATGCCTGGCAGCAGGACGATGCCAGCCTGCAAACTTTCGAAGTCCAGGTGATCGAGGCAGCCTGGGATACCAGCGTGCTAATCTCAATCGACGATTCCGCCCTCCTGCAGCCAGCTGAGCTGAGTGCGCTGGCCGACCACAGCCGCCAGAACCTGGCAGCACTGATCGCTGGTGCGACTCCCAACTATTACCTCACTAACTGCCCGGACATGATGATCCACGGTCTTGCCCTGCAGCTGACCGACCCTGGCAGCGGTGGGACGATCCAATCAGGCCGACTCTCAGCGGGCAACAAGGTTCCCCTACAAGCCACCTTGTTCCAGCTGGTTGAAAACCTTGCCAGAGCTCTTGGCCGCCAGGACGTGAAACGGCAATTCGTTGAGCAGATGCAGCCACAGCTACTGTTGCTGGAAGATCCAATTCCGCACGGCAGCCTGGAGACGGCCGATCCCGCCGCCATCGATCAACAGCGAGCGATCGTGATCAGTGACGGTGAGCAGAGTGCCTGGCTGAGCGACCGCGGTCAGTCAGCACAACAAGGCGTCGATGAACTGAGTGAACTCGCCAAGGTCACACACCTCAAGGACTGGCAGCTGGTCAGCTATCGCAGCGCTTCAACGACCAGCCCATTCCGATTCAGCATGCTGCGACAGGCCAGCCAGGAGAATGACAACTCAACCCGGGCTGCAGCCGTGGCAGGACGTTTTTATCCCGGCGACGCTGACGAGCTGGCGGCCATGACCGACGATCTGCTGGGAGATATTCCCGACGAAAAAATGGCTGCCGCGGCAGTCATGGTCCCGCATGCCGGGCTGGTCTTTTCCGGCCGCCTGGCCGCCGATGTACTGAAGCGGGTCGAGATCCCTTCCACCGTGATCATTATTAGTCCCAAGCACACCCCACTCGGGGCGGACTGGGCGATCGATCCACACGCCGCCTGGTCCATTCCAGGAAAGCGTATCGAGACAGATATGGAACTGGCCCAGGTGCTGGCCGACAGCATTGACGGCCTGGAGCTGGATGAAGCGGCACATCGAAACGAACATGGGATAGAAATTGAGTTGCCGCTGCTATCGCGCCTGGCACCGAAGACACGGGTGGTGGGAATCGCCGTGGGCAACGCCAGCCTGGCAGATTGCCAGGGCCTTGGAGATCAGCTGGCAGGCGTGCTGGGCACGTTGCCGCAGCAGCCGTTGCTGGTCATCTCCAGTGACATGAATCACTTTGCGAATGACAAGCGGACGCGCCAGGTCGACGCACTCGCGCTGGCGGCGATGGAGTCGCTGGATCCAGCTCAGCTTTACGAAACGGTCACAGAGAAAGAGATCAGCATGTGTGGCATGCGGCCTGCCGTGATCGTGATGCAGTGCCTGCGGCAACTGGGCCAGCTCGGTTCCTGCAGCCAGGTCGGCTATACCACCAGTGCAGACGTGAGTGGCGACAGTAGTCGCGTGGTGGGCTATGCCGGCCTGATCCTGCAGGCCAAGCGGTAACCTGCAACCTCTACGGACTCTCCGTCAGAAACTCAACCAGCCGATAAGCTGTCTGCAGCTCCTGCTGCCGAAATACACCGCCAGGACGGCCAGGCATGGGAGGAATTCGGATCGTCGACAGCTGTTGCCAGGTCATCTTGTTATTCAGGTGCCAGGCCGCCAACTGGATCACTCGATGTGAATCTGCTCGCAGATAACCCAGCAGCCTGCTGACATACTTGTTGCTCTCAACATCCTCAATACGAGCCAGCTTGTACTTGTCCTTCGGTGTCGGCTCCGGACTGCCGTACTCCAGGCAGACTGACCTGAGTGTGCGGCGGACAACGCGGCCGGGCCCCACCTGCAACACGCCGCCTGAATTGACAGCGCCCCAGAGCTGGCCATTACCAGGCGGGGCAACCTTGCGAATTGTCGGCGATGAATAGCCGATACCAAGCGATTGTGGCTGGGTGCTGGCAGCGGACAAGCGTTGCTGCTCCGGCAAAACTGGCACCGCAGCAAAGACGCTCGGCAGCTTCACGACCAGAGGCTGCTCGGTCGTATTGTGCAGCATGATGGTCAGCTGATTGGCGTGTTTGGCAACCACGCGCACATCGAGCTGGCCATTGTCGATCGCATCGAACACCGAGATCATGGCCGACTGCTGGGCTCTGCTGACCGATGGCAGCAAGGCACAGATCACGAAGGCGAAACACGCCAGCCTCGCAACAGGTCTGTGATTGAGTCCGTCCATTACTCTCCTCGCTGAATTCTGCCCTGCAGCTTGGCGATCGCCGAATGGTAAACTTCCATGATCGCCTCGCGTTCTTGCTGATCGGCAAAGACCGCCATCTGGCCGATATACTCCATGCTTGCTTCCATCTCGCGGACCATCCCCTCGGCCACCTTAGGCTCAAATCGATCGCGGCCCTGGTATTGGACGTAGATCGGGCTGGTGTGACTGAACAGCGGCTTGCCAAACGCATTATTCCCCGCCTCAGTCGAGGTCCTGAGAGCGAACCAGCCCGGCTCAGTCAGCGACACGGTCTTGTTCATGCTGGCTTCAAAATGGCCATCCACCGGCCGGGTCGCAAATCGCTCGATCACTGTGCCATTGTGGACCAGTTCAAGATGCGAAAAATCCTCACGGGCAAGGGCACGACCAGAGAGCGTGATCTCGCCTGCCTCAGCGAGCTGAATCGTGTCACCGATCGAATGTCCACTCGCCTGGAATTCCAACAGCGGGCCATTGGTAATAAATGAACGGCCGGCAGCCAGTTGCTCAAGCCAGCGTCGCTGAGTCAGTTTCCCGGCCAGCGGCACATAGACACGGCTGAAGTCGTAGATAAACCAGTCGGTGCCGGTTGAAAAAGGAACTCGCATTCCCAGGTCAAGGTAGCGATAGAAGGAGACATCGTACTCACCGCGGCTGCCGCCATCGAAAATATTCTGAGCGTGGACCAGTCCCTCGGTCCAGCTGGGAAGATCCTCATGGCCAAACGTGTTATGGCACCAGATCACCGTGCCACCATCTCGATGTGTCTTGAGAATGCCTCGACGCAGTGGAATTCCATCGGTGCCACTGCGCATGATGCCTGGGCCGATGCTGACGGGCCGCACCAGCTGGGGAATATTCAGCAGCATCACATGGCCAAAACCCTCACCACCCCGTCCAAAATTGTGACGGTGTTCCTCACCAAAACCGAGCTGGATCCCATCGCGGCCAAAACGTTCCACGTCAGCGGGATTGAAGCGGTTGGTGATATAGTCGCGTTCATCCGGAATCCGTCTCAGAACAGACACGAACAGCAGATCCAGGTCGTCGGCCTGTGGAACGGTACGCAAGTAGTGGTCCATCTCGCTATAGGTCAACTTCATCAAGTGCAGGTGCGTGTTGGCGCTCTGCAAGCCCTGCGATTGAGTTGAATAAAACGACTGCGTGGAGACCTTCAGCCTGGCTCGTGTTTTGCCGGTCAAATCCAGCTGGCGTGTCTCCACCAGCGACTCGATCCCCTGCAGGATTTCGACCTTGTAATTGGCCCTCGGCAGATGGATCGTCTCGCCGGCAGCGAATGCGAACCAGCCCAGCTCGCGCTGCACCAGCTCGCCGATATCCAGCGGCTTGTCCGCACCGACTGGGGTGATCCGCACATTGCCAGGTACCGGCTTGCGCTGGCCCGGCAGGATCAAATCAAGCGTCAGCTCGCACAGCGGTTGACTGGTCCGCAGCGGCGACTGGACTTGTCCGCGCCTGGCGTCCTGCTGACGGAGGAATCGCTGCCGCGTTTGCGGGTGAGCTATCAACCAGGATGCTGATAGCAGGCTGGCGGCCAGCGTGATGGCCAGGGTAACGCGTTGCAGGGACATGCTGGGCCCTTTCCTGTCGGGAGCAAGTAATCGCCTGTCGATCTATCCGCCCGATCTTTGGTCGTTGATATCGACGGCAAATCCACGGATCCTGTTTTCGTTCATTTCGACCACGCCCGCCTTGGCGGCAATCCGAATTCCGGTTCGCTTGACGGGATCCCGCATTTCCAGGATCTCGTTGTCGACGATCCGCGTGTCGCGCGTCTGGCCGTGGATATCAATGGCAACTCCATCATCCCCGCCGCTGTTCACCACGCGGTTCCCTTCTATGACATTTCGGTTGGCCCAGAAATCCTGACCACGGGCATCGTCGCGGAAGAGGATACCGACCTTGCCACTATTGAGCACCTGGTTGTTCCGCATCACGTTGTCGGTATCACAATGACCGATCGAGATGCCATAGTTGCGGTTGCCATCCATGGTGTTGTTCTCGGCCAGGCCAAACTTGACTCCCCAGCACCAGAACAGGCCAATCGTGTTGCCTTCCATTCGGCTGCGTTTTATCTGCGGCCGCTGTGAACCGCTGCCCGGATGGATCCCGAGGTCCGCATTGTCGTGACTGAAGCAGTTATCCACGACGATATCGTGACAGATCTGGAAGCTGATCCCGTCGCCATTGTAGTTGCGGGTTTCCACGTTCTTGAACGTGTAGCGGTTGCAATCCTGCAGGAAGATACAGCCACCGTAATTGCCGTTCAGGTTTTCGTTGTTCGTGAGGTTACCGTCGAATGTCAGATTTTCGATCAAGACATCCGAGCTGTACTCGCTGGTAAACAGCGGGAACAGGGACGACATGGTTGGCTTGCCACTGAGCCAGAGATTCTTGCGCAGGCCGTCGTTGATCTTGAAACGGTTACCGGAGCGAGCGACCAGCGTTCGCTTGATCACCTCGTTGCTCCCGTTGCTGGCGTTCTTGGTCCGCAGCACAACTCCATCTCCGACCTTGAAGGCCTTGCCATCCTTGACGGTCACTTCCTGGTCATACCAATCGGAGTCAGCTGAGATCGCCACGGTGGTCGAGGGGATCTTGGTAATGATCGAGTCGGAACCGCTGCCGACAATCCGGATGCGGCTGGGAAGTGAGACGGCATTCCTGAGCGTGTAGGTGCCGGGAAGAATTTTGACCGTGCCACCACCCAGGCGGGCGATGTAATCAACCGCTGCCTGGATCACCTTGTCGTCGCTTCCAACCAGGTCCGCTTTCTTTGGACCGACCGTCAAGGTCAGGCGTTCTTCCCAGTCAGGTTCGAAGCGGTCATCCCCATCGGTCGCTCGAGGGCGACGGACCCCAGGAGGCTCGCCAGCGGCCAGTGAGTGGGAACCATGCAAACCGGCCAGGCCGGCTGCAGTTCCAGCGGCCAGGAAGCCACGACGATTCAGTGCTCGTAGGGGAATGTTCATGTCCTGTTCTCCGACCTTGGTCACTTACTCAATGCTGTCTGATCATTTATCCATTCTGCCACTGGCAATTGCAATGCTCAGTCTCGCCAGCTGTACTTTGTCAGACTCAGGCAACAGTTCGTTTGAGACCAGAATCGCTAGACGTTACGATAGTGAGACTCGCGCTGGACTCATTTTCTGTTGTAATCGTAACTTGATTTTCCGGACCAGAAGATCGTGATAGGACAAGCCAACTCTTACCGAACATGTGCTTCATTGCTGCTCCTGCTCGGCATGGCCCTGCCTGCCTGGTCGCAGGACAAGCCGGCTGATGAACTGGTCAGGGCAGACGCATCGGTGACCGACGAGGATCGTGAGCACTGGGCCTTTCAAGCTGTCAAAAGGCCGGCCGTTCCGGAAACCCGACAGACCCGCTGGGTCCGCAACGAAATCGATGCCTTCATCCTGCATAAACTTGAACGGCGCGGCTGGCATCCAGCCGAAGCTGCCAGCGCGAATGCGCTGCTGAGACGCATCTCGCTGGACCTGGTCGGTCTGCCACCGACCCTGCAGCAACAGGACTTGTTGCTCTCACAACCGTCTCCCGAGGCCTTCGACACGTACATCGACGACCTGCTCGCTGACAAGGGATATGGTGAGCGCTGGGGACGCCACTGGCTGGACCTGGTGCGATTTGCCGAGACAAATGGATACGAGCGCGACGCCGGCAAGCCAAGCGTCTGGCGATTTCGTGATTACGTGATCCGCAGCTTCAATGACGACAAGCCCTACGACCGCTTCGTGCTGGAACAGCTGGCCGGCGACGAGCTGGACGATGCCAGCACGGAATCGATGATTGCCACCGGCTTCTACCGACTGGGGCCCTGGGATGATGAGCCAGCTGACTTCCCCCAGGATCGTTTCGATCAGCTGGATGACATGCTGAATGCCACCTCGCAGACATTCCTCGGTATCACGCTGGCCTGCGCACGCTGCCATGACCACAAGTTTGAAGCCTACACGCAGCATGACTATTACCGCATGATCGCAGTCCTGGACCCCCTGCAACGACCGCAAAGTGGCCGTACCGATCTCGACTCACCGGCAGGCTCGGTCGCAGAAGTGGCAAAGCTGAATACAGCCAGGGCTGCGATCAGCAGCCAGCGCAAACAGGTTCACCAGGCCTACCAGGCGGGAGCCCGCCTGCTGCTGGAGAAACTCAAGGCGGAGCAGATCGAAACCAGCCTGCCGGAGAATGTCCGCAGCCTGCTGGTCAAGGAGTGGGGCACGCTGACGGGGGACGAACAGCAGCGGATTGGCGGGCAGCTGGCCCAGATCGTCAAGGAGCTGTCACCATTGATGGAACCAGTAGCGGCCGAGACCTGCCAGCAGGGACTCAAGCAGATCGAGCAACTGCGCAAGGAGATGCCTGATCTGCCAAATGGCTATTTCTATGTTGAGCCCTCCCCCCAGCCACCGATCACACACTTGCTGGTGCGAGGCAGTGCCAGCAGTCCGGGACCGGTGGTCCAACCGGGAGTCCCAACGGTGCTGACGCGTGGGCAGCCTGAGTTCCTGGCGGCGAGTGAGCGAACGACGCGCCGCCGACTGACAATGGCCCGCTGGATCGCCCGCCCCGAGAACCCTCTTACGGCACGCGTGATTGTCAATCGCATCTGGCAGCATCATTTCGGGGCCGGTATTGTGCGCACGCCCAGCGACTTTGGCGTGATGGGCACGCCACCGACTCACCAGCAGTTGCTCGACTGGCTGACCCACTGGTTCGTCCACGATGCCAACTGGTCGATGAAAAAGCTGCATCGGCTGATCATGACCAGCAACGCCTACCGCATGTCGACGGTTGGTAACGACAAGTACTACGACGAAGACCCTGAGAACCTGTTATTGTGGCGCAAGCCCTATGTAAGGCTTGAAGTGGAGGCAATTCGTGACTCGCTGCTGGCCATCAGCGGCAAGCTGGATCGCACCATGTATGGCCCCAGCATGTATCCCTTTGTGCCCAGCGAGGCGCTCGACGGTCATGCCGACAAGAGGTCGATCTGGCCAGCTTTCGATGAACAGAGTGCCAATCGCCGCACCATCTATGCTTATGTCAAGCGATCGTTGATCGTACCGTTCCTGGAGGTACTGGACCTCTGCGACACGACGCGTCCTGCCCCCGAGCGACTTGTTACCAGCGTCGCGCCGCAGGCGCTGACGATGTTCAACGGCGACTTTGTCAATCGCCAGGCCGGCTACCTGGCAGACAGGCTAGTTAGCGAAGCAGGACCCAGGCCGGTGGACCAGGTGAGACTTGCTTATCGGCTGGCACTCTCTCGATTCCCCAGCGGGCAGGAAAAGCGAGTGACGCTGGAATTCCTTGAGCAGGAAACCGAGCTCGCTCGCAGGCAGCCGGACCAGGCCGGCATGGCCCCCGAGCATGTTGCCCTGGTGCAGTTCTGCCGAATCTTATTGAACCTCAACGAAATCGTATATTCCGATTGATAAATCGTGACGGAGCTCCCCAGATGACAACCTCACATCGACAGCTGATTCCCAACCAGACAGGCTGTGGCCAGACACGTCGCCAGATGTTGTGGGAAGGGGGAGCGGGGTTTACCGGCCTGGCCCTGCTGGATCTACTCAGTCGCGATGGCTATTTCGATCAACTGCAGGCCGAACCCCAGACCGGTCCAGAGGGGCTGCTGGCACCCAGAGAACCGCACTTCAAGCCCCGCGCAACCCGCTGCGTCTTCTTCTTCATGAATGGCGGGCCGAGCCAGGTCGACACGTTCGACCCCAAGCCGATGCTGGACAAGCATGATGGGGAGAAGTACGTGGGTGAGTTGGAGGTTGGATCGAACGGCCGACCGATTGGTTACTTGATGAAGTCACCGTTCCCGTTCAAACAGTTCGGCGAGAGTGGCTTGCCGATCAGCAGCCTCTACCCGCAGCTCTCCAAACATGCCGACGATCTTTGTGTGATTCGTTCGATGTACACCGACACGGCGGCCCATGCCTCGGGTTGTATCCAGATGAATACCGGCAAGGTGGGGATTGGCAGTCCCAGCCTGGGCTCCTGGGTCAACTATGGCCTGGGGACATTTAACCAGAACCTGCCCGGCTACGTGGTGATGATCGATCCCCGCGGAGGGCCGATTGGCAGCGCGTCGAACTGGAGCAGCGGCTACATACCGGCCGCTTACCAGGGTACACATTTTCGCAGCGGCGACGTGCCGCTGTTGAACCTCAACAACCCGGCCGGCATCAGCCCTGAGGGTCAGCGCCGCAGCCTCGACCTGCTGGGAAAACTGAACAAGCAGCACCTGCTGCAACGCCAGCGAGAATCAGAACTGGCAGCTCGAATTGAATCGTACGAACTCGCTTTTCGCATGCAATCTGCTGCCCAGGGTGTTGTTGACCTGGGTAGAGAATCCAAGCAGACGCACGAGCGATACGGGCTGGATAACCCGCTCACAAGTGACTTTGGCCGCAAGTGCCTGGTTACCAAACGCTTGCTGGAAAAGGGAGTGCGGTTTGTCCAGCTCTATTCCGGCGGCGGACATATCGAGGATACCTGGGACGGCCATACAGATTGCATTACGAACCACAAGCTGCATGCCGGAGAAACAGATGGTCCGATGGCGGCATTGATGCAGGATATGAAGGACTGTGGCCTCTGGGACGAGACGCTGTTTGTCTGGGGCGGCGAGTTTGGCCGCACGCCGACGAGTGAGGGAGTTGATAAGCCAGGCCGCGATCACAACTGGCATGCTTTCAGCATGTGGTTGGCCGGTGGTGGCGTGCGAGGTGGTCAGGCGATCGGCGTGACCGACGACTTTGGCTTCGGCAGCATTGACAGGCCCGTGCATGTCTCCGACCTGCATGCCACGATCCTGCACCTGATGGGACTCGATCACGAGCAGCTGGCATTCTTCTACCAGGGCCTGGACCAGCGCTTGACCGGTCCGGATGAGTCGCACGTGGTCCGCGAGGTTTTTGAGAGCTAGCGGGAGACGGGACGAAGACCTAACCACGAGCAACTGAGATCTGGCCTCGAGCCACGAATTCGTCGCAGCTGATGACTCAATTCTCTTCGTTCATCGCTTCGGTGATATTGACGACATGGTCCCGCACCGAGCGATAGGCTGCCACGGATGAGGTGTAGGCCAGATTCACGTAAGGCTCCGTCCTTGTCTCGCTCAGGCCGCTGATATGGTTGTTACGCAGTTCCTTAGCTCGCTTGGAAATTGTCGACGCCAACTCACTCGCAGAGGGCATGGCGTCCGACTCTCGCTGCTCGTAGGCATTGAGGACAAGATCCAGGAAATCAGCGACCAGGTCATGCAGTGCCTTGAGTTCTGCGCGTTGATCCTCTGAAAAGCGATGCCCCTGTTTTCCCAACTTCAACTGAAACTTCTGAATGCTGGCAAGGCAATCGCTGATTGACTCGTACTCGTCCGCCATCCGCAACTGCTGACGTCCCTCCTCGATCACCTGGTGGGGAACATTACCGGACAACAGGTTCGTCATGAACGTGACGAATTCATCCTGCATCGTGTCGAGATCCTTTTCCACCTGTTGCAGCTTCTTGACCCGCTTTGAATCCGGCTCATCTTCAGCCGCCGACTTCTTCAGCCAGCCCATCATGTCCTTGCAACTATGTGCCATACGCAGCACTTCCACACGCGATTGCTCAATGCCAACGACCGGTGTTTCCAGCATGCGAACATCGAGGTTCGTCAGGCGAGGAGCTTCCTTGGCCTCGCGGTCTGGCACCACGCGGGTCAGCATCCTGGCAAGGATATGAGCAAATGGCAGGAACAACGCCGTATTGATAATGTTGAAGATGGAGTGCGTCGCGGCGATGGCAGCGGTGGTATGTGGAAATATCATATTGCCCTTCCCATCCGGGACTGAGTGCGTCACATCGACACCGATCGCCCAGGGGACGAATTCCACATACATGAAGAAGATAGCGCCAATCCAGCAGACACCGATCATGTTGAAGAGCACATGAAAGTAGGCGGCACGGCGGGCGTTAGTGTTTGCTCCGATCGATGCAAGCAAGGCGGTGATGGTCGTGCCGATGTTCTCGCCCAGCACCAATGCGGCGGCAGTTGGATAAGAGATGACGCCGGTCAGTGCCAGGGCAATGGTGATTCCCAGCGTGGCAGAGGACGACTGGACCATCACGGTCAGGACACAGCCGACTAGCATGCACTGCGCCATGCCGACGAACGACTCGGCATTGAAATGACCAAGCCACTCCTTAAACTCTGGCAATGACCTGATATGCGAGCAGGCCTCCTTCATCAGCTCCAACCCGAAGAAGACCATCCCAATGCCCATGATCGCCATCGCGATGTAGCGGACACGGTCGCCCTTGGAGAACAAGTAGGTGAACGCGGCCAGTCCCAGGATCGGCAGTCCGTACTTGCCGATCTTGAGGACGAGAATCCAGCCGGTGACCGTGGTGCCAATATTGGAACCCATGATCACACCGACTGATTGAGTCAGCGTCATCAATCCGCTGTTGACGAATCCGACCACCATCACGGTGGTGATGGAGCTTGATTGGACGAGGCAGGTAACAGCCAGGCCCACGCCCGTTGCGGAGATGCGATTGTTCGTGGCGATGCCGATCATCCGCCGTAAGCCGCCGCCAGCCACGGCCTGCATGCCCTCGGACATGTTCTTCATGCCGAGCAGGAATATACCCAGACCGCCAATCAGGCCGAAAATCAACTCCCACAAGATTTTCTGGTCCACAGTCACTCCCCTGTCTAACTCACTCGCGTTCAACGCGACTCAGCATGTCAAGCAACGGGCTTTACTTGCTGAACGCCAGATTCTAGCAAAAGACTGCCGTTTATCCACCGCCCCATAAGGCCCATCAGGCCGGCTCGATAATTTCCGGCGCAGACCGGTTTTTCAGCTCAAACCCTCTCGGCACGGCGTTGCTGGCGGTGATCGCACGACGTAGCAATTGCTAGGATCCACAAACCCGATCTGATATGCTGGAAGCAGTAAACAGATATTGCCGATATCTACGCTGGCGGCCACAATCCTGGCCACAGCAACGATGCACATTCCACCTGCAGCTTGAAAAAATGACGACCAACAAGAAGATCCCATTTTGCGACGGAATCGACCGTCGCAACTTCCTCCAGATCGGCTCACTGGCGATGGGGGGTGCTGCCCTGCCCCAGCTGCTGGCAGCTGAATCTGCTACAGGCAACGGGCGATCTTCCAAGTCCGTGATCATGATCTTCCTTTCCGGTGGGCCACCTCACCAGGATATGTTCGACCTCAAGCCAGATGCTCCGGTTGAGATTCGTGGCGAATTCAAGCCAGTCTCGACTCGTGTACCCGGCATCCAGATCTGCGAACACTTGCCATTGATCGCCGATCGCATGAACGAGATGGTGCTGATTCGCAGCGTGGTTGGTGCCAAGGACCGTCATGCTGCCTTCCAGTGCATGACCGGCCGTCACTCAGATAACCAGCCTGTCGGCGGCTGGCCCTCGTTTGGATCGGCCGTTTCCAAGCTGCAGGGAACCGCGGTCCGCGGTGTACCACCCTTCGTCGGGCTCTCGCCTAACATGAAAACTGGTGGCTGGAAGGATCCTGGCCAGGCCGGCTTTGTCGGCCCCGCTCACGCTCCATTCCTGCCCAACGCCGATGGCGCTCGCAGCCTCGCTCTGCAGGGTATCGGCATCGAGCAGTTCCAGGACCGCCGCAGACTGCTGGGAAAACTGGACGCCTACAAGAAACTGGTGAACCGGGTAACTGAGCTGGAGGGTGTGGATGCCTTCACCGACCAGGCACTCGGTATTCTCACAAACAGCCAGCTAGCCGACGCGCTGGACCTGGAAAAGGAAGACCCGGCATTGCGTGATCGCTACGGGCGTGGGTCCGACCTGCCGGCCGGCTATGGCGATGCGGGGCCACTGCAGAATGACTATTTCCTGGCAGCCCGGCGACTGGTAGAAGCGGGTGTGCGAGTCGTCACGCTGGCCTATGGACGCTGGGACTGGCACGGCCGGCCCCACGGCACGAATTTTGAAAATGCTCGCGATCATCTGCCTGCACTCGATCAGGGGGTCAGCACGTTGATGGATGATCTCAAGGATCGGGGTATGGACAAGGACGTGACAGTCCTTGTCTGGGGTGAGTTTGGTCGCACGCCACGGGTCAATGCCAAGGGTGGCCGCGACCACTGGCCACGAGTTGGCAGCGCCTTGATGTTCGGCGGCGGAATGCGCACCGGCCAGGTAATCGGTGCCACCAATCCGCATGCCGAGCATGCCATCGATCGGCCGGTGCATTTCCAGGAAATCCACGCTACGCTGTATCGCAATATGGGCATCGACATCAACCGCGCCACGATCAAGGATCTCAGCGGTCGCCCACGGTACCTGGTCGAACATGACCACTACCAGCCTCTGCCGGAAGTCTGAATCAACCAAGATCCCAGACGTTCACGCGGCGATCAAAGCCGCCGCTGGCGAGTTGCTTGCCATCCGGCGAAAAGGAAAGGCTGTAGACCGTGTTACGGTGCCCTTCCAGCAGATTTAGCGGCTGCAGAGTCTCTGCCGACCAGAGTCGTATCGTTCCATCCTGGCCGCCCGATGCGATCGTTGCTCCGTCATGCGAAACACTCACCGACTTCACGTAACCCTCGTGGCCACGCAGCCGATGAACGATGGCTGACTTCTCAATATCCCAGAGGATGACCAGTCCATCCCCGCCGGCCGACACACAGCGGCGGCCGTCTGGCAAGAATGCCACGCTCTCCACGGATCCATCATGACCCGACAGTACCGTGCCAGCCTCGCCACTCGTGCTGTCCCACAATCGCACCGATCCATCCTTGCCGGCCGAGGCCAGCTGCTTGCCATCCCGGCTATAGGCGACCGCAATCACCAGGTCGGTGTGACCATTGAGCACCGACTGCTGGCCCTGGCGGTTCCAGAGGCGAACTGTCTTGTCGTGGCTGGCTGAGGCAAATTGCTCGGCAACCGGCGAACAGGCAACTCCAACCACATAGGCACCGTGCCCATTCAAGGTCGCCTCTGAGGCCCCGGCCGAGGACTCCCAGACCTTGACCAGCTGGTCCAGCCCGGTGGAGACAATCCACTTACCGGTCGAATCAACCGCCACTCCCGACACACCATCAGCATGAGATTCATCCAGCGTGATCGCCGTTCGCTTGGCGACATCCCAGATGCGGATTGCATGATCCAGACCACCACTCAGAACCCGCTTGCCATCTGGCATGAAGGCCACGCTGTAGACGGCATTCGGATGGCCGTTGGGAAAAGTGAAATAGCCTGGCTTGTCGTTCATCGAACGATCTCCTCCGCAGGAATACCAATTATTCGAGTCCAGCCAGATAATCTGTCGTCTCGGCGAGGCTACAGACATCAGAAAAACGTGCCTGGATATCAAATAGTGTAAACACGTGAGCAACGGCCGAGCGATCACCGACACATTCATCCACGATCACAGGCCTCAACCTCAGACTCTTGGCGTCGGTCGCCGTGGCGCGAATGCAGGCACTTGTGCTGCAGCCAGTGATCAGCAGCGTGTCGACCTGCTGCTGGATCAAGTAGCCAGCCAGGTGTGTTCCAGAAAACGCGCTGGCACTCTCTTTCTCGATCACGTAATCCTCGTCGCGCGGGGCAATCCGCTGGTCGATTTCACAGGCTCGGGCATCCCACTCGCGGTACTCGACCGACGGATCAGCTGCCGATTTGAAAGGCTGATCGCCACTCTCTGGCCGGTACGGGCTGGTGGTATAGATGATCGGCACGTTCTTTGCCCGAACTGCCTCGAGCAACTGGCGCGTCGCCTCCACCGGGCCGTCCAGTCGCGCTGTACCGCCGGCGTATGCTTCATCCGTCCAGCCATAGGCAAAATCCACCACCACCAGGGCCGGTGATTGGCCAAATCCAAAGCGGTCCTGGAAGATACCACGATCCTTGTAGTATCGATCGATGGTCTCAAGTGCGTCGCCCAACATCTGCTGGGCCTGTTGATCATCTGGATACATCGTTGCCGATCTCCCTTATGCCAATCTTCGATCCAGAAAAACTCAGCTGGTGCCATCCTGGAGGTACTGCTGCAGGTCTGACAGCGACATTCCGTCAATACCGAGGTCGGCCATGCTGCGTGCCTGCTGGCGAAAATCCTGGCCCAGCAGTGTCCCGATCAAATCCACCAGGGACTCCATCGTCGGACAACTGACACCGTACTGCAAACCAAGTGCGGACCAGGCTGCCAGTCCGTAGGGAACATCCTCGGTCAACCAGCGGGTGTCGAGTTGACCAGGTGCCTTCAATGCAGTCAGCATCTCGCTACCGTTGATGGTAGCCTCAAGATCTCCAGCTGGCCCAAAGCCAGCCGCATGAAATGCCTTGTCCACTGGCAGCAACTCAGCTCCCAGGGCCGCCGCCACGGCCAGTCGCTCTCGGTCGACTTGGTAGATCAGGCGGCAGACGCCTGGCGTCACCCCTTCACCATAAAAATGGAAGTCACCCTGGCTCTGCTCAATCCGGCCCGCGTTAAGTAGCACTCCGACAGGATGCACAACCGGGTTCATTGCCGCCAGACCACAAGTCACCACGTTGTCGTACAGCTGGACTCCAGGAAACAGCGGATCCAGGAGCTTCTGCACTCGCTCAGCCTGACTGGCCGGCAAGACACCCAGCCCAAGGGCACTCACCACTCCCCAGATATGCGCCTGGCTGGCGGTCATCTTGCGGCAGACATAGGGTGCCGTGTCCGTCTCGGCCAGCACGATGTCGGCTGGGGCCCCAGCCTCCCTGAGGATGCGGGCAAACTCCAGTGAACCGAGCGTGCCCGGCATCAGTACCAGCACCTGGCCGCTGTTGAGATGTGGCGCGCAGGCTTCGGCGAAGGCCCGGTGACCATAGGCCGGGATGATCAGCAGGTTTAACTCGTTCTCGGCCAGGCCGACGGCAAAGTCGGTTGTCACACAGTCCAGCGTGGCAACACCCTGGCCCGCCACACCATCCAGCTCTATCTGCCGGCTCTCCAGGATCGGCTCAACCATATGTGCAAACGAGGGGATCTCGCAGAGCGTGACAGCTGCTCCTTCAAGTTGCAGCCTGGCGGCCACGGAAAAAGCCGTGTTGCCACCGCCCAGGATTGTGACGCCCTTGGCAGCCATCAATCACCACCCCGCTCGGAAGCCAGGCGGGTGAATTTCTGCAGGCTGGGACAGTCGGCCGGCACCATGCCATGCTTGCCGCCCGCCGAGTAGACCACCTCGCTGACATACAGGTCCCCAAAAGGATCCAGCCAGAGGTCGTGGGCAGCGAAAAAGTCGCCTGGCGATCCTGGATTCTTACCACCACCCCAGCGGGCCAGCAGCTCACCACTGGCAGAGAAGATACTGACGCGGGAGCCAACCGGCTCCTCGGGTGGATCCATGAAGGGAAACAGGCCGGCAATGGTTCCCAGCTCCGAAACCCAGAGGTTGCCAGCGTCGTCGATCACCAGCTGTGTCGGGCGCACGACATTGGTCCAGGTGTCGAGCAGCTCACCTTCGTCGCTAAAAAACTGTAATCGACTGTTCTCGCGATCTGCCACGATCACCTGGCCCGTGCTATCGACCGCGATGCCATGGGGTACGTTGAACTGGCTGGGACCATCTCCAGGGTTGCCCCACGACTGGATCAACTGGCCCTCGGCCGTGAAGCGATGAATGGCAGCATTGCCATAGCCATCAGCCACAAACAGCTCGCCGCTGGGAGCAACGGCCAGGTTGGTGGGAATGTTGTACGGCCCGCAACCGGCTCGAATGGTGCGAAAGTCCATTCCTTCAACACCGGTCTCGGAGGGAATCCCGCTGGGTCCCACATCCATCAGCGGTTCACCGTCGGGCGAGTACTTGCGTACGCTGTGTCCCATATCGTCGGTCAGGAACAGGTTGTCATCGTTGTCCACGACGATCCCGTGCGGGCGGTTAAAGACCCCCTGGCCCCAGCCCCCGACAAAACTGCCGTCGCGGTCAAGAATCACGACCGGCGAGGGGCCACGGTTAAAGACATAGACACGGCCAGTGGAATCGGCCGCTACACCGACGGCTTCCTGCCACTGAAATTCCGCTGGCACCTGGGCCCAAGCATTGTCTGCTTTAAATCGAAAATCGTCGCTACCGACAAGGGTTGGTTCACTCAATGCTCTCTCCAGGGTACTTGTCTTCGCGAATGACTGGCACGGTAGGATCAATGAAAAAACTGCAGATGGTTGAAATCGCGAACAGGCCGGCACAGGTATAGAACATGTGCGAATAACTGTAATTCACGAAGATCCAGGCGAGCAGGATAGGAGATACCGCCGCACCAAGGTTGCCCCACATGTTCCCGAAACCGAGGACCGATCCGACATGCTTGCCACCCACATCCTGGGTGAATGCCCATGTAGCCGGGTTACCGAAGTCAACGCAGAATGCGACCGTTGCCATCATCGCGGTAACGGCCCAGGGGGAATCCAGCAGGGGGCAGACGGCAAACGCCCCAACAGCGATGGACTTGGAAATAATCCAGGGCAGCCTGCGAGCCCAGCGAACGCCAATCAGCGAAACCAGCTTGTCCGTCACGACTCCTCCCAGGAGCATTCCCGGGAAGCCAACAAGAAATGGAACCATGACCATCGTACCCCGTTCCAGGATCGGAACCTGGTGCTGTTCCAGCAGGTAGGTGGGAAACCAGGTACCAATAAATAGCCAGCCGATATTGACCCCGATCTGGGAGACGCTTGAAAACCAGAGGCTGGGACTGCTGACGATATCTCCCAACGGAATGCTGCCGATTTTTTTGCTTGTGTCCGGTTCCATCCCCCCGCTGATCAGTTCCATTTCCGCTTGATTGCAGCGTGGATGAAGCTGCGGTCGATCTCGAACGACGAGCCAGAAGAATCCAGCCACCAGCAGGCCCAGGCCTCCATAAAGCCAGAGCACCGGTCGCCAGCTTTTCATATAGGTCCTTTGAATTTCGATTGGGAACAGCGATTCAAGCAGGAACCGGTTGAACTTCTTTGAATCGGCGTCATTAAGCGTCTCACCACTCTCGATTCTCTTGATCGAGTTCGTGGCAAATCGATCCAGGTTCTTGATGGAAAGAAATGCTTCGGCCGAGTAGAAGCCGGGATCTCGAATGGCCTGGTTAAAGCTGGCTATAATGATGTCCTGGCTCGGATCCGTATTTTCGTCGGGGGGAGATGAAACAATCTCTTTCAGCGCGCCGGACGACTTCTTGAAGAGATAGAGGTAGGCCTCGTTGCCTTTCTCGTTCCTCTCCCCGAGTTTTTCCAGTATCTGGGCACTGTCGAGCACCGATTCCGGCTCCAGCAGCGGCGACTTGTCGGCCGAGACAAATGCCACGATCAGGATGGCTGTCAGGACGGGAGCAATTGCTCCACCGATGCGGCCCCCCAGGGAAATGAAGCTGCTGGCACGGCCACGACCAAGGATTGGAATCCACCGGCTCACGATACTCGAACTAGTCGGGTAGGCTCCTGCCTGGCCAAGTCCATAAGCAGCTCGCATCGCCACCAGCATGATGAAGCCCGTGGCGAGTCCCATCATGGCAGTAAAAAACGACCAGGAGAGGATGTAGATGGTCATCATCTTGCGTGCGCCGAAACGATCGGCCAGCCAGCCAGATGGAATCTGGGCAAGTGCATAGGGCCAGAAAAAGGCGCTCATGAAAACGCCCATCTGCATCTTCGAGAGGCCCAGATCCTGGCGAATAAAGGGCTCGGCAATCCCGATGCAGAATCGATCCAGGTAAAGCAGGATGGCCATCAGCATCGATGCAAAGATGACACTGTAGCGAACCCGGGTCGGCTGCAAGGGAGCAATGTCCATGATCATGCCAGGGCGGGAATCGGGGATCTTCTGGAAACGCCAGTGAGCCTCCACATTGTGATGGAGTTAACCGAGCGTTGCCACTACTTGTTGGAAACTCACATGGTCGGCCGAATTGCGCGGGTAGTGCACCAGCTGCACGATGCCACCCGTGTCAATCACCACCGCAGCGTGCATCTGGTGGACGTCGGGACCGGGCCGGCCCATACCGCCACGAAACAAGGCCCTCAGTCCGGCCAGCCAGATTCGTGGACCAGCAATCGACAGGAGCCCACCTCGAGGAATCTCAAATGCCCTGTAGGTTTCCTGTTCCGGATCCGCCAGGCAGATGAAAGGCACCTTGAATTTTTCCTTGATTGCAGCAACTTTCTCGACAGCACCCATCATCACGATGGCCATGGCAATATTTGCTCGCGCGTAGTCGTCGGCGGCACGTCGCAGATCCACGATCTGCTCACGACAGAAAACTCAGCCAAGGTGGCGTGTGAAGTACAGCGCCAGCGACTGTTGCTGCCACAATGAAGCCAACTCAACCGGCTGATTCTCTGAATCCAGCAGCGTCAGCTGCGGTGCCTTATCGCCCGATTTCATGATTGCTCCCTTTGCATCAAAAACCCATTACGATCCGCCGCTCAACCCTGTTACGCTCTCCTCCGTCGAACTGCCCAGGGATTGAGCCCGGTTGTACTTAACCACGACCTTCTAACCTGGAGGATCCGGCTGCTGCCAGGAGCTCATGCCACCATCCACCATCAGCATCTGCCCATGCACGTGCAGGGCCTCATCACTCAGCAAATAAACCGCTCCCTCGCCGCAGACTTCGGGACCTGGCACCTGCTGGCTGGGCGTGTGCAACTGCATCCACTTCATGAATTCCGGATCATCCAGTGCCGGGGCTGTGAGTGGCGTGTAGACAAGTCCGGGTGCCAGGCCGTTGACCCGGATATTGAGTGGAGCCAGCGACACGCAGAGCGATTTGACCATCATCGCGACTGCCCCCTTGGAGGTGTCGTAGGCGGTATGAACCTGTTCTGCCAATTGGCCATTGATCGAGCCGATCAGTAACACTCGACCGGCCACTTTATTTTCAACCCAGTGCCGCGCGAAAGCCTGGGTGAGAAAGTAACTGGCGTAGACATTCAGTCGCATCGTGTAATCGAACGTTTCGAGGTCCATATCGAGGAATGGTTTATCGATATAGGTCCCGGCGTTGTTGACCAGCAGGTCAATTCCCGGGTTGGCCTCGAGTGCTGCGCTATACAACTGCTGCACGCAGACCGACGTGTCACCAGACAGGTCAGCCGTCACCAGTTCAGCTTTTACTCCTTCGGCCCGGCAGAGTTCCAGTGCCTGCTGAGCCTGCTCGCCATCCTGGCGACAATTCAGCACGATATCGGCGCCCGCTTGAGCCAGCGAGCGGGCAATCGCCAAGCCAACTCCCTTGGTCGATCCTGTGATCAGGGCGCTATGTCCAGCCAGTGAAAACATCAGGTAGCTCGCGGCTCAAGATTGTCTATCGTTCGACAGCTTACTGTTTGCGGAGATCGAAGCAGGCGATCTCCTGGTCATCACGGACATACAGCAGTCCGCCGGCCAGGCTGGGAGCCTGACGGGTTCGATCCAGTGCCTGCTGGCGACCCAGCTCTTCAAACCCCTGGTGGCTCGCCTTGACGATTACCAGTTCCCCTTTAAGCGTTGTCATGATCAGCTTGCCATCGGCAGCGATCATGTTGCCTTTCCCGAACCGCGTCTGCTGCCAGACGCGACGGCCGGTGGCAGCTTCAATACAAGTGAGGTGGGATATCGGACCAGCTCCGCCGACGTTATCAAAGCCGTAAAGATAGCCGCCCAGCTGGATTGGCGTCTGCCATTCGCAGCGCAACACGCTCTGGACGCCGAGCGATTCCCAGGTCTCCTTCAGCTGGTACTTGCCATTCTCCTCTACCACCGACAGCAAAGTGCTGCCATGGTTTTCACCCGCGGAGATAAAGACCTGCCCTTTGACCGACAGTGGGGTCATGATATTGCAGTCGTAGTCGGTCTTGTACTCGTATCGCCAGAGCAGGTTCCCATTGGCCGGATCGGTACCGATCAGGGCCTGGCCATTGAACGTCACCAGTTGCCGCTTGCCAGCCAGCTTGATAACAACCGGCGACGAGTAGCCTGCCGAATCCCCCTGGCCCGAGGACCATTGAGGCTTACCGGTTTTCGTATCGTAGGCGACCACCGTACCGGCCTGGGCTCCAACGGTCACAATCACGTTGTTGCCATCCACCAGCGGCGAGCAGACCATACCGTAATCGGCCACACGTCCGCCGAGTCCCTTGAGACTGTCATGCTGCCACTGGAGCGTGCCATCGGCCAATGCCAGCGTGGCGGTATGCCCATCCCCGGTGAAAACATGGACCAGTCCGGCGGCGATCGTTGGTGTCGCCCGCGGGCCATGTCCCATGGGATTCTGAAAAGCGGCCCCCACAGCAGTCTGCCAGAGCAACTTTCCGTTTCCAGCGTCGAGCGCAATGACCAGTTGGCGGCCATCACGCTGGACCATCGTGATCGCTTTTCCATCGGCCACGGCGATGCCGGACATCCCCACGCCTCCCTTGACCCGCCAGGCCTGTTTGAGTCCACCCGCCGGCCAGCTATCGATCAAGCCAGTCTCGCTGGAGATGCCATTCCGTGTCGGTCCCAGGAACTGGGGCCAGCTGCCGGCCGGTTCTGCCGCCAGCAGAGCGTCAGCAGAGCTACAGAGCAGTAATGCCAGGCACAATCCAGGGATCCCTCGCCAAAGTCCTGCGTTCGTCATGTTGGTTCCTCCACGCTCTCAAAATCCTCGAATTGCAGTTCATCAGTTCTTCGCTGGGCCATGCCTTCCTTGAAGTGCCGGCGGCAGACCGAGACATAAAGTTCATTGCCCCCGATCCGGATCTGGGCACCTTCCTTGATCACCTGGCCTTCACTGTCGGTGCGCAGGACCATCGTCGCCTTGCGGCCGCAGTGACAGATCGTCTTGATTTCCACCAGGTTATCGGCCCAAGCCAGCAATTGTTCACTTCCCTCAAAAAGCTTTCCTTGGAAATCTGTTCGCAGGCCGTAAGCCAGCACCGGTATATCCAGTCGATCCACCAGGTCGGAGAGCTGGAGTACTTGCGGGCGGGTCAGAAACTGTGCTTCATCAACCAGTACGCAATCGAGTGGCTGGTCATTGTGCTGCTGCTCGACAATCTGGAACAGGTCATCGGCAAGGTGGAATGTGGTAGCGGGAGTCGAGAGGCCGATCCGGGATGTCACCCTGGTCGAATCTTCTCGCGTGTCCAGGTCCGGAACCAGCACGATTGTGCGCATACCGCGTTCGCGATAGTTATAGCTAGACTGCAGCAAGGTCGTTGACTTGCCGGCATTCATCGCGGAGTAATAAAAGTACAGCTTGGCCATCGCGACCACGTGATCCAGGCTTGGGGCTTCCGACCGGTACCAGGTCCAGCCACAACTGGAAGATTGAATCCTGATCGGTCACAATTCTCAGGACCTGACGATCGGCGGGCGACATTGTACTGTAGCACTTCCCTCTGACACAAACTCCCGGCAGGCCGGACTAGAATCAGGAGCAGGTGAATCGATGCGAATAATCAGTGGCGGCATTCAACACGAGACCAACACTTTTGCCGAGGGCATGACGACGCTCGCCGACTTCATCCGCGACAGTCACGCTGGCGATCAACTCGCTGGTCACGACACGGTGATCGAGCGATACAGCGATACCGGCACGATCCACGGCGGTTATCTTGCAGCCGCCGAGCGAGTGGGCTTTGAACTCGTCCCGGTGCTCAATACCCGTGCCTATCCGTCCGGCATGGTTGCCAGGCAGACTTTTGACCAGCTCTGTGAGCTGTTGACATCGCGGATCGCTGCCGAGCTGCCAGCCGATGGAATCCTGCTGGACCTGCATGGTGCCATGGTGACAGAAGAATACGAGGACGCCGAAGCTGAGATTGTACGGCGTGTGCGTGAACTGGTGCCCGACGATATTCCCATCGTGGTGACACTCGACCTGCACGCCAATATCTCCCCTGCGCTGGCCGAACGGGCGACCGTTATTATTGGCTATGACACTTACCCCCACGTCGACATGCGGGAGCGAGGGGAGGAAGCTGCCGAGCTGATCAGCCGGATCGTGCGAGGCGAGGTGCAACCTCAGCAGGCCTATCGCCAGTTGCCACTGCTGACAATGCCCCCCATGCAGTGCACGCTGCGCCAGCCGATGCAGGACATCGTCGCTCAATTGCATGCACTCGAAGCGGAAGCGGGAATACTGACCGCCACGATCGCGATGGGCTTTCCCTTTGCCGACATTCGCGACATGGGAGTAACCGTGCTGGCAACTGCGGATGGCGATCTTCAGCAGGCCGAGGAGGCTGTCGAGCGGCTGGCAACGATACTCTGGCAGGCGCGAGATAACCTGCAACCACAGCTGACTACGATTGAGCGAGCAATTCAACTGAGCCAGCAGCAGGAGGGGCTGGTGATCTTTGCCGACGGTTCAGATAACCCCGGCGGCGGTGCTCCCTGCGACGGCACCGTGGCCCTGGCAGCTCTCATCAAAGCCGATTGTCCATCGGCCGTGGTGGGGTGCCTGTTCGATCCGGAAACGGTCCAGCAAGCGGTCGAGGCAGGCGAGGGAGCAACGATCGACGTGACGCTTGGTGGCAAGACCGACGACCGGCACGGTCAGCCATTACAGCTGAGGGCCGAGGTGCTGCGTTTAAGCGACGGTGATTTCCGCTTCCATGGAGCGATGGCCCAGGGACTTGCCGACACGCTTGGAAACACCGCGCTACTGAGGATCGGTGGAGTGGAGGTTCTGACCACCAGCCTGCGGCGCCAGTTGATCGACCGCGCCATGCTGGAAACGGTCGACATCGATCCGACAGCGCTGCAACTGTTGGTACTCAAGAGTGCGGTACATTTTCGTGCCGACATTGGACCACTGGCCAGCCTGATCGTCGATGGCGACACGCCAGGTATTCACCGACCCGACTTCAGCTGCTTTGAGTACCACAAGCTGCGGCGACCGGTTTACCCATTGGACGGGGACACCGAACGATCGTGATGGCGACCGAATCTCCGCCAGCAGGCGTAGAAGATGCCAATCACGGCCACCACAGCTCCGATCACGAGGAACATCTCCTGGTAACCCGTTCGCTTGGCAATGATGCCCAGCACCGGTGGTCCGCCCACCATACCGAGGTCGATGAACATGGTTGCCAGGGCCGTTCCCGTACCGCGGACTTCGGAGGGAAAGGCGTCAATGGTCAAAGAGACCGCTGTGTGAAAGAGCAGCCCGTGTCCGGTACCGCCCATCCAGGCAGCCAGCAGAAATGTCCAGGGTCGTTCCGGATCAATCCGGTAGTACATCAGCATTGCCAGCACCATCGCTGTCAGGCCGGCGTAAAGCACATTGTGGCGACCGATTCGCTCAGGCAAGCGTCGAAAGACGACTCGCAGAAAAATTCCCCAGCACGAGTAGACCCAGAAGAAGACACCGATCGTCGACCAGCTCCCCAATGTGATCCCGCGCTGGTCAACAAACGTTGGCAGGAAGACAAAGGGTACGGTCATGCAGAAACCGAAAGCCAGGCAGACCAGTACGACCGGGCCGGGCCAGTAGCGTCGGCACAAGCGAACGAACTGGACCAACCCACCGCTCTGTTCGACGCGGGTCTTTTCCGGCCTTGGTAGAAACAGAAGCAACAGCAGCGGAATCACAACCGCACTGCCAGCAGCCAGGAACAGGATCGCAAAGTCGCCACGGTCCCGATCCGGCCTGTCCAGCAACATGTCGCCAACAAAGGGGCCGATCATCATGCCGACGAAGCCGGCAATTCCGAGAATGCCGATCACCTCGGTGCGTCGGTGGCGCGGCGCCAGGTGAGTGACATAGGTCAGGCTGCTGGTGAAGACAAAGGCAGCACCAAGTGCCATGCAGGCACGAAACAGGTAGAGGGAAATCCCCATTCCCTGATCCAGCAAGCCATCGGAAATCAGCATGTTGGGGACGACCCCGATGGCAAACAGGACATAGCCAATAGCCCAGGTCGTACGTGGACCCAATCGGTTAATGAGCTGACCCAGCCAGGGTCGGCAGATGACCGCCGAGGCGGCACCCAGTCCCATCACCCAACCAACCTGAGCAGCATCGCCTCCCAGGTATTCGATCCATCGACCGTAATGGGTCATCAGCGTATTGCCCAGCACAAAGCCCATCTGGCTGAGGACGGCAATCAAGAACGTGCGATCGTAGAGCCGCCCGGGAAGCTCCTCGTTATTAATCACAATCAGCGAACCTGGCAGGACAGATGCCGATCCCATGATCGGTCGGCAGGGGGGACCCGAGGGAAATTTGACCTCTCGGACCGGAAAGAACTGAGTATAAGCAGAGATCGGGGACTGTCCATGCATGCCCGCTGCAAACCAATCGCTAAAGACGATTGTCGGCCCAGCGTGTAAGATCTGATCATCATGGACTTGCGGCGACGAGACGAATGGTTCGTAAAAGCCCTGCTGGGCATCTCGCTGGCAGCCACCAGCCTGCTGGCGCTGGTCATCCTCTGGCAACGTACCGGCGGATCGCGATGGGCGCTGGTGGCCGGCGGAGCTGCCCTGGCTATCCCCGTGCTGGGCTGGCTGACTACGCGGCTGGCCCGCTTGAGCATGCCCTACCGCTGGGTCCTGCTACTTGCCATCCTCAATATGCTGGTGATTGTGCCCGAGCTGTCGCTGCGGGTAACAGGTTTTCGCTACCAGTCGGGAATTGAGTTCGGATATCCTCGGCCCGATACATTCATCACCCTGGCACCCGATAAGGACCTCTTCTGGGTTTACCCTGAAGGCCAGGCCGGTATCAACTCGTACGGGTTCCAGGACGATGAGCCGATCACACCCAAGCCAGCCCGGGTGCGTCGAATCGTGTTCCTCGGCGACTCCTGCACCGAGCAGGGATTTCACCAGTTTGTCGAAGCCAGCCTCAACCAACAGGGCGACGAGCAGGTGGATTGCGTGATGCTGGCTGCCGCTGGCTATTCTTCACACCAGGGCCGCGTGCTGGCTGAGAAATACCTCGAGCAACTGGAACCAGACCTGGTGGTCGCCTGGTTCGGCTGGAATGACCACTGGCAAGCCTACGGCTCCACCGACGCCCAGAAGAAGATCGATCCAGCCAGCAGTGGCAGTAACAGCCTGCTGGCATCCGCCTATAACAACTGTCGCCTCTGGCAGGGCGCACGGTATCTGATTAGCCAGCTATTCTCCTCCACCGGCAACATGCCTACCGATAAGATGCGCGTGCCGCCGAGTGACTACCGCCAGAACATGGCCACGATCGGCAAGCTCTGCCGGACCCAGGGAGTACCGCTGGTGCTGATCACCGGCCCTTCGTCGCATGAGAAATCTGGTGTGCCGGATTACCTGGTCGAGCGGCACTTTGTACCGGATAAACCGTCGGCCATCAGGCGTCACCAGGAGTATGCTCAGTTGACCAGGGACGTCGCCACAGAGGGTGCGCACGAGTTGCTGGACCTGGCCAGCACGCTGGTCGTGCTGGATAAATCAACTCCCCTGTTCATGCAGGACGGTATCCATTTCGAACCGGCCGGGCTGGTGGTCGTGACCGAACAGCTGGTCGCGCTGATCCGTGACAAGAAGCTGCTGGAAGAGAAACAAGTTGCGCCGCCTGCCGAAGCGCCGGCGGAACTTGAGCCGCTGCAGTAACCCGGCGCTGCAACCTCGTGCGTTCCAACAGCAATCGTGCTCTAGCTATCTGCTGGAGTCAGATGCCCCTACAGCTTCCAGCAAGCCGCGCATGTAGCCAAAAGCGAACAGCCGGCCGAGCATTGTATAGCCTGGCTCGCCGTCATCTTCTCCACACAGCTGTGGAACATGGTCGGGCCGAATTGGCCCCTCAAAACCAACCTCCTTGTAAGCCTGCATGGCGGCCAGCATATCGGTCGGGCCATTGTCGTGAAAAGTCTCCACAAACGACTCCCTGGTTCCACGGATATCGCGAAAGTGGACATAGCGAATGTGTGGCCCTAGTTGCTTGATGGCAGCCGGGATATCGACTCCGATCTCAGCAAACGAACCCTGGCAGAAACAGATGCCGTTACTGGGACTGGGAACCAGCTCCACCAGCCGCTGAAAGTTCGCCAGGCTGTTCATGATTCGTGCCCGCCCCATGAAGACATCCAGCGGCGGGTCATCCGGATGCATGGCCAGGGCGATCCCCAGCTGCTCGGCCCTGGGAATGACACGCTCAAGAAAGTAAGCCAGGTTTTCCCACAGCTGATCGGCCGAGATCTCACTGTGTTCCAGCTGACGAGAGGCATTATCCAGCGAGACGGCCTGGTCAATTTCGGAAAGCTCAAATCCGGTCACCCGGGCACCGCCACGTTCCGGTACATCGACAGAGGTGCGGACCCAGTCGGTACCCGCCATGAAGTTGTAGCAGAGGATCGGCAGCTGGACCTCGGACATGATTTCCAGCAGCTTGAGGATACCCTCGATCTCGTCATCACGGCCTGGCTGGCCCATGATCACGGCCTCGGTTTCCAGTGCATCCTCGACCACACCAAGCTGGAGTCCGAAGCTGGCCACTCGCTCGGCGGCTGCCTGCCAGGCTTCCAGTTCCAGCCCCAGGTTTCGAATTGTCACCTGGCTCACGCCCAGCTGGGCTGCTAACGCCAGATTCTGATCGGACATCGGAGTGAGGACGGATGTCAGTCGCATGATCAGGTACTCTTGGTTATGATGCCGTGCACTCTGTGGATCACCGCCGTCTGTTTTGGCTGCTCCCGATTATGATCCCCGTCACGATTGGCGACTAGCTGCCCGCCCTAAAGCTTACTGATGAAACACGCCTCGCTGATGCTGGCCATACTGGCCTTTGGGCATTTCGTAGTCGATACGATCGCTTCCACAGTGAATCCGATCTGGCCCAATTTGGAAGACCAGCTGGGCATGGCCCGTGGCGACTTCCTGGCGATCGGCTACCTCTGCTGGATCACCACGAATTCATTCGCCCAGATCCTCTTCGGCTATCTCGGTGATCGTGTCCGATGTCGCTGGCTGATCTGGTTTGGTCCGGTAGTCTCGATTGTCTGTCTGGCATTGCTGGGCTGGATCCACTCCACCTGGTTGATGTGCCTGATTCTGTTCATTGCCGGCCTGGGGATCGCCGCTTTTCACCCTGAGGCAGCGGCCACTGCAGGATCGCTGCTGCCTCACAATCGCAGTCGGGCGATGGCCATTTTTGCGCTCTGTGGATACCTCGGCCAGGCAGTCGGGCCGACCTATGCCGGCGAGCTGGTTGCCTATGATGGCATCACCACCCTGGCCTGGCACCTGGTCTGGGCGCTGCCGGCGATGCTGATCGTGGCACTCGGCATCCAGGGACGACAGTTTCCCTTGCAGTCTGGATCGCAGACCCCGCCTCGCATACGTGATATTTTTGCCGGACGCGGCATGATCATGCTGAAGCTGTTCGCCGGCGGAGTGCTGCGTATCATCCCGGCGCTGGGAATTCCGCTCACGCTGGCCTACCTGCTGGAAGCCGAGGGACTCACGACGGATGAAATCGGACCGGTGCAATCGTCCTTCATGGCAGGGATCGGTGCCGGCGCAATTATCTGTGCCCTGGTAGCCAGCTCGCGCTGGGAGCGTACCATGCTCTGGCTGCCGACTCTGCTGGCCACTCCCTTCGTGGTGCTGGTTGGACCCGCAAGCTACGCCGGCAAGATCGTCCTCTGCCTGTTGGCAGGCCTGCTGCTGGGCATCGCCATGCCGGTCTTCATTAGCTATGCACAGCGGCTGATACCGCGCGGGCCTCGGATTGCCAGTTCCCTGACGATGGGAGCCAGCTGGGGTGTGGCCTCGATCCTGGTGGCTGGCCTGATTCGTCTCTACCAAAACAACAAGATGCTGGACCAGGTGTTCTGGGTATTCGCGGCCGCCTGCGTCGCCTGCAGCATCGTCTGCCTGGCATTACCCGCCATCGAAGAGAGCCTCACGGATGACCTCAGTCAGCCGGATGATCCAGGTCAAGATTCCCTCTGACCGTCGCTGCACCGTCGGCGAGCACGATCGCCTGGTCCACTGCGCCGCCTAGCATGTTGTTGTGAAGCAGGTTGTCGCGGCAGTCACCGAGTAACCGAATTGCCTGCAGCATGCTGGGTGGATCGCGACGGTCGATGATAGAGTTGGCCGAGAGCTGGCAGCGAACACAGTCAAGCAACTCGATACCCCGCACCTGCGGGTCGAGAATCTGGCAGTGGCCGATGGTTATGTCGTGGCATTGCTCAAGCGTCACTCCAGCACCCCGCTCGGGGGTCCCGTAACAAAGATGCTCGGACTGCAGTCCGGTCAAAGTACCGGCACTGCACCGCACCAGCTTGATTCCGTCCCTCTGCGGTGCATCGGCATCACTGCGCCAGACAAGCGTGTTGCCGGCAATTGCAAAACCACCACAATCTTCCATCACGATCGAGAGCTCAGCCGAGTCGTAAATCGTGTTGCCAGTGATTGTGATCCGCTTGCCATGCTTCAGTTCAATCCCTCGCGACTGGCTGCCAAGCACGTTGCCGGTGATGGCAATCAAGCGGTTCGATTCGAGGCTGGCATCCGGGCTGCCCCAGATGCGAACGTTGGCACCGCCGGGCTGAACCGTTGCCTGGATCGTGTTGCTGGCAATCGTGACCTCGCTGATCACACCAGCGGTGGCCTCGAACCAGATCTCGGCACCGGTCGGTTCGCCCTGCGGCGATTCATCCAGGCCCGGGCTGTTGTTGTACTCGATGTCGTTGCCGGTGATCTGCAGGTTGTGTACATCGCCGTCAAGTGACTTGATACCAGACTTCTTGTTCCAGCTGATATGGTTGCCGTGCACAATGATCTGGTGCAAGTTGCAGCGGTCGAAGAACAGGCCGTGCGCATGGTTATTGAGCAGGTGGGAGTCGGAGAGGATGAAGTCCCGGTTTCGTTCGACCAGCTGGATTCCATGCAGGCATTCTCGCACCAGCACGCGCGAGATCACGCACTTGGTGGTCTTACGGAGCACGATTCCGACGGCCTGCGGATGCTGACCGAGGATCTCCACATCCTGGACAGTGGGAAACCGCTCTTTCTCCCAGGTCTGATCCTTGTAGGACCCGGGCTGCGCCGTCCCCTGGTGGTCGCCAATGATCTCGATTGCCGGGCCCGGTCCGTCCATCACAATCCGGGAAGTACCGCCGCGACCGAGGACTGCTCCGTAGCCCTGCCTGGTCAGGTCGATCACCAGCGTACGACGAATCCGGTACGTTCCCTTGTCCAATTCCAGCACACCGTCGCCAGCGTCGAGGGCATGCTGCAGGGCCTCGGTGTCATCTGCCTGGCCATCGCCAACCGCGCCGAAATGAAAAACACTGACCATCAAACACGGTGCTCCCCTGGAGTCCTGCTACCGAAATCACTTTGTCTGATCTGAACGCTTGACCACGATCAGCTTGCCCGGCATCTCTTCGAGCTTGAGCTCGCGATTGTCGCTCCATCGCACCTGGATAGAGACAGGGCCAGTATGCTCCCCCAGTCCAAAATGCAAGGTTCGCTGATTTTGGTTCCCTTGCCCGGTTGCTGTAGCAACCTGGCGGGTGATCACCCGCGTGCCCAGCTGGACGCGGACCTGGGAACCGATCGCCCATTGATCGATGCCGTCGCCACCCAGCAGGCGAACCTTGAGCCAGTTGCCCACCGCGCCGTCGTTACGCATCAGGCGTCCGGCGCTGACCAGGTCCAGGTCGCCGTCGTTGTCATAGTCAGCCCAGGCTGCCTGGTAAGTTGGAGCCAGGTTGGGAATACCTTCTGCCGCGGTGACGTTGGCAAACTTCCACTCGCCGCTGTTCCGGTAGAGCACCGGGTAATTGCGGATGCCACCACTGCCAACGGCATAGACCGTTGTGAAGTAAAGATCCAGCAGGCCGTCATTGTCATAATCGCCCAGGGCGGGTGAGGCGAAAGACTCCTGCCAGGCAAGTCCCGCATTGGCACTCAGATCAGCAAATTTGAATCCCATCGCCGGCCCCAGGTTGCGCAGAAACTTGGGTCGATCCTGGTAGGCCGGTGGATGGCTGAAGTTGCCGACGAACAGGTCGATATGACCATCGCTATCGAGGTCACCCCAGCAGGACCCGATCGTGTGACCCCAGGCACCCAGGCCCCCATCACCATCCGTCCCGGTCGCCACTGCAACGTCCGTAAATTCCCCCTTGCCGTTGTTCTGCCAGAGGATGTTGCCAACCAGTCGATAATTGGAGACGTAAATGTCCAGGTCGCCATCCTCGTCATAGTCGGCGGTGGTAATCCCACGCGCCGGCTTGGTGGTCCCCACGGTCCGCCAGACTTCTTTGAACGTCGTGTCGCCATTGTTGAAGTACATCACGTCGGTCAGGTAGCTGGGACTCTCGTATCCACCGACGTAGAGGTCGACGAAACCGTCACCATTAAAATCGCCCCAGACAGCACCCAGACTGACCTTGGTTGGCAGGTCAGGCAGATTGTCGCTGATATCCTGAAAACCCTTGTCGCCCAGATTGAGCACCAGTTTTCCAGCACCACTCCAGCTGAAGAAGTCGGCATCACCGTCGTTGTCGATGTCGGCCCATGTGCCATCGCTGCTCACGGCCGGAGCTTCCACCAGCGTGAACTTTTTCCCCTCGTTATTCTTCCAGAGCCGGCCGCTGTAGAGGTCGACCCATCCGTCATTATCAAAGTCGACCCAGGCAGCTGCCCCACCGCCGAGACCCTCGATTCCCAGCTCTTCATTGGCCCGTGTAAAACGAGGCTGTTGACCGGCAAGTGGTATGGCGACAGAGAGTAGTCCAAGCAAAGCCGATGAGAGAACCCGTATGCGAAGTTTCATGATGTCGCTGGCCTTTCAGGTATTGGGATGCTGGGAGTAGAAGACCTGACCGCTCCGGATGCAAGCAGGAACATCAAATAATGCGGCAACCGGCCACTCGCTCTGGCTGGAGAGTCAGGCTGGGATTTGCAGGCCCACTGTCCGTCGCATAGCTTATCAACCGTTCATCCATGTCCCGGATTACTAATCCCGTCTCTGCCCAGGAGTGCCACCGTGTACCAGCGCGCCACCACCATCCGTCAATCCTGCTTTCGCCACGTCCCCGCCATCGCCCTGGCGGCCTGGCTGGCCAGCAGTCTGGTCAGCGAAACCTGCCAGGCCCAGTTACGTCCCAGCCAGCAGACGGCCATCGCCGACGTTGAGCAGCGCAGCGACGAACTCAAGCTGGTGAATAAATCGATCTGGCAATTTGCCGAGGTCGGATTGATGGAAACCCGCTCCAGCGAGCTGCTGGTAAGCAAGCTCAAGGAGAATGGCTTTGAGGTCAAAGTCGGGATCTCTGATATGCCGACCGCTTTTGTTGCCAGTTTTGGTTCAGGGAAACCGGTGATTGGCATCCTGGCCGAATACGATGCCCTGCCCGGCATGTCCCAGCGGATAGCACCGCAGCGGATCCCCCTCGAGCCAGGAGCCGCGGGGCACGCCTGCGGACACAGCGGGCTTGGCACGGGAGCACTTGGAGCGGCATTGGCTGCCAAGGCAGCAATGGAAAAACATGGCATCCCCGGCACACTGCGCCTGTATGGTACTCCGGCCGAAGAGACCGTGATCGGCAAGGTCTACATGACGCTCGATGGTCAATTTAACGATCTCGACGTCTGCCTGCACTGGCATCCGAGTTCCAGGAACGAGGCGATTGCCGGTAGCAGCAAGGCACTTGTATCGGCCAAGTTCACTTTTGCCGGCGTGCCGGCACACGCGTCCGGAAATCCCGAGACTGGACGCAGCGGGCTGGATGGAGTGGAGCTGATGAACATTGGTGCCAACTTCATGCGCGAACACATCAAGGAAGATGCCCGCCTGCACTATGTCATCATCGACGGCGGCGGCGCGCCGAACGTGGTCCCCCCGACCGCCACGGTCTGGTATTTTTGCCGCGCCGATGACCACAAGGATGTGGAATTCAACTTTCGCTGGCTGCAGGATATCGCCCGCGGCGCTGCCCTGATGACGCAAACCACAATGACCGTCACAATCGACACCGATTGCCACGAGTTGATCCCGAACATGCCGCTGGCCCAGTTGCTGGAGAAGAACCTGCGGCAGGTCGGAGCACCAACTTTTAATGACGAGGAGAAGCTGTTTGCCCGGCGCCTGCAGGCTCCACTGGTCGAGCAGTTCGGTACCGAGTTTCCGCTGGCAATCGACGAGTCAATCCATGAGACGCCGCTGGCACCAGCAGCGGGCAAGGGTTCGACCGATGTGGGTGACATCAGCTGGCACGTGCCAACAAGCGGAATCCGCACCTCCTGCATGGTCGCCAAGAGTCCTGGCCATAGCTGGCAAAACGTGGCGGCAATCGGATCGACGATCGGGGAAAAGGGGATTGTCTATGCCTCCAAGGTACTGGCGGTCACAATCATTGACCTGCTGGAAGATCCCCAGACGATCGTCGCAGCGCAGGCGGACTTTGACGATCGCATGCAGGAGAAGGAGTACTCCAGCCTGATTCCCAAGGGCCAGGCGGTACCCAAGTCGATACGCTAGTGGTTGATGGCTGAACCGGAATGAGCACTATCAAGCCCCACCGATACCGGCTAGCGCTGGTCATCGGCTGGCTTTTTGCTGGCAGCGAAGCGCAGGGCCTTGCCGGCCAGGGCCCCGGTTGCGGTGCCGCGATAGACGGTCAGCACGCCGTTGACCAGTACATAGCGCATGCCCTGGGAATACTGATGGGGATCATCAAAGGTTGCCGCATCGATTAATTCCTCTGCATCGAAGACTGCCAGGTCGGCAAACTGCCCAACCTTGATATATCCGCGGTCTGTCATCTGCAGGATATCTGCCGGCAGGCCGGTGGCGCTGCGAATCGCCTGTTCCGGCGAGAGGTTCCCCTGCTTGTATCCGTAGTAGCCGATTTTGCGGGGAAAGGTTCCATAATTGCGAGGATGGGGTCGATCCGCACCTGGCTGGTAGGCCCGCCCGTCCGACGCTGTGGCCACCCAGGGGACGCGCATCACATAGCGGACATCTTCCTCATCCATGCTGAAGTTGACGATCGCCGCACCACCGCCACGAATAATCTCGAGGGCAATCTGCAGCGACGTCTTGCTTTCCAATTCTGCAATCTGCACCAGGTTCTTGCCGACCCATTCTTTCCCGGGTGCATAGCGCGCGATGCGAATCGACTCACCCCCATCGCGTTTATCCAGGCTGCGCTTGATAGCCGCCACCATCGCCTCACCCTGCTCGGCGTCATCGAGCCGCTTGATCATTGCCTCTCGCCCGCCACTGCGCATGCGAGAGGGCAGCAGGGTCGCATCCAGCGAGGTACTGGAGGCCCGGTAAGGATACTGGTCGGCCGTCACCTGCTGACCCTCGGCCCGCGCCTTGCCGATCAGGTCGACTGCCACTCGTACGAGTCCCCAGTTGTCGCGGCCTGAGGATTTAAAGTGGGAGACGTGAACCGGCAGCTTCGCTCCTTTGCCAATCGCCATCGCCTCGTTTACCGAGTCCAGCAAGCCGGAACCTTCGCCGCGGATATGGCTGGCATAGATCCCGCCATGTTCTGCAATCACGCCTGCAATGGCAATCAACTCGTCGGTATCCGCGTAGGAGCTGGGGACATAAATGAGTCCCGTCGACATACCCCAGGCGCCGTCCTGCATGGCCTTGGCAGCCAGTTTCTGCATTTCTTCCAGTTCATCCATCGTGGCCGGCCGACGGACATTGCCGATCACCTCTCGACGCAGGTTCCCCTGCGGCAACAGGTGCACCACATTCGTACCCGCTCCCGCCTTGTCTATCTCTTCATAGTAAGCCTGCACATCAATCGGTCCTGCGCCACAATTCCCCGTCACAATCGTGGTGCAGCCCTGCAGGACAAAGTTCATATTGGCCCGCGTGCCGCTGCGAATTATCACCGAATCGCTGTGATTGTGCAGGTCGATAAAGCCCGGTGTAATAATCAGCCCCTGGCAGGGAATCACCAGCTCGGCACTCTCCAGCTCAAACTCTCCCACCGCCACAATCTTGCCATCGAGGACGGCAACATCTCCAACCTGCGGTGGCTTGCCGCTGCCGTCATGAATGGTGCCACCCGTGAGCAGCACGTCGGCAGTGATGGCCTGGGAATAAGCCGGATTGGGCGTCCAGTTTCCGGCCAGGACAATCAGCACAGCGACCAGGGCAACGACGGAAGAATGGCGGATGGCCATGAATCACCTTGTAAACGGGAGGAACGAAAGCGAGCGAGCGGGCAGTTATTCATGATAGTGGAATTCCAGACGCATTGGTTGAGCCAACAAGACCGTGCTAAAATAGTCATGTTCCATAACGGTCTCCCCTCGGGTCGTCAGTCAGCATACAGATGAAAAATTCCATGCCATTGCTCGGTCTCCTTATCGCTGCGCTGCTGGTACAGTCCGCGCCGGCCCAGGACCTGCCGCCGCTGCACCAGCGAATTGACCAGCTGGTGCGTGCAACCCAGGGTGAGATGGCGGACACGCTAGCAGCGCCAGCCAGCGACACTGAGTTTGTTCGGCGACTCTACCTCGACTTGACCGGCCGAATTCCGACTCACCCTGCAGTCCAGGAATTCCTCAATAATCCCGCCGACAACCGGCGAGAACAACTGGTCGATCAGCTGCTGTCGACTCCCCAGCATGCACTTCGCTTGCAACATACTTTCGACGTGATGTTGATGCAGCGGCTGCCGAAGAAACATGTCGAGCCGACTGCCTGGCAGGACTATCTGTTCAGTTCCTTCCTGCAGAATAAATCCTGGAAGCAGCTGGCGAGCGAGTTGTTATCAGCGGACGGTGCTGAGCAGGCCACGCGAGGGCAGGCCCGCTTCCTGCTGGACCGGAATCTCAACGTCGACGAAACGGTACGGGACATCGGCCGTTTCTTCCTTGGCCGCGATCTGCAATGTGCACAATGTCATGATCATCCCTCGATCGGCGACTATCCTCAGCAGCATTACTATGGCCTGAGTGCCTTCATTAAACGCAGCTACCTGTTCACCGATCCGGACTCCAAGCTGGCCTCGATCGGTGAGAAAGCGGAAGGAGACGTGAAGTTCACCTCGGTCTTCACCAACGAGGAGAACAGCACGGTCCCGAAGTTGCTTAATTTGCCAGCCATCGAGGATCCCAAGCCGGCCGAGGATCCGTACGTGACCAAGCCGGACAACAAGGCTCGCGGAGTGCCGCGTTACAGTCGCCGGCAGCAACTGGCACCGGCCATGATCGCCGATGACAACGCCGCTTTTCGGTTGAACATTGCTAACAGGCTCTGGGCGCTGGTGATGGGACGCGGCCTTGTGGAGCCGCTCGACATGATGCACGCCGACAATCCGCCCTCCCATCCAGAGTTACTGGACCTGCTGGCAAACGACCTCCGCGACCACGACTACGATATCCGCTACCTGGTCCGCCAGCTGGTACTCAGCAAGACCTACCAGTTGAGTAGCGAAGTGGCTGCGGACGCGAGCGACCCGGCAGCCCAGCTGTACCTCAGCTCCGCGCTCAAGCCACTGACCCCTGAACAGCTGGCCTGGTCGACTATGCAGGCGGTTGGCTTGATCGAGCAGACCAGGCAGGCAGAGCTTGCCAAGCTGACGGCGGACAACGAGGGCTTTGACCCCGCGCAGGCGGACCAGGCACTGCAACTGGAACGTGCCGTCCACAAGGCCCTGGAGAGTCATGTTACTACTTACATTGACGTCTTCGCTTCTGCCAATTCGGCCTTCGGCCCCACGGCCAAGCAGGCCTTGTTCCTGGAGAACAACGAGCTGCTCAGCAGCTGGCTTGAGCCAGCCAACGGCAACTTGCTGGATCAATTGAACGCGACCGCTTCCAACGACGACGCAATTAGCACTCTGTACCTGGTTGTCCTGTCGCGCCCAGCTCGTGACGAAGAGCGGCAGGCCATGGCTCAATTCCTGGATACATTCGCTGCTGATCGTTTAACTGGCTTGGCCCAGGCAACTCGGGCTATACTGTGTTCAGCCGAGTTCCGATTTAATCACTAGGGCGACAAGCAGACTCGGCCATTTTCACCTTGCAGGAGACTACAAATGAAGCGGAATACTGGTTGTCATCCGCTGGATCATGTCCACTCGCGCCGAAACTTTCTGGCTGGGACAGCTGCCCTGGGAGCTGGTGCAATGGCTGGACTGGATGGTTTCTCCAGCCAGCTGGTGGCCGACACGCTGAAGTCCGACCAAAAGCGAATCCTGCAGATTTACATGCAGGGCGGCGTCAGCCAGCTGGAGTCCTGGGATCCCAAGCCGGGGACCCTGTATGGCGGTCCCTTCCAGTCGATTCCGACATCGGTTCCGGGCCTGCGGATCTGCGAGCTGCTTCCTTACACTGCCCAGAAAATGCACCTGCTATCTGTCGTCCGCAGCATCAACTTGAACACCGACGACCATCACCAGGGTCACATGTTCATGGAGAAGGGTCGGCGGGGCGAGAGTGCCTATCCTTATATCGGATCGGTGGTGAACAAGTACCTGGCACCGACCGACAGTCCCCTGCCCGGCTTCGTCCACATTTCAACGCGCGGCCTGACCGACAATACCGCTGGCTTCCTCGGATCCAGCTACGCCCAAATGCGGCTCGAGGGCATCGTCCCACCGGACAACCTCGACCGTCAGCAGGAGCTGAGTGAACAGCAGTTTTCCAGGCGTCGCGATTTCCGCAGCCAGCTGAATCAGCAATTCACTTCACGGCGCCCCAAGGCACTGGTCGATTCCTACGACGCGACGTTTAACCAGGCAGCCCAGTTGATGGCGCGCAAGGATTTGTTTGAGAAGCAGTCAGAAGACCAGCTGGACCGTTACGGTCGTCACGATTTCGGTCGCTACTGCCTGATGGCCCGGACCTTGCTGGAAGAGGGTTCGACCTGCGTCAAGGTCACGCACCATGGCTACGATACACATGCCGAAAATTTCAACTTTCACGTTGAACAGCTGGGTGAATTTGATCAACCCTTCTCGACCCTGCTGGGTGATCTCGAGGAGAGTGGCATGCTCGAGAGCACGCTGGTGATGGTCTATTCCGAGTTTGGCCGGACCCCCAAGATCAACCATCGTTATGGCCGCGATCACTGGGGAAGTGCCTGGTCGATGGCACTTGGTGGCTGCGGCGTTCAGACCGGAGCGGTGATTGGTGCCACCAACGACAAGGGGACCGAAGTGGTGGACCACGAGGTCCACGGCGGTCACCTCTTCCATACATACCTGCAGGCACTCGGTATCGACTCCACTGCCAATCATGATATCGACGGTCGTGAGATTCCGATCGGTGATCCAGCGGTCGAACCGATCAAAGAGCTGCTGGCATGAACGAACCAACTGCAGTACCAACCGACCTGGCAAGCCTGCCGCTGGATGTGACCAAGACTCACAAGGTGGCGTCTTACCAGCACCAGCTGCCACTCACCTGCTGCCGCTTTGATCCACTCTCGCGTTTTGTTTTTGCCGGAGCCGAGGATCTGAACGTCTACCGCTGGGATCTCTCCAGCGGTCGCAAGATGATGCTCTCGGGCCACAACAGCTGGGTCCGCTCGATGGACTTTTCCCCCGACGGCAACTGGCTTTACACGGCCGGCTGGGATGGCGAGCTGCACTGGTGGCTAACCGACGATCCACTGCCCCGCTCCCGGCGAATGGTCCGCGCGCATGTCGGCTCGGCTCGCTGGGTTCGAGTCAGCCCCGATGGCTCGCTGCTGGCGACCTGTGGCAATGACAACATGATCCGCGTCTGGCGAGCGGACGTGGGTGAGATGATTGCCGAATTGGCCGGGCATGAACGGAACCCCTACGCGGTCAACTTTCATCCCGACGGCAAGCACCTGGTCTCCCAGGACTTGATGGGCAATGTCTTTATCTGGGACCTGGACTCGGCTCAGCGGGTTGCCAGTATTGCCACCGTGATGACCGGATACGACAACAAGTTTGCCGCCGATATGGGTGGCGCACGTGACATGCGACTCTCCCCTGACGGCAGGCTGGTCGCAACAGCTGGTATCACCAACGTCGTCAACTCCTTCGCCGGCCAACAGGATCCGATCATTGGCCTGATTGACTGGGAGAAGCGTACCGTGCTGCGTCACTTGCGACCGGAAGACAATTCGACCGGCGTTGCCTGGGGAATCCGTTTTCATCCCGATGGCTACATTATCGGCGGAATTGCCAAGCAGAGTGGCAGCGGGCTGATCTGTTTTTGGAAGCTGGACGAAGCGAGTAGTCCGGTCAAGGTCAGCAAGAAGGAAGAAAAGGAGGGTGACTTGAAACTGAGGCAGGCAGACAAGGATCCGCTGGCCCTCAAGCCCTTCCATTCCTTGAACGTCGATGAGCCCAAGGTTCTGGACTGCATTCGCGGTATCGACCTGGCCGCCGACAATCGTCGCCTGGCCGCAGCATGCTTTGACGGAAGCCTGCGCATCTACCAGATGACCGAAGAAGTTAGTGGTTAGTGGTTAGTGGTTAGTGGTTAGTGGTTTCAGGTTTCAGGTTACGGGTTACGGGTTACAGATTATGGCGACGACAACACAACCAGCGGCTCAGTCTGAGCATTCTCTGGATGACGGACAAATGGCCCAGTTGCGGAGTGACTTTGATTCGCATCCGACAGCGCGGATGATGCAAAACGCCGTCACGCAAACGGGCATTGACGATGTGGCACTCGATCGCCATATCGTAACGTCGACCAGCCACACCTTTTCGCACCTGCTGGATGACTGGAGCGTCACCAACCAGAAACGAAGTGGTCGCTGCTGGATGTTCGCCGGCTTGAATCTCTTCCGTCCGGCAGCCATGGCCGCTTTGAATCTGAAGGATTTCGAGTTCAGCCAGAATCACACGCTCTTCTGGGACAAGCTGGAACGGGCCAACTACTTCCTGCAAAGTATCCTCGATACCGCCGACCGCGAAGTCGATGACCGCACAGTCGCCTGGCTGCTGGACAAACCGCTGGACGACGGCGGCCAGTGGAACATGTTCACCAATATCATCAAGAAGCACGGCGTGGTCCCCAAGGAGGTCATGCCGGAATCGCAAAGCTCCAGTAATACCCGGCGAATGAACGAGGTGCTGTTGGCCCGCTTGCGACAGGCAGCGATGCAGCTGAGGAAGGCTTCAGCCAATGGTGATTCGCAAGAGAGCCTGGCCCAGCAACAGTACCAGGTGGTGTCCGAGGTCTATCGGATTCTTGCCATTCACCTGGGAACGCCTCCGACCGAGTTTGACTGGCAATGGAACGACAAGGACCGAAAATTCAATCGGGCTGGCACACTGACGCCTGGGCAGTTTGCCGACAAGTACATCGAACAGCCGCTGGATGACTATGTCTGCCTGGTCCATGACCCCCGACCCTCCAGCCCGGTCGGCAGAACTTTTACCGTCGATTTTCTCGGTAACGTTGTTGGTGGCGATATGGTCAAGTACCTGAACGTGGACATTGAGACCATGAAGCAGGTGACGATTTCCACGATCCTGGATCAGCAGCCGGTCTGGATGGGCTGTGATGTGGGCAAGATGATGCGGCGAGACCAGGGTATCTGGGACGTCGATCTCTACGACTACAGGGGGGTCTACGACACCGACCTGGATATGCCCAAGGCCGATCGGCTTGTCCATCACGAGACCTTGATGACGCATGCCATGTTATTCACCGGTGTGGATCTGGTGGACAACGATGGGAGCCAGGCGGCACGTCGCTGGCGCGTGGAAAACAGCTGGGGCGAAGAAAATGGCCGCAAGGGCTTCTATGTCATGAATGACTCATGGTTTGACGAGTTCATGTTCGAAATTGCCGCCAATAAAAAGTACCTCTCCGCCGAGCTGCTCGATGCCTGGCAACAGGATCCCATCGTGCTGCCTGCATGGGACCCGATGGGCTCGCTCGCTCGCTGACAGACTGCCCAACTGCCTCTCAAATCAGCAGATTTTAGAGGGTTTTTCCGGTCAGCAATTATTCCCGGAAAATAACACTGGCTCCTTTGAATTGGGTATTCATACTCCCTAGGTTGATATCCGGCTTTGGGTTAATTGCATCTCTTACTGGCTGCCCGTTGAGCTCCACTCACGTAATCAGGGCACGCCGCTCCCTTGGCCGGGAATTTGAAATCCAACGACTACCGTGACCGGTGCGTCCGGAGGTCGTTTGGAGAGCCGCAAACAGTTCCGATCACATCCCTATCTCGTCAGCGAGGTACTAAAAGACATGGCTGCTGAAAACCCCTTTCGACACAAATCGATGCAATTGAAAACAAGGCATATGCTATTGAATCCGCCTTCCGTTGGGCACTGCTGTCACGGATCGGCGTCATGCTGCTGCTGATCATTGTGATCGCTACTTACTCGTTTAAGCTCTACAACTTCGGCCTGCAGTTTGCCGACGAAGCCGATCCAAAAGCGGAAAGCGATTCTGGCGAAGAGTAGTAGAGCGGGATTGCTCCTGCGTCCGTCCAACACGGGCGCAGGAGATTATCCTCTCTGCTACTATCTGTGGGCTACGATCACGGCTGGCTACCAAAGCAGTACAGGTGGCCGCTGGTGCGCAGGTAAATCCTGCCATCCACGAGCGCCGGAGTCGCGTAGACTTCTTCCTCGAAATCAGCCTTCGCCAGCTCCTTCCATTCGGCCCAGGCGCTGACAACCGTCAGCCGCCCACGTTGATCTACCAGGTAGACCCGACCATCGGCCGCCACCGGCGAACTGTAATAGGCCCCGCTGCCGGAAACTCGGGCCGTCTTCAGCGGCTGACCGGTACGAGCATTCAGCGAGGTCAGGATGCCGCCATCTTTGACGGTAAAGATATAGCCGTTGTAGGCCAGCGGCGAACTGCAGAACGGCAGAAATTTGCGGAATTCCCAGGAGACGTGTGATTCCGTCACATCCCCCGTTCCACCAGGTTCAATCGCCATCAGGACATTCCGAGCGGAATCGAAGAGGCCACGAAAGTACTCGTATTCCTTGCCGGTCAGCGTGCCCGACTTGTCACGATCGACCTGGCTAAAGCGGCGCTCGATGGCGCCCCCCTTCTCCAGCTCAGTCCGCTCAATCAGGCCATTGTTGTTGGTGTCCCGCGTCTTGATCACATCGGCAAAATCATCCACCACGATCCGCTCACCCTCATCACCGCCCCGCGCCCAGCCAGCTAAAAAGAGCTTGTTGCGGTCGCCGATGACCGGTGTCATACAGACCGAGCGGGAAATACCACGTACCGTCCAGACTTCTTCACCGGTCTGAAAGTCATAGCCGACAACTCGTAGCGTGGCGGCCACAACAATCTGCTTTTGACCATTCACAGTCCAGATCACAGGGCTGCAGTAATTTCGCGGAAACTCGCTGCGATCCACTTCCCAGTTCGTCTCACCGGTCCGCTTGTCGACCGAGATCAGGAAAGAACCGGTATCGTGATCCTGGCAGAGAATCACCTGATCAGCTGAGATGATCGGTGAAGTGCCGGCGCCAAAGTCGTTGTTGAACGGTCCCATCGGCTTCTTCCAAAGCAACTCGCCGTCCATGTCATAGCAGTACAAGCCACTGGAGCCAAAGAATGAGACAACTCGCTCACCGTCACTGGCCGGACTGCTCTGCGCATGGCTGCCGATCTGGTGGATTGCTTCCAGTTCCTTGTAGGGAGCATCCGCGACCCATTTGACCGAACCATCTTTCCGTGCCAGGCAGATTGTCTGCAGCTTGTCGTCCTGCTGGGCGGTCAGCACGATCGAATCGCCGATCACGATTGGCGATGAGTGCCCGCTGGCCAGCGGTACTTTCCAGACCACATTCTTCTCCGGTCCCAGCTCGGTGGGATAACCACCTCCCCAGCCAGCACGTCCCGAGCTGTTCTGGCCACGGAATTGCGGCCAGCTGCTCTCGACCAGCGAGACTGGCGGCAGGCGGCGAATCGAGATATTGCGGAAAGCGACCGGGTCTCCATGTCCGGCAAAGCCAAAGAAGCCAGTTGTTCGCTTGAAGCCGGTAGGTGCCGCGCCATCCTTGAACTCGGTCACGTCCGCGACATCGGTCGAAAGGATCGTATAGCCATTCAACTCAACCTCGATTGTCGATCCTCGCACCGTGACCTGTTGAAAGTTCCACTGGCCGGTCTCACGCAGGTAACCGCGATGTGCGGCAGCAATGCCATAAGCGGAACCGTGATACTGGCGCGGATCCAGACTGGCATACTTGGGGTGCTCTGAATCGAGCACCTGGATTTCACACATCCCGCTAACGTGAGGCCCGCCACTGCCGGGATAGCGGATCGCCAGGCCATTGTTGCCGCCCGGCGGCAGCTTGAATTCAAGTCGAACAACAAAGTCAGCGTACTCTTCTTCGCTGAACAGGTTACCGCCGCTGCCAGCACGACAGGCAATCGCGCCATCGCTGACCTCGTATGCATCAGTATCCCCCTGCCAGCCAGCCAGATCCTTGCCGTTGAAGAGCGATTCGAACTGATCAGCATCTCTCTTTGCCAATAACTCGTTCGCTGCCGGGATCGAGATCTCACGAATGAAAATATTGCGCCAGCGGATTTCTCCACCATGGGTCTGCAGCTGAATGGGACCCAGTGGAAAGAGGGGACGGCTGCGATCCCAGAAGTTGTGCATCGGCTGATTGTCGACCACCAGCTGGTCATTCAGGTAGACGGTCGTACGGGCACCGATCTGCACGATGCGGAACTTGTTCCACTCGCCAAACGGTCGGTCAGCCAGCAGCAGGGGGTCACGCGCCGGGCTACCGGGACTGTTGTTGAACAGGCCACCCGAGCCGAGATCGGCGCCTCGATTCCACTTGCCCCCCTCTTTCGTGAAATCCCAGATCTGGACCTGGGGTGTCCCGCGCAGGTAGATCCCGCTGTCCGCCTGAGCCGCTGTCTTGTACTCCAGCAGCAGTTCCATATCACCAAACTGCTGGTTTGTCGTCAGGTAGGGTCCCTTTCCATCGTTCACCAGTTCGCCATCGTCAACCGTCCAGTGCTGCTCGGCTTCTGCTTGCCAGCCAGCCAGCAGCTTCTCCCGCTCGGCCGCTTCCATGGCGGCCAGCTTGCGGTGGTCATAGTGAGGAATTGCCTGCCATCCTTCCAGATCGCGACCGTTAAAGAGCGGTTGAAATCCGGCAGGTGGAGTAACTTCGGCGACCGCCATGATGGGGCAACTGGCCAGCAACAGGGCAATCGTGGCTATTCGGCTGGTTGACATCTCAGCTTGTCCTCAGAAGAAGTTGGTGGCAGGGGCGGGCAACCAGCAGGCCACTCGCAGGGCCTGCTGGCAGTAGTGTAACAGGGTCGTCGAAAGTCGACATCCAATGGCAGCGGCCAGTCGATCTGATACCATCGATCTGTTGTTTCATGGGTCGCCCCAGCCACGTAACCGGAGGGCATCGTCTTGGCCGAACTGCTGATCTCTCCCTCGTCCGCTTTGATCCTGCTGGTCGACGTTCAGCCTTATTTCCTCGAGCGGGCCGAACACAATATGCGGCCGCTGATTCAGCGACTCGAACAGCTGCTAATCCTGGCTCCGCTCGTGGACGTCCCGGTCATTGCCACACTGGAAAAACCGGTTGCCAAGAAAGGAGGATTGCCCGACAGCCTGGACAATCGCTTCCCGCCCGACGGCCGGCTGTTCGAGAAATCGACATATAGCATCTGTGGTCAATTCGAAGTCATGTCGGCTATCGGTAAAGAAGAACGCACGCAACTGATCATCGCCGGTGGCGAAACCGATGTCTGTGTGCTGCAGTCGGTACTGGATTTAATCGACGGCCGCTTCCAGGTGTTTGTCATCTCGGATGCCATCTATAGCTCGGCTCTCGATGTCTCCGCTGCGATCACTCGAATGCACGCAGCCGGAGCTACACTGATCACTTACAAGTCACTGTTTTATGAACTGATCCGCTCCGAATCGTCACAAACCTGGAGCCAGTTGGACGCCCAGTCCGGCGACAGCGGCTTCGTTCCACCAGAGATGATCCTCTAACCAGTAACCGGTATCCTTATCTGTTATCATCAAGGCTAGCACTCTTGAGGCCAACTGCAGCAGCTCAACACGAGGCCACTCCGATCACCGATCATCTCCATCATCGTCGCTCCCTCCTCTGCCCACTCATCATGGGACTGCTGCTGAGCATGCTGGCGCCGACTATCTCCCCTGCTGCCAAGAAGGGGAACAAGAACAACCGCCAGAAGATCGAGCAGATGCGCCGGCAGATAGCGCAACAGGCGGCTGCCCAGGCCCGCATCCTGGCCCAGCAGATCAAGGTCATGGACGCTCGTATTGTGGCGGCCCGCAAGAACATGAACGAGGCGAGAGAGTACATGGACCGCGCATTGTCGCCCATGCAACAGGCCAGAACAGAGAGTGAATTCTCCAAGCTGGAGCTGACATCCGCCAAGCTGGAGCTGAATGAAGTTGAATCTGCGATGCTGAAAAATGTCCCCGCCAACTCCGCTTATGCCTCCCTCAAAGACGTCGTCGAGGCAGCTCGCAAGCACTATGGTCAGCAGCGACGGAGCGTCGACAGCACGCTGAAACTGTCGGTCAAGGGAGTGGAACGTGAAAAGCAGATAACCGCTGTCCCGGCCGTACTTCTCGCCCAACGCCAACTCAGCCAGGCCGTCGACCGGCTGGAGAAAGAGAAGCGGACAATCAGCCGCGAATCCGCACTCTGGTCCGGAGCACGGGAGCGGCTCAATGATCGTATTGGTGACGAAAAGGCGACCCAGACAAGACTCACTCAGCGAGTCTCGGTTTACAACAAGTACCGGATTGCCGCCAACAGGGCCCAGCGGGAGATGGCATCGTGCCTGCAGGCGAAACAGCTGATGCTGGCCCAGAAAAAGTCTGCCGAACAGATTGCCCGCCATTATGGATATAATACGGGTTCGGGTCGCGGCGGTTCGCAGTCAGGACGCAGCCCCGGCGGCAAGGGTAGATGATCGTAGGCACCTTCTGCCAGACCCTCCGCCATCATCAGCTCGAGGATTGTCATGAAACTGCTTCCCTTCCTGCTGACCTTCGTACTCTGCCTGCCATGCCTGGCGGATGAACCGGAATTTGACCTGGTGATCCGCAACGGCCAGCTGATCGATGGCACGGGGATTCCCTGGTTCCAGGCCGACGTGGCAATCCGTGGAGATCGGATTGTGAAGATTGAGCGACAGCTGGAAGGTACCGGCCGGCGAGAGATTGACGCCACGGGCCTGATGGTGGCCCCCGGCTTCATTGACATGCATTCGCATTCCGATTCATCGTTGCTGGTGGACGGCAATGCCCAAAGCAAGATTCGCCAGGGAGTGACCACGGAGATCCTCGGTGAAGGCTCCTCGGCCGCCCCCAACCTCGGTCGCCGGCCAGCACGCTCGGCCACCGTCGATGGTCAAACCGTACGCTGGAAGACACTCGCTGAGTACTTCGGGCTGCTGGAAAAGTCGGGGATCGCCACCAACGTGGCGTCCTATGTGGGGCTGAATAATGCCTGGGAAGCGGTGATGGGAAAATCGTTTGATCGTCCCACGCCCGAGCAACTCAAAGCGATGGAAGAAATAATCCGCCAGGGGATGGACGACGGAGCCCTTGGTCTCTCCAGCCAGGTGATGATGCCCCCTGGGTCGCTGGCCCGCACCGAGGAGATCACCCAGCTGGCCCGCGTGGTGCGACCTTACGGTGGTATCTTCTCGATCCATATTCGCAATGAAGGTACTGGCGTGTTCGGCTCCATCGAAGAAGCAATCACCGTCGCTGAAAACGCCGACGTGCCAGTCGATATCATCCACCTCAAGATCGCTGACGAAGAATACTGGGGCCGGATGCCGGAGATTATTGCCATCATCGAAGCTGCCAGGCAGCGGAATGTCAACGTCCAGGCCAATGTCTATCCCTACACGCGTGGCAACAACAACCTCAGAAGTATCATTCCGCCCTGGGCCCATGAGGGCGGCAACGCGGCGCTGCTGAAACGACTGGCGGATCCGCAGTCACGCAGCAGGATCAAGCGGGACATCGTGAAGGGAGTCGAGGGCTGGTACAACCACTACACCGCGGTGGGTGGAGACTGGGGCCGGATGCTGGTCGCTGGCGATAACCGCTTCAAGGGCCTTACCATGGATCGCGTCATGGCGCTCCGTACCGCCGGTAAGAAAAATGCAGACCTGCTGGATGAACTGTTGGACTTCCTGATCGAGGAAGGGGGTTCGGTGGCAACCGTCTACGCCCATCACACCGACAAGGATATGAACCTGGCTCTGCAGCAACCGTGGTGCTCGGTCGGCTCGGATGGTTCTGCCTATGCCATCAAGGGTCCATTGCGTCGAGGCAATCCCCACCCGCGAAACTTCGGCACCTTCCCACGGGTACTGGGATACTATGTCCGCGAACAAAAAATGCTCAGGCTGGAAGATGCCGTCCACAAAATGACCTGGCTGAATGCTGCCAAGGTCGGCATTCGTCAGCGCGGGCAGTTAGCCGCCGGCTTCTTCGCCGATATCACAATTTTCGACGCTGCCACGATCATCGATAAGGCCACCTATACCGAACCTTTCCAATATCCAGTCGGTATAGAGTACGTAATCGTTAACGGCACAATTGTGCTGCAACAGGGTCAGCACACGGGCCAGCGCCCTGGACGCACCTTGCCGAGAAAATGAACGCCAGAAAGGCTCTGGACAAGTAGCCTGACGGGCGTTTATAAGGAAATTTCGGGTACACGATGTAGATCCCTTGTCCCGTTCAACTCCGGGGAGTCCCACGATGCTCAAGGTTCATTCGCTGCTGGCCACACTGCTCACACTCCTGGTATGCACTGCCGCTCCGCGTCTGATCGCCGAGGACAGGCTGGCTGAACCTCAGGCCGCAACAATCCCCCAGTTGATCGAGCAACTCGGTTCCCGTGATTTCGCCAAGCGACAGACGGCGACCCAAAGACTGCTAAAGGCCGGCCAGGCGGCAGTCGCACCGCTGGCAGAGGCTGCCGGGGGTGACAATCGAGAAGTCGTGACCCGCGCAGTGAGCATACTCAGAGGACACCTCAAGACAGGCAGCGACGAGTTGAAGAAGACTGCCCGCACGGCACTTGAAGCGATCGCCAAGGTTGAGAATGGCGTTGGCCCACGACTTGCCCGCGAGGCACTCGCACCGCCCAAGCCGGCTGTCGCGAACCAGCCTGTCCCCCAGCTGCGCGGCATCCCCCAGATTCAAATCCAGATCCAGGGCGGCGCCCAGGGAATCCAGATTCGTAATGCAAATGGCGTGCGGGATGTTGAAGTGACCGAGCAGGATCGCAAAATCAAGATTCACGAGGATCCCAACAAGGGGATCACCGTAGAGGTCACGCAAAAGAAAGATGGCAAGCCGGAAACAAAGAAGTACGCAGCCAAGAACGTCGCGGAACTCAAGAAGAATCACCCCGACGCATACAAGCTGTACGAGAAGTACGCCAAGGGAGCTGCCGGTCTTATCCAGATCGGCAATATCCAGATCCAGGGCGGCAATGGTATTCCGCAATTCAAGATTCCCCCGATCCGGATCCCCAATTTTCCCCAGCCGGCTCCGCAGGGTAATCTCCCCGCCAACATTCGCCAGCGGATGGCCAAGATCCAGCTGCAGCATGCTGAAAACATGATCAAGGCGATTCAACGTCAGCTGGAAGCTGGTGCCCCGCCGGCCAAGGATGATCCGGTCGCCAAGTCACTGGAGAATCTCAAGCGAGCACTGCAGGAGCTGGAGACCGCTCGCAAGCAACTTGAGGGACAGGGCCAAAAGCCAGCAGAGCAGCAGGCCCCCAAGCCCAAGACCTGATCTAGCAGAGCAGGACCCTTACGGGGTCTCAATAAAATCCCTGCTTACCAGTTCGTTGGCCTGACGGGCCAGTCGCCGTACATGCTTCTGCTTGAGTGGCGAATTCAGGAAACGGTTGATTGCAGCCAGCAGGTAGTGCCATGTCTCTTGACTGACACCCTCTGCCTCCTGCTCAACAGCCATTGTCGTTTTCAGTAGGTGCGACGAGAAGATCGGGTCACGCTGGCCGTGATCGAGCAGCTGTTGATAGGCCGCTGAAAAGAACGGCCCCTGATCCTCCACCGGCCAGGTTGGCTGTCTGGCGGCCCGGGGCGTAGTACAATCAGTCTTGCACTCCAGAGTGCTCCTTGAAGAATACCCTCCGCTTGAAAAGAAGAAAACGATGAACCGTCTCCTGACTCGCGTCGCACTGCTGGCCCTCTGCCTGGCTCTTCTTCCGTCCGCGCCAGTGGATGCGGACGTCCCCTTCAATGGCCTCACCGACGCAGAAAAGAGAACGGGCTGGTCGATGCTGTTCGACGGCAAGACCACAGACCAGTGGCGTAACTACAAGCAGGATGAGATTTCCGACGGCTGGTCGGTCAAGGATGGGATACTTGTACGGAGTGGCAAGGCTGCCGGGGATATTATTACCACCAAGCAGTTCGAGTACTTCGAACTCTCGATCGAGTACCGGATGTCCAAGGGTGGTAACAGCGGGATCATGTTCCATGTCAGTGAAGAAGGGCAACGGCCCTGGCATACGGGACCTGAAATCCAGCTCCAGGACAACGTCGACGGGCACGATCCCCAGAAGGCTGGCTGGCTTTACCAGCTCTACAAGCCAGTCAAACCCAACTGGGCCCGCCGTTTCGAAAATCAGGTTGGCTTCAAGAGTCCCGAAGTCGACGATGCCACCCGGCCGGCTGGCGAGTGGAATCACATTTACCTGCGAATCGCACCCGACCAGTGCGAGGTGGCGCTGAATGGTGTCAGCTATTACAAATTCAAGAAGGGCGACAAGGACTGGGACGAGCGCGTTGCCAAGAGCAAGTTTGCCAAGTACGAGTTGTTTGGCAAACCGACCAGTGGCCATATCTGCCTGCAGGATCACGGCAACGAAGTGGCTTTCCGGAATATCAAGATTCGTGAAATCAAGGCCGACGCCGACGCCCCTAACCCGATCGATGGCCGACTGGCACTCAAGCCTGTCGAGGCCTTCCCGCAACTGAAGTGGGAAGATTTTGAGGGAGTTGACGAGCAAGGTCGGATTCAGAACATCCGTCCGCTGGAAATGACACATGCCGGCGACGGCAGTAACCGGATCTTTGTGGCAGCTCAGATCGGCAGGATCTACGTCTTCGATAATGATCCTGCAGCCACGCTGGCTCGCGTCTTCCTGGATATCCGGGATCGCGTGCAGCCATTCCCCGAGGACGACGAAGAAGGACTGCTGGGCTTCGCCATGCATCCGAACTTCAAAAAGAACGGCCACCTCTTCATCTACTACACATCCTCCAAGGAAGCACGGGTTTCGTACCTCTCCCGATTCACTCGCTCAAGAAAGGACCCCAGCCGGGCGGATCCCGAGAGCGAACTGGTGCTGATGCGAATTCCACAACCCTTCGCCAATCATAACGGCGGCCCGATGGTGTTTGGCAACGATGGCTACCTCTACATGGGACTGGGTGACGGTGGCGGGCGCAATGACCCCATCGGCCACGGCCAGAATCCAGCGACCATCATGGGGACTATCCTGCGCATCGATGTGGACAAGAAATCCACTGGCAAGAACTACTCTATCCCCAAAGACAATCCATTCGCCGGCCAGGAAGAGATTGCGCCGGAAGTTTATGCCTACGGGACACGCAATCCCTGGCGCATGTCGGTCGATCGACCGACCGGGGCCATCTGGTTCGCGGATGTTGGCCAGGATCTCTGGGAGGAGATCAATCTCGTCCAGCGCGGCGCCAATTATGGCTGGAGTGGTCGAGAGGGAAATTATCCATTCGGCAACAAGGCGGCCAGCTCTCTCAGCCCGGCTCTGGACCCAGTCTGGGAATACGATCACCAGGTTGGCAAGTCGATCACTGGAGGTCATGTCTATCGCGGCAGTGCCCTGCCCGAACTGGTCGGCGCATACCTTTACGCCGACTATATCACCGGCAAAATCTGGGCATTGAAATATGACCTCAAGAACGGCAAGGTTGCCAGCAACCTGGCAATCAGCGACGGTGGCATTCCAGTTCTCTCTTTCGGAATGGACGAACAGGGAGAAGTCTATTACACGGTCCAGACACCGAGCGGACGAAGTATTTTCAAGTTCGTCCGCGAGTAAGGCCTGAGCGGTCCGAGGCAGGCGGCCAGACCGAACCGGCTGGCTGGCATCCAGCACGGCTCAATCCCAATTCACGAGGTTCGCATTCCCGGAAAAATCCATGCGTCACTTCACATTCCAATTGTTGATCGCAGCTGGGCTCTGCCTGGCATTCTCGCTGCTGGCTGCTGGCGCCAGCGCCGTCGAACCACAGCCGTTCGGTGAAAAATTCCCGGCCCTTGACTCGGATGCCACGGGCCAGTGGTGGAAGCCGAAGGGTGGCAAGCAGCCCCGCCTGTTGGTCCCGCGCGACCAGGTCATGGCCTTTGCGGTTTATACCCACGACCGCGGTGTGCTGAAGATAACAGCCCAGCTGTATCCGCTGCTGCCGGATGAGCCGCGGGAGGTGCGGCTGGAACTGGCCCAGGAAGATGGTAGCTGGCAGGAGGTCTCCAAGCAGCCAGTTCATGAACTGGGCTGGAGTGCCCACTTTCGGATTGAAAACTGGGATAACAGCCGGAATGTGAAGTACCGGCTGAGGCATGCTAAGCAGGCGCAATTCACTGGCACCATTCGCCGTGACCCGATCGACAAGGAGGTGATCGTGGTTGGATCGTTGTCGTGCAACTCACGCCGTACACCTGGTCCACGGGCCACGATCGTGGCCAACCTGCTGGCGCAGGACCCGGACCTGCTGTTCTTTGCCGGCGACCAGTCGTATCACCACACCCAGCACACCTTTGGCTGGCTGGAGTTCGGTATCCAGTTCCGAGACCTCCTCAAGGATCGTCCGGTGATCACGATTCCGGATGACCACGATATCGGGCAGGGAAATATCTGGGGAGAAAACGGCAGGCAAGCTGCCACGCCAGCTGGCAATGACGGCGGTTATTTCTACCCGGCACGATTTGTCAACATGGTGCAGCGCTGCCAGACCTGGCATTTGCCAGATCCATACGATGCCACACCGATTGAACGGGACATCACTGTCTACTACACCAACCTGCGTGTCGGCGGCATTGACCTGGCAATCCTGGAAGACCGCAAGTTCAAGAGTGGTCCCAAGGGAAAGATCCCGCCGCTGGGACCGCGACCCGACCACATCAATGATCCCAGCTATGACCGTAAGTCTGTCGATGTGGCTGGCCTCAAGTTGCTAGGTGACCGACAGCTGGCTTTTCTTCACAGCTGGAGCCAGGACTGGACCGGCGCCTCGATGAAATGCGTGTTGTCCCAGACAGCCTTTTGCGGCGCCGTACACCTGCATGGGAATCCCAACAACCGACTGCTGGCTGACCTCGATTCCAATGGCTGGCCACAGACGGGCCGCCGCCAGGCACTAAGCGAGATCCGCCGCGCCTGGGCACCTCACCTGTGTGGCGATCAACACCTGGCCGTTCTGGTGCAACATGGCATCGAAAACCACGGGGATGGACCATTCGGCTTTACCAGCCCGGCGATTGTCAACACGATCTACGGTCGCTGGTGGCACCCGCAGGACGAAAAAGCCGGAGCGAATGCTGTTGTCGGCAGCCCCCTGCCCTGGACTGGTGACTATCTCGATGGCCTGGGAAACGCGATCAGCATGAAGGCTTACGCCAACCCGGAAAACCGCATGGACCAGCGCAAGCGTTCCGATGGCTATGGCGTCGTGAGGTTCAACAAGACCGAGCGAACGATCACTTTTGAATGCTGGCCGCGGTTTGCCGATGTCCGCGACGGCGACGAAGCGCAATTTCCTGGCTGGCCGGTGACAATCCGCATGCAGGACAACGATGGTCGCCAGCCGGTTGGCTGGCTGCCCGAGTTACGTGTGAATGGCTCAGCCGCACCGGTCGTGCAGGTGATCGAACAGGCGAGCGGCGAGATTGTCTACACGATCCGTGTTGCCAGCAGTCGATTTCGACCGCCAGTCTATGCCAGCGGAAAGTATATTGTGAAAGTTGGCAGTGACCGGCCAGACGAAAAAACGCTCCGCAACCTGCGGCCGGAAGATGATGGTGCCGGAACAAGTCGCACGGTCAACCTCAAGTAAGACCAGGTAAGATTGCCCAGCAACTGGGTAGACAGGGTAGCGGGCGAATGACCGGGGATTCCCAATCGACAGCCGATGTAATCGTGATTGGTGGCGGCGTGGCCGGGCTGAGTACGGCGATGCAGCTATCACGGCGCGGCAGCCGGGTGGTTGTGGTGGAGCGGGAGCGACTGGGTAATGGCTCGACCGGCCGGGCCGCTGGCCTGCTGGGCCAGTTGCGAGGCACGCCGGCCGCCACCCGGATGCTGATGGATGGCGTCGAGATTGTGCAGGAGCTGGAGCAACTGGCCGACGTTGAGATCTTCGTTCAAACAGGATCGCTGCGAATTGCCGCGACAGCCGAACGGGCAGTGGAAATCCGAGACCTGGTTGCAATGGGCCAGTCGGTCGGCTTTGATATCGAGCATCTTTCCCAGCAACAGGTGGCAGAAAAGCTGCCCTCCATGCGCACCGACGACCTGCTGGATGCCTGCTATTGCCCGACCGATGGACATCTACAGCCAGCAGAGCTGGTGAGTGCCTACATCAAGGTAGGTCGGGACAATGGCGTCGATTACCGGACCAACTGCCCCGTCGAGGGACTGATCCTGGAGGGTGGCAGAGTTGCCGGTGTGCAGACAGCCAGCGGACCAATCCACGCTCCCGTTGTTGTCAATGCCGGCGGACCCTGGTCGTACCTGCTGGCAGAACTGGCCGACGCGACGCTGCCAACAGCGGCACTCGGTCACGTCTACCTGACAACCCGCCCCGATCCCGACAACCCGGTAGATCGCTTGAGCCCGGCAATCCGCGATCGCCACCTGCGGCTCTACGCTCGTCCAGAGAGTGGCGGGTTGATTGTCGGTATGTATGGCGTCGACTGCATGCAATACGACATGGCCTCCCTGCCAGTCGACTTTGACATGTCTGCCATCAAGCCCCGCCCGGATGACCTCTTCCTGGCACTGCTGATCGATGCCGCAGAGAAACGCTACCCCTGGATCACACCCCGCACGCCGATGACCATCACCGCCGGGATCATGACCTTCACTCCCGACGGCAAGCCCTTCTGTGGCAGCATGCCCGACATTCAAGGCCTGTATTACTGTGCCGGCTTCTGCGGCCATGGGATTGTGCAGAGCCCGGCCATTGGTGTAATCATGGCCGACCTGATCCTGACCGGCAGCACATCTTACGATATCGATGCGATCGAGGCTGACAGGTACTTTGATCTCGACGGGTTCCAGCAGCGCGACGAGATCCAGCAGCGCTGCTACGAGATGCAAGGCAGCTACTACGGCAAAGTCGAAGGCAAGAGCTAGCAGCATGAAGATCCTGGTTCCAACCAAGCGAGTTCCGGATACGGACCAGCGAATCAGGGTCCGCGAAGACGGGCGTGACATCGACGATTCCAACCTGCCCTTCGTGATCAACCCCTTTGACGCGATCGCGCTGGAAGAGGCCATTCGGATTGCCGAGCAGGGCAGCGATGTCGAGGTCGTGGCTGTCGGTATCGGCTCGGATCTGTACGAACAGGAATTACGCACGGCCCTGGCGCTGGGTGCCAGTCGAGCGCTACTGGTGGAAACTGACACCCCCCAACAACTCGATTCCTGGAATGTCGCCTGCCTGCTCGACGCGGTCGTGGCGCGTGAACAACCCCAGCTGGTCCTGATGGGCAAGCAAGCGGTCGATGATGACGCCAACCAGGCTGGCCAGTTCCTGGCCGCGAGGCTGGGCTGGCCACAGGCAACTTTCGCCTCCAAGATCGAATTTGTCGGCAGTCAGATTCGCGTGGCCCGCGAGACCGACGCCGGGATCGAGACGATTCTGGTCAGCCAGCCGGCGGTGATTACCACCGACCTGCGGTTAAATGAACCCCGTTATGCGTCGCTTCCCAGTATCCTCAAGGCACGTCACAAAACGATCGAACGGATTTTAGCCAGCGAGCTGGGCGTTATCATCGAACCACGCATCGAGCTGGTGGAAATGGAAACGGTCAGCTCCGAGCGCAGTTGCCAGATGCTCGATAACCTCGACCAGCTGGTTACGCAGATTCTGGAACATGCCGGTGGTCCGGCGAGCGATGCTCCCTGACACTCACGTCGAATTGCGGATTCATCATGCAGATACTTGTTGTGCTGGAACATGACGGAGAGTCGCTGCGAGCAGGCAGCCTGTCGGCCATTCAGTTTGCCAGGCAGCTGGCCCAGCAGCAGGATGGCCAGCTGCACGCACTGCTGCTCGGCCATGATTGCCAGCCGCTGATTGAACAAGCACGGCAGTATGCCCCGCTGCTGGTAGCCAGCCACCCACAACTGGCATATCCCCTGGCGGATCGACAGGCAAAGGTGATTGCCGACGTGGTCCGTAACCAGCAGGCAACGGTCGTGATCGCAGCCTCTTCGACTTTCTCAAAGGATGTCGTCGGGCGCGCCGCTGGACTGCTGGGTGGCTGTATGGCCAGCGATGTGGTCTCGCATCGCTGGCACGATGACCAGCTGCTACTCAAGCGGCCAATGTATGCGGGTGCCATATTGGCCACAGTCAGATTGCATGGCACGCCCAGCATTATCACGGTCCGGGCAACAGCCTATCCAGCCGCAGAACAGCTAGCCGCAGCTGCCGATGTGGAGACGGTGACTGTCGACGAGGCTCGCCTGCCGCGGGGGACAGAGTTTGAGCAGCTGGACAGCAAGCCAAGTCATCGTCCCGATGTGACCGAGGCCAGCGTGGTTGTCTCGGGAGGACGGGCCATTCACAACTCGGATGATTTCGAACAGCTGGTGGGAGGCTTGGCCGATTGCCTGGGCGCCGCCACAGGCAGCTCGCGGGCGCTGGTCGATGCCGGCATTACACCGAACGCACTGCAAGTCGGCCAGACCGGCAAGATTGTCTCTCCCCAGTTGTACCTGGCGCTGGGAATCTCTGGTGCCGTACAACACCTGGCTGGCATGAAGAATTCGCGTATTATCGCTGCAGTGAATACTGATCCACATGCGCCGATCTTTGAAGTTGCCGATTATGGACTGGTGGCAGATCTGTACGAGGTTGTGCCAGAGATGATCGACAAGCTATCGAACCACAACGCTTAACAACGGATGCAGCATGGCTCCAGGATCTCTAACTCGCGAGGTCTTCGGTAATATTGATGGCAGCTCCAAGCTGGTCTTTTACCTGCTGGCAGCTGTCTCCCTGACCATTTTCACGCTCGGCATTCGCAGCCGTGTTCGACTCTGGAGAGCAGGTCAGCCGAATTCTGAGAAAACAGGCTGGCCGACCGTGGTCAGACGACTGTTCAGTCGAGTCCTCTTTCAGCGCAGCACCTGGTCGAGCCGGAGAGTTGCCAGTTGTGCCCACCTGCTGGTCTTCAGCGGCATGCTGGTGCTCACGCTGGGAACGATCCTGATCGCGATCGAGCACCTCGGAGCGTCGTTGGCCGGCCGCAGCCCGACCGACCCGCTGTTCCACAAGGGCCTTTATTTTGCCATCTACGAACTATTGATGGACGCCTTCGGCGTGGCCCTGCTACTTGGTAGCGGCTGGTTCCTGGCGCGGCGAATGGGCTGGGGAAACAAGCAGGGAAGTGAAAGTATCGCAGGGAATCGCGGGGATATCTGGCTGCTGGCATCGCTGATGATGTTGGCGGCCAGCGGTTACCTCGTGGAAGGGCTGCGGATCCTCTGGGCCGAGACAGGTCAGCCAGGCTTCTCGCCGGTCGGCCTTCTCGCCGCCTGGCTGTTCACCGCGGCGGGCACGACCAGCACGTCAGCGGCTGCGATTCACCTGGTCCTCTGGTGGTGCCATGCTGTAGCGGCACTGGCTTTCATTGCGGTAATTCCATACACCCGCTTGCTGCATGCAATTGCCGGAGCGATCCAGTTGGCCACCCAGCAGAAACAGCTTGGCCAGATGCAGCTGGTGAGTATTGAGGATCTTGAAAAGACCGGGCGGTTTGGTGTTGGGCAGCTGGCTGACTTTCAAAGCCGCCAGCTGCGTGAATTGGACGCCTGCGTCGCCTGCGGACGATGCCAGGATGTCTGTCCAGCCCATCAAGCGGGCAAACCGCTCTCACCGCGCGACCTGGTACAGGGGCTGCGTGGCGAGCTGGATAATTGGAATCCCACCGCACCTGCTGCTGGCGGGTCACTGCATGCAGAAACTGTCTCGGCCGAGACACTCTGGTCCTGTACAACCTGTTCGGCCTGTGTCGATATCTGCCCACTGGGAGTCAACCCGCTGGAGATGATCACAGACCTGCGTCGCTACCTGGTCGGTGAGGGCCAGTTGCGTGGGCCACCGGCAGCGACGATGCAAAAGTTACAACGGAGTGGCAATCCCTGGGGGCTGCCTAGCGAAGACCGGCTGGCATGGGCTCGCGATCTGGATGTCCCCACAGCAGAGGCTAACCCTGATTTTGATGTACTCTACTGGGTCGGCTGTGCCGCGGCCTATGACCGCCGCACACAGCGAGTGGCACGCAGCGTGATTCGGCTGCTGCAGGCCGCCAGCGTGAACTTTGCCATACCCGGCAGCCAGGCTCGCTGCACGGGCGAATCGGCGCGGCGGATGGGGGATGAGTTCCTCTTTCAGGAGTTGGCCGCCGCAAATGTCGAGATGCTCGATAGCCAGGGACTCTCGACTTCGGCACCCGATCGCGATCGACTAATCATCACGCACTGCCCACATTGCCTCAACAGCTTGCTGAATGACTATCCACAGGTAGGTGGGAATTACCAGGTCCTGCACCATAGCGAGTACCTGCTGGACCTGGTCCAGCAGGGGCAGCTACAGATCGAGCCCGCCCAGCTGCCCGAGATGACGTACCATGATCCCTGTTACCTGGCGCGTGTTGGTGAGGTGGTTTCAGCTCCCCGGCAGTTGCTCGAGATTGCCAGTGGAAAGCCGCCACGTGAAATGCCGCGACATGGGATCAACACCTCCTGTTGCGGTGCCGGCGGCGGCCGGATGTGGATGGATGACGACGTGGACAGTCGGATTGGCGGTGAACGAGTGACCGAGGCACTGGAAACCGGGGCCTCGGTTGTCGCCGTTGGATGTCCGTTCTGCCTTACAATGATGGGCGACGGAATTGCAGCTCGCGACCAGAACGTAGTGGTCAAGGACATTGCAGAGTTGCTAGTCGATGCGCTCGATCTGGAATCGAACGTGATGGTGGAGTAAGCCGGCAGCGGAACAGGTGTGCATGATAGAGCCAGACAGACAGGGTCGTATCAGTCGATGGCTTGAAGATTCGTCTTCGACGGTCTTCAGTTTCTATGCGATCATGGCTGCCTTTTCGACTTACTTCTGCATGTACGCCTTCCGCAAACCATTCACGGCTGCGGAATACGGCGACCTGCATCTGCTCGGCACAGAGTTTGATCTCAAGGCTGCATTTGTGATCAGCCAAATTGTTGGCTATGCCCTCTCCAAGTACCTGGGCTGCAAGTTCTGCTCGGAGATTGGTCGAGAGCAGCAGGGCAAGGTGCTCGTGATCTTGATTATCTTTGCTGAACTGGCGCTACTCGGGTTCGCCGTGCTGCCGAACAATCTCAAGGTTGTGGCGATCTTCTTCAACGGCCTGCCGCTGGGCATGGTCTGGGGGCTGGTTTCGCGATATCTCGAGGGGCGCAAGACGGCCGAGTTATTGTTTGCGGGCCTCAGCTGTTCGTACATTCTGGCCAGCAGCTCGGTCAAGATGATCGGTGGCTGGCTGATGAACGCCGGGATCAGTGAATTCTGGATGCCAGCCACAACCGGGGCCATCTTCCTGCTTCCTTATGGCCTGGCGGTCTTCCTGCTCAACCAGTTGCCGCTGCCGACGGAGCAGGATGTGGTCAACCGTCATGAACGAACGATGATGGATGGCCGGGATCGAATGGCGTTCCTCCGGCAATTCCTGCTGGGTATGACCATGCTGCTCGTGCTCTACTTCTTCCTGACAGCTTACCGGGACTTCCGCGACAACTATATGAAGGAAGTCTTCACGGCGATGGGTTATGGCGAACAACCCTCGCTGTTCGCCAAGACTGACTATCCGGTCGCCTTTGGCATCATGGTTGTGATGGCAGCGCTCAACCTGGTCAAGGATCATCGCCGCGGCTTGCTGGCGGTCTTTTGCGTGATGATCGGCGGCATGCTGCTGATGGCCGGGGCCACGTTGCTCAAGGACCTGGAGATGATCAGTGGCCTGTGGTGGTTGATCCTGATCGGATTTGGTGCCTACCTGGCCTACGTTCCGTTCGGAGCGGTGCTGTTTGAACGAATCATGGCCTCCACGCGGGCAGCCGGCACGGCGGTCTTCGCGATCTACCTGTGCGACGCGCTGGGCTATACCGGTTCGATTGGAATCCAGCTGTATAAAGAGCTGGGGACGCCCGAATTGAATTATTACGAGTTCCTGCGACTGTTCACCTATTTCATGGCCGCCATCGGAACCCTGCTGTTCATCCTGAGTGCTATCTACTTCTTCCGCCAACCTGCGGTAGATGACCTGCCGGCGGAGACTTCTGAAGTGACCTGAGAAAAGATCTGCGGGAGTGCGATTGATGAGCAGTTCGGTCGGCAGCAGGGGTGAAATCCTGGACTTGATTGCCAGACGTCGTGATGGCTGGGCAATGCCTGGCGGATTCTACGCCCACCCTGGTGTGTACGATGCCGACATGGAGTACCTGTTCAGGCGGCAATGGGTGTTTGTCGGGCATTCCTGCCAGGTCAAGAATCCGGGAGATTTTTTTACGGTCACGATTGGCAACGATCCCCTGATCCTGATGCGGGCCGACGACGGTCAACTGCGGGCTCTCTACAACGTCTGCCGTCATCGAGGGACGCTGCTCTGCTGGGACGATTGCGGCCATACCCGCCGATTGACCTGTCCGTATCACCAGTGGAGTTACGAGCGAGACGGCAGCCTGGCCTCCTGTCGCGGCATGCATGATCAGGTCCAGGATCAGCAGCTTGATCTGCTCCAGGCCCATCTGCAAGAACTGGAGGGCATGCTGTTTGTCTGCCTGGCGGAATCCCCGCCAGATTTTACTGCCGCCAGCGAGCTGATTGGCCCGGTCGCAGCGCCGCAGGGAATGGCCGATGCGAAAGTTGCGAAAATCGTGGATTACGAGATCGCAGCAAACTGGAAGCTGGTCTGGGAAAATAATCGCGAGTGTTATCACTGCAACGTCAATCATCCCCAGTACATCAAGGCAAATTTTGACCACTTCAACCAGGACGACACGACCGAGCAGGTTCAAGAACGGATTGATCAGCAGACACGGCGGAGCGAAGAAAAATGGCAGCACCAGGGGTTGGCTGCGTCGCACCGATCGACCGGTATGGCATTGTTCCCCGATGCCGACCAGGACCTCTGGTATTCCGCCAACCGGACCGTGCTGGTGGAAGGATATATAAGTGAATCGATGGACGGCCAGCAGGTGGCGCCGCTGATGGGTGACTACCCGGACCCCGATGTCGGCACGCTGAGAATCCGCACCATGCCAAACTTCTGGAACCACTCCAGTTGTGACCACGTCGTCAGCACTCGCCTGCTACCAACTGGCCCAGGCAGTACGCAGGCGCGAGTTTACTGGCTGGTCCATCCCGACGCCGAGGAAGGCAAGGACTACCAGCTGGAGACACTGATGCCATTCTGGCAGTTGACCAGCGAGCAGGACTGGGAATTGTGTGAGTTCGCCCAGCGGGGAGTGCAATCCAATGGCTATCGACCTGGCCCACTCTCGATCCATAAAGAATACAACGTCGATGGTTTCATTCGCTGGTACCTGCAGCAGCTTGAACGTGGCTTGACGGAGGACCCTAGTGGCTGACAAGCAACAGGCCGAGATTGTTATCGTGGGCGGAGGTGCCGTCGGTTGTGGCGTGGCCTATCAGCTCGCGTTGGCCGGCCAGACCGACGTGCTGCTGCTGGAGTCGCTGCCATCGATGGCCGCTGCCACCACCGCCCAGGCCGCTGGCCTGGTTGGCCAGCTGCGGACCTCGATCGAGCGGACGCAGCTGGCGATGTGGTCGGTTGAGACATTTTCCCAGCTGGAGCAGGACGAGATAGCCAAGCCGGGTTGGCGGCAAGTCGGTTCCCTGCGGGTGGCGCTGAATGCCGAGCGAGTAAAACAGTTCCAGCAGATGAAAGCGGTGGCCGACTCAGCTGGCCTGGAAGTTGAATTCATCGACAACCAGCAGGCAGCCGAGTTCTGGCCCACGATGAGTTTTGACCAGGCCCAGGCAGTGCTCTGGTGTGCAACGGACGGCTACCTGCAGCCATCCGACCTGACGATGGCTTACGTCTCCCAGTGCCGCCGCCAGGGGATCGAGTTTCAGACCGATACGACGGTGCAGGACGTTGTCGTGCGCGACGGCAGGGTGCAGGGGGTCGTAACAAATCGAGGAACGATCGACTGTCCGCTGGTCATTAACGCCGCCGGTGCTCACGCCTACCAGCTGGCAGCCAGCGTCGGTTTGCAACTTCCCATCATCCCTGTTCGGCACGAGTACTTTGTCACCGTGCAGTCGGATGGATTGCATCCCCAGTTACCGGTGATACGAATTCCAGACGCGACACTCTACCTGCGAGCGGAAACCGGTGCCATGTTGTGCGGTGGCTGGGAGCCAGCCAGCCTCTCGACAGACCCCCGGGAATATCCGGTTGGCAAAGAGCCACCGGTGATCGAGCCCGACTGGGATGTGTTGGCTGAATTCGCAGCGCAGCTGGCTCCCCATTTTCCGGCGATCGAAGAGCTGGGGATTCGCAGCGTCTTCAAGGGCTGGCCAACCTTTACTCCCGATGGACGGTTTATTATCGGACCGAGCAGCCAGCTGGAAGGCTTTTACATGGCGGGTGGCTGTAATGCGCACGGCGTGTCCGGCTCGGCCGGGATCGGACGGCACGTCGTCGAGTCCATTCTCTCAACAGATCCTGGTGATTATCTGAAGAGCCTCAGCCCGGACCGCTTCGGCGACTGGGACTGGCAGTCCGCCAGGCAGCAGGCGATGCACTATTACGAGACCTACTATGCGCTGGAGCACTAGGGCTTGTCGGCCTGTTCGTGCAACGTCTTGAGCGTGCTCGTGACGATAGCCAGGTCCCCCACCACCACGGTACACCAGAAACTATGGCGACCGGTGGGGATCGGCTTGTCCTCGTCCTTGATGCGAAAGACGCAGTTCCATTTCACTACCTTCGCGTCTGCAAATCGCCAGCGGCCATAGCCGGCATTCTCATATCCGCTGGAAGGTTGCTGGGGTGAGTAGATACCCATCGCATGGGAACCGTTCGGTGTGGCCAGTACGACCGGCCAGGCCTGCTCCCCCGGTCCATCCGACAGCGGTTCCAGCTCGCCAGTCTTGGGATTGTATTTCCAGAATTTGCTGAACTCCGCAGGCATGTAGCCAGTCAACGCTTCGAACTGGGCATAATGATGGACCTCATCACGCGGCACTGAAAAAGTCGCGTCGTACTGGATAGCATGCGGCAGGCCCGGCATGCCAATCTGCACACGCTTGCGAAGTGTATGACGCGAGAGTGTTGTCTTGTTCTTGGCAAGATTCCCGTTGGACTTTGCTCCTGGTTTGAGCCAGAAGGCCATCCGGGTCGTTGTGTTGAGCTGATTCCTGCCTGTCGAAACGCCAACCAGCTGACTGGTGGAAGTCTCGCCAGCTCCGTCCGCCCTGGAGCCGGCCTCGGTGGGATTGAACGTCTCGGGTGTGAACTTTGAGCCAGCGTCAAAGTTGGCAGCTGACTGCAGCTGGCGCCCATGGTCGGAGCTATCGATGAACTCCTTGCCGTTCCAGGTGAGCGAGTGGATTGCGCCGGCCAGTCGTGGCGTGATCTTAATCACGATCGGGGAATCACCGGCAGTGCCCTTGATCGAAAGGCCTTCGGGAGGAAGCTGGGCTGTACAGGTCGCAGTAGCAACCAGCCCAAGTAACAGAGGGAGAACAAAACAACGCATAACCACTGGATTCTCTGCTTCTCTAAGTATCTGTACTGGAGGCGATTAAACTGAACTCTTCACTCACACCCCGCTGGTCCCCCTGGCTGACTTGCACAGAGTGCTGGCTTTCGAAGCCAGAGGTTACAGGTTCGACTCCTGCCAGGGATCCCCCCTGATGGGCTGACCTAGTTGGCCTGCTGTAGTTCACGCTCGGCATACTGCAGCCGCAGCTTGGCTCCGGCAAGGACTTTCTGCGCCTGTCCGTGGATTTCGGCGACCTTGGCAACCCGAGTTGAGAGGCTGTTGGCGGCATCGGCTTTGGCCTTCGCTGCCTCTGCCTGCTGCTTGGCTTGATCCGCTGCCGCGGCAGCTTCCAGAGCACTCTTCTCAGCAGCTGCCTGGTCTGCCAGTTTTTCTTTCAATGTCAGCTGGAGCTGTTCATCATCGGGTTTATCACTGGCTTGCTGGGCTGCCAGCTGTGCCTGTTTTTGTGCTTCTTCGACTCGCTGGGCCGCCTCGTCACTCTGTTTCTTCAGCTTGTCTGCATTCACCTTGGCCTCGTCCGACGCTTTTTTTGTCGCCTCCTGGTCTTTCTTCAGCTCATCCTTGCGTGGATTCAAGTCGTTGAATTCCTTCTCAGCTGTCGCCAGTTGTTGTTCGGCATCTGTCAGCAGCGTGCGGGCGGTAGCCAGGAACGCTTCGGCTCGCTCCCGATCAGCGCCACGGTCCGGCAGGATCCGAACATCCGTTAAGGCGGCTTGCAGCGTAGCAACACCCTCCTCAGTCACCCCGGACTTGCCAACAAACAGCTGTCTGAGCGTGGTCAGAGTGGCCAGTTGCTGCAGGCCCTGATCGCTGACTGAGGTCCCATACAGGCTGAGGTATTCCAGCCTGGGCAAGGCGGCCAGGTATTTCAGGCCGTTGTCGGTAATGGCGGTCTGATCGAGGAACAGGCGTCGTAGCGTGGTGATCTTCTTGAGACGGGACAGTCCCCTGTCAGTGATGGATGACTGCTTAAGACGCAGCGTATCGACATTCTCCAGCAGTTGCAGGTACTTGAGATGTTCATCACGAAGCTTTGCACCGGCAAACTGAAGGTCAACTTCCAGCCACTCCTGTTCAGCTGCCAGGTATCGAACGGTCCCACCCAGTTCTTCGATTCGCTCGACTGCTTCTGCCATGCTGGCGGCCCGGCGATAGGGAATCTCCTCAGCAGTTGCCTGAAGGTCGAGTGCCAGGCAGGCAAGCATGCTGGCCAGCAGCATACCGGGCGATGAGAAAATCGGTCGCAGCATTGCTGTTATCCCAGTATTTCCACGATTGGCTTGGCCGTCTTCTCCACCAGCGGGACCGGTCGCTGACCGGGTGCCATTAGATCCTGGTGGATATCGATCCCAATGGCCTGGCAGAGTGTGGCCATGAAATCCGGCGACGTGACGGGGCGATCGGCAACCTCGGCACCCGGATTACTGGTCCCCTCGCTGGTCTTGCCGACCACCTGGCCGGTCTGCAGTCCACCGCCAGCAAACACGCTACTCCAGGCCGTACAAAAGTGACCGTTACCATCCCCCGGTGTGCGACCAAACTCACCCATCCAGACGACGACTGTATCCTCGAGCATACCCCGCACTTTGAGGTCACGGATGAGAGCAGACATGCCGGCATCCATCCAGGGAGCCCGTGCTGCGATCGGCCTGGCAGCGCCATTGTGATCATCCCAACCCCGGTGGACGACCTCGACAAAGGAGACACCTGCTTCGACGAGTCGGCGAGCCAGCAGGCATGATTTTCCGAACTTGTGATCGCCGTACATTTCTCGCGTACTGGTTGTTTCTTCATCCAGGGAAAATGCCCTGGCTCGCTGGGAACGCATCAGCCGAACTGCCTTTTCGAAAGCGGCCTGCTTGGCATTCACACCTGGCAGCGCGTACCGCCTGGCAAAACGACGTTCACTTCCGGCCAGCAGTGCCAGGCGAGCGTCGAGCCGATCCCCGTTCGGCACCAGGTTTTCCAGGCCCTGTTCAGGATCATGGACTGCCAGCGGTGCATGTTTTGGACCCAGGTAGGCGGGCACACTGCGATACAGTCGGCCGCCATCGGGCCGGTCATAGCCGGCATCAATTGTGACAAAAGCTGGCATGTCATCATCGGGCAAGCCGATCTGTGACGAGGCCAGGCAGCCGACCGCGGGGTGCTCAAAAGCTGTGACTCGCTTGTGGCCTGTATGCAGAAAGTACTTGGCATCGTAATGGCCATTGATTTCCGTGGTCATCGATCGGACCAGCACCAGGTCGTCCATCAACTGAGCGAGTTGAGGCAATTGCTCGACGATCTGGATGCCAGGGACCGACGTCTGCGTGGACTTGAATTCCCCCTTCTCCTTGGGGTCAAACGTATGCTGCTGGCTGGGGCCGCCGTCCATCCAGAGCAGAATGCAGGACTTGCCTCGCGGCCGCTTGATTGCTGCATCGGCCAGCGACTCAAACCAGGGGACACTCACGCCGGACAGCATGCCGGCCGCGGACAGCCGCAACCAATCGCGACGTTGGAGTCGTGAGTCAAAAGCTCGCATCATGCTACTCTCCTGAACTGCATTACACTTCAGCCCTGCTAACGGATAAAAATGAACTCGCTGCGGTTTATCAGCATCCAGAGCACACCAATGTAGGCCTCCGCCGGTTCCTGCCACTTGGCCACATACTCCGTTGCTTCCGAAAGTTCTTCCTTGCCCGGTCGCCGGGACAGGGACCGCAAGTACAACCATTGGATCGTCTCTGCCGGCGTGGCCTGAGGAGAATTCTTGAGGAATTCATCGAGCGCCGTGCTGCCAGCCAGCAACCGTGGGTGGTTGATCATCGTCAGCATCTGGGCGACACCGTGGGTAAAGTCGGTGGCATCCTCTTCATTGGTCCCAAACCTGCGTTGAAATTCCACCAGCTCATCGGCAATCGTGGCTGCCATGCCGGTCGTGTTGACAGTATCTCCACCACGCAGGTCCATCTTGTCGTCGCCGTAAGCCAGCTTGAGCGAATCAAGCAGCGTATCGGCCGTCATCACTTTCATCGGCATACGGCCAAAGGCGGTTGTCAGGGCCTTGCGAGTGATCTCGTCCAGGTCGGCATCGGCCGAGCTGGTTCGTTGATAGGCCTGGGTGTTACAGATACAGCGGATCAGGTGCTTGACGTTGAATCCCGAGGCGACAAACTCACCCGCCAGCAGCTTCATCAGGCCAGGATGCGAGGGGGGGTTCAGCCTGCGGAAGTCATCGATTGGGTTGACGATGCCGCGTGCGAAAAACTGGTACCAGCTTCGATTGGCAAAGCTCCTGGCAAAGTAGGGATTGTCTGCGGCCGTCAGCCAGTCGACGAGTGGCACGCGCAGGTCATCGATCTGCTGTGCCTCGTAAGCTGCCTCGCTGCGCAGGTACTCCGCCAGCACGGTCGTCCCGGCATTCTTGAAAGCGGCCGGGGAGATGTTGATCTCGCCAGCCGTGTTACTCTGACCCTTGCCGATCTCGATTTTTGTGAAGTCGCCGTCGGAACGGCCGAAGAAGGCCGCCAGTGCCCAGTGTTCCTGTTGCGCCCAGTCGCGATACGGATCGTCGTGGCACTGGGCACATTGCAGCTGGACTCCCATGAATATCGACGCCACGGCCCTGCCAGTTCCGTCGGCCGTCATGTTCCCGCCCGTTCCCACCAGGCCAAAGAAAATCACCTGCGGATTGTCATTGATCGAGCCCTGGACCGTGAGGATATCGCGGGTGATTTTGTCCCAGGACTCACCGGCGACAAGTTTTTTTCCGATCCAGTCACCGAAATTTCGTGCCTGGCCATGAGGCTTCGCTCCCGCATTTCCAGTGGATGGCAATTCGGGCGGACAGATCCAATCTCGCCAGGTACGGCCAAAGTGCTGACCAAACTGGGGTGTCTCCAGCAGTTCATCAATCAACTGAGCTCGTTTATCCGCTTGATCGCTGTCGAGAAACTCCATCGCCTTTTCCGCCGTGGGAATCCGGCCAGTCAGGTCGATGTAAATACGCCTGAGAAACTCGTCATCGTCGCTGCCCCCAACAGCCTTCAAGTCAGCTGCTGCCAGGAAGCGGTCGAGGTGCTGGTCGATCGCTGCGGCAACTTCCAGCGGCGGGTGTTCCTTGTCACTTGGCAGCAGCGGATCAATCGTCTCCTGCAGCGCCGAAAGGGTTGGCAGCCCGGCATCAATCCAGGCCTTAATAGCCAGCTTTTGTTTCTCCGTCAGTTTCTCCCGATCGTCCCCCTCGGGCATTTCATCCGACTCAATCCGCTTCCAAAGGGTGCTGGCATGAGCTTGACCGGCAACCAGGGCCGGTCCGGATTCGCCCCCGGCAAGCATGGCAGGCACGGTACGCAGATCGAGTCCACCATTTTTTCGCAGGCCGCCGTGGCAACCCATACAGTTCTTGGTCAGGATTGGCAGTATGTCGCTTTCCAGCAGCGGCCCTTCGGCTGCAGCTGGAGCGGAGGTAGCGATTGCCAGCAGAAATGCGGCAAACAGGAGAAAGGCGTGGAAGGATCCAGAATCACTCATGGGGCGGGGCGTACTCCAGAGCGCGGCAGGTGATTCACAGTACAATAACTGAGTACCAAAATGATACCACATCAGCAGTCGGACCGTTGATACCGATATGCCGACTGTTTCCGCTCGTGCCAGCTGTAACTCAAGTCGATTGAAGTCTGGGGCGGAGGTGCACATCATGTCGTTACGCCTGGTATTTCTGTCCACCGTCAGCATCGCTCTGGCCTTGTCGATCTGCGCCAGCCTCGCAGAACAGCCCGCTGCCAGCCCCAAGAAACAACTGGCGCCGATCCCAGAAAAACTACCGGCATCGACATCCAATCCCAGCTCAGCCGAGAAAATTGAGCTGGGTAAACTGCTATTCTTCGATCCACGCCTGTCCGGAAGCAATCGAGTCAGCTGTGCAAGCTGTCACCGCACGGACAAGATGTTCGCCGACGGCAGACGACGGGCAGAGGGACCAGGCGGAAAGCTCCTGCCACGCAATACCCCCTCGCTGCTGCATGTCGGCCTGCACAAGTCTCTTTTCTGGGATGGTCGCAGCAGCAGCCTGGAACAACAGGCACTGATCCCAATCCAGTCCCCGCTGGAAATGGACCAGGATCTCGATGAGCTGGTCAAGGAGCTGTCAGGAATCGATGGCTATGCCGGCCGATTTCGGCAGGTCTTTGGCCGACCACTCAACAAGCAGGATATCGGCCGTGCCCTGGCAGCATTCCAGCGCACCTTGATAACGCGCAAATCGCCGCTGGACAGGTACCTGGCCGGTGACAAGTCGGCACTTTCTGCCGCAGCTCAAACGGGCCTTGAGCTTTTCGTAGGAGACGCTGGTTGTATTCGCTGTCACCACGGTCCTCTACTAAGTGACGACAGGTTCTACCGGCTCGGTGTCGGACGTGGCGACAGGGGCCGGGGTGCCGTGACTGGAAAGCGCCAGGACCTCTACAAGTTTCGCACGCCGTCGCTACGCGAGGTCGCCGGCACAGGCCCCTACATGCACGACGGCTCGCAGGCAACGCTGTTTGACGTGGTCCAGTATTACTATCGGGGTGTTCCGCGGCGTGGACCGGAGGGACTCGCCCTGGATGTAGAAGCTCTGGTGGACCGCAGCTTCTCGGAAATCGATGCGCTGGTGGCATTCCTCAAGTCACTCAGCGGCGAGCCGCTTCAAATCGAGCCACCAAAATTACCCTGAACGGGCATACCAGGGACGGCAATCGCACCCCGCTACTGCTGTCGCGATGGGGCGGCGAATGTGGGCAGCTTGTTTGCTACACTTTCAACCACAGCTGTCGCATCACCTTATCGGAATCCATAACATGCAGATAAACCGGCCTCGGATCTCTCTTCTGATCCTCTCGATCCTGGCACTCTCTGTTGTTACACCGGCAGAACTCACTGCGGTGGAAAAACGCAAACCCCGGCAACCCTACCGGGTGATCTTCAATTGTGATGGCCATGCCGTTGCCAAAGATGCCGACGGCGACCTGCAGCAGTGGCTTGAAAACCTGTTTGGACCATTACAGGAGAGTCACGTCGATGCACTCTTCTGGTGCGACGGTGCCGGTGGTAACACCGCCAACTATGACAGCAAGGTGCTGGAGCGAACGGGAGCCCGGACCGGCACGCCGCGGACCTATATCGACAAGTGGATCGAGGAGGGGCACGACCCGCCCAGAGTTGTTGTGGAGGAAGCCCGCAAGCGTGGGATCGATATCTTTTACAGCTTTCGCATCAACGACATTCACGATTCGTTCATCCCCGATGAAATGCCAACCTACAAGGTCGAAAACCCGGATTGGCTGATTGGGGAGAAACAGTACGGCGGGGTCACCAGTTTCAAAACCGCTCTGAATTTTGCGATCCCTGAAGTCCGCGAGCTGAAGTACCGGGTGATCGTGGAACTCTTCGAAAAGTACGACTTTGACGGCCTGGAAATCGACTTCTTGCGCAGTGCGCCGTATTTCCTGCCCGGTCACGAGTCGGAAAATGCAGTTCTGCTGACCGAGTTGCTGCAGCGAGTGCGGCGCCACCTCAACGCCCGCGGCAAACAGCGGGGCCGGCCCATTCAGCTGGCTGTCCGAGTCAATGAGAGCCTCGTCTCCTGCCAGAAGGATGGTTACGACGTGGCGACCTGGATCAAGCAGGGGCTGGTCGACATTGTCACACTGGGAAGCGGCGTGATGGATATCGAGATTGAGGAATTCAGACAGCTGGCCGGCCGCAGGAAGGTCCATGTCTATCCCTGTCTGTATGGCTGGCCCAGCAAGTACAGCCCGATCCCTGCCGAACTGGCAACCGGCCTGGCCCTCAACTACTGGCAGCAAGGTGCTGATGGCATCTACCTGTTCAACTGGTTCCCCCACACGCGGAACAACAGCGAGGCAACTGGCCCCTACATGGCCACGCTGCTGAAACAACTCGGTAGCCCGGACACGCTGCGCGCCGGCCAATCCTACTGGATGTTTGCTGCCGATCGCGGGCGACCGCAACGAGCCTATCAATACAACTGGTTGCACTGCGTCTTGCCAGCGGCCTTACCCAGTGGCAAGGGTCTGCAGGCGACGATCCGTGTCGGCGAACAGTTGCCCGACGACGCCCAGATCACGATGCAGATGCTGGTGGAGAATCTGCAGCCCAACGACGTGCTGGCTGTCACACTCAACGGTGTTTCGATTGAATACCTTGTCGAGGACAAGCCGGGACGGCTGGTTGCAGCGGTCGAGCCAGGTATCCTCAAGCCTGGTCATAACCAGGCAGTTCTGAAAATGAAATCCCGTTCCGATGCCTCTGATCAGCCCCGCACGATCACGGCCCTGGAATTGCACGTGCGGCTTCGCAAGCGAAAGTAGATCAGGCCAGCGGCCGCCGCTGTACGGTCGACGAGATGGATCTGAACTTGAACTTGACTGATAGATACTGAACGCATCGTGGGCTGGAAAGACAGATGAACGGCAAGGCAATCCAGATTGAGGATCTGCATAAGACTTTCAAGAGTGGTCTCTTCCGCCGGCGGTCCGTGGCTGCCTTGAGGGGCGTCAGCCTGGAAGTCGACACTGGCTCGATTTTTGGTTTGCTCGGACCCAATGGTGCCGGCAAGACAACGTTGATCAAGATCCTGCTGGGTATTGTTCGCAAGTCGGGCGGCCAGGCATTCCTGTTGGGAACGGCGGCCGGAAAGCGAGCGGGTCGCAAGAGTGTTGGCTTCTTGCCAGAGAACCATCGGATCCCTCACCACCTGACTGGCAACACGGCGCTGGAATATTACGGTGGCCTGAGCAATCTTTCGCGGCACGAAATCCGCAACAAGATACCAGCCCTGCTGGACAGGGTGGGCCTGAACAGCTGGGGTACGACTCCAGTGAAAAACTACTCCAAGGGAATGATGCAACGACTCGGCCTGGCCCAGGCGATGATTCATGATCCGGAGTTACTGATCCTGGACGAACCGACCGATGGCGTGGACCCGGTCGGTCGTACGGAAATGCGGGCCATCCTTCAGGAGCTGAAAGATGAGGGTAAAACGATTTTCGTGAACAGCCACTTGCTGCAGGAGATCGAGCTGGTCTGTGACCGGGTGGCGATCATGGCCAAGGGCAAGTTGCGGCGGATCGGAACGATTGAGGAAATAACAAATGTCGATAGCCGTATCCGCAGCCTGACGGTCGCGGGCCAGAAGTCGCTGATTGAAGAGGCCCTGGCAGACAGCCCGGTCGAGCAGATAACCACGCTGGCCAGCGGCCTGCAGGAAATCCGTATACGGATTGATGACCAGTCAGAATTGGATAAGTGCGTCGACATGCTTCGACAACGCGAGATAAGCATCAAGCAGATCTCTCACCCGCGGGCCACGCTCGAAGGTGCCTTTCTTGACATCATCGACCAGCTGGATGATGACCCGTCGGACCAGCCTGACGCGGCGGACCAAGACCCCGGATCCGCGGAACTGGACGTGGAAGCAGACCTGCCAGCGGAACCAGGTAATTCAGATTCGATTCGAACGAGTTAAGCGATGCGACCTTACCTGGCCATTATCCGTGACTCCTTTCGGGAAGCTTTTGCTTCCCGGGTGCTCTGGATCCTGTTGATCCTGATCACACTGCTGATGCTAGCTTTCGCTCCGCTCTCAATGACCGAGCAGCGAGCGACTGGTATTCACCGCTCCGAGGTCAGGGACTGGCCGGGATTCCTGCAAGAGCTGGCCAGCGAGGCGGCCAGGGACGAGCCCAATCCGGGCAAGCAGGTCTGGGGAAAGTTCGCTGCTGGTACGAGGACCAGGATCCTGGCTGCACTGAATGACGACGGCACGGACGTGGGACTGGCATTGATCAGCCAGGTCCTGGTGGAACTCAATGACCGCCTTTCAGATCCGGGTCTTTACGACGAGCAGGCCTGGCAGCAGATCCG